>JAZLEO010000026.1:0-27482 GCA_045615285.1 Bacteroidales bacterium
AAAGAGTTATTTGAAAAGCATGAGGAATATAGTGTAACAAAACAAGTTAGCAATTTCTTATCCATTGCCCATTCTCATGCAAGTTCTTCTTAATGGTTTGATACTCAAAGAATCTTAATCAAACTACATCAAATATACAAAAAAGTCAACAAGAATACATGCCAACAAGACAACAAGTTTTTTAGAAAATTTATTTTTCAAAATAATTATAGAATCGCAAAAAAATCCTCATACCCTCAGTTCCTCAATTCCTACCTCCTAATTCCTAACTTCTAACTAAAAAATCTGTTGTCCGTTGTCCGTTGTCTGTTGACTATTTATTATCTTTGCAAACAAAAATTAAGAAATGGCAAGAATAATGGCAATCGATTACGGAAGGAAACGCTGCGGAATAGCGGTGACTGACCCTTTGCAGATAATTGCGAATTCATTGACGACAGTAGCGACTAAAGATCTGCTGACGTTTATCTTGGATTATGTCAAGAAAGAAAATGTCGAGACTATCGTGATAGGAGAACCGAAAGATATGCAAAATAATCCTTCTGAATCAAGTCGTTACATCGAACCTTTTATCGGTCAATTGAAAAAGGCGCTTCCTGAAATGACAATAAAACGACATGACGAGCGTTTCACGTCAAAGATGGCTTTCCAGACTATGATAGACGCTGGACTCGGCAAGAAACAACGTCAGAACAAGGCACTTGTCGATACAATCAGCGCTACCATCATCTTGCAGTCTTATATGGAATCGGAAGCAATTAAGAAAAATAGATTTTAAATTTTAAGTTATGATATTACCTGTAGTGGCTTACGGCCATCCTGTTTTAAAGAAAGTAGCAGAAGAGATAGATCAAGATTATCCTGAATTACAAAAACTTATCGATGATATGTTCGAGACTATGTACCATTCAGAAGGCGTTGGTCTCGCTGCTCCTCAAATCAATAAGTCGATAAGGCTTTTCGTGATAGATGCCGACCCTTTCCAGGAAACATATCCGGAAGCTAAAGGCTTTAAAAAAGTGTTCATCAATCCTGAAATTGTAGATCATTCTGAAGAAACTTGGACATTCCGTGAAGGTTGTCTGAGCCTTCCAGATATGAATGAGGATGTTGTTCGTCCTAGTAAAGTGACAATCAATTATTTGGATGAAAATTTCGTCGAACACGAAGAGGAATACGACGGAATATGCGCTCGTGTCATCCAGCATGAATACGATCATCTCGAAGGAAAAGTCTATGTCGACAGAGTCGCTCCTATGCGCAAAATGATGCTCAAAAATAAATTGCGCAATATCTCAGAAGGCTTCGTCCCTGTCGATTATAAAATGATTTTCCCAGCGAAAAGAAGAAGATAAATTAATTCATAATTCATAATTCATAATGCATAATTGGAAAATATGAAAAGAATATTTGTTTTGTTGTTAGTGACAGCGGTGATGCTGTCGTGTGGCGAAAAGATGTCGGTAAAAGATGTCGAAGAGCTTGAATCAAAGGTGTTGGCTAAAGATGCTAAGCCTACAAAGGATAATGTGATTCAACTTGTTGATGCTTACGTTCTTTTTGCAGAACAAAATCCTAATGACGTGCAGTCGCCAGATTTTCTTTTCAAGGCTCTCGATATAGCAGTTGGCGTAAATGCTGAAGGCCCAGAAAAAGCTGTCAAAATCGCTGATGTATTGATTGAGAAATATCCTGATTTTGAGATGACTCCAATGGCGATGTTTATCAAAGGTTTCGTCTATGAAAATATGATCGGTGACTTGAAAAACGCTGAACTGACATATCGCGGATTCATTGAAAAATATCCTGATAATCCGATGGTTGAAGATGTGAAATCTACTTTGGAGAATCTGGGACTTTCTCCTGAAGAACTGATAAGGAAGTTTGAAGGGAAGTAATAATTCAGGAGTTAAGGAATTCGGGAACTTAGGAACTTAGGAACTTAGGATCTCAGGAGTTCAGGAGTTTTTTTTGGGTGTTGACGGTTTGTATTTGCAGAAAAATATCATTAGTTGTGTTATCTGGAATAGCGTTGCTTGTTTTTACAATCTTGTCTATGTGGAAATTGTTAGAAACAGAATCTTAGAATCCCTGAAATCCTAAAACATTGAACTCCTGAATTCCTGAATTCCTGAAACCCTAAAAAGAAACCCCTTTTAATTCGTTGTTAAGATTGTCGATATAATTCAGGACATCGTCTTTACCGACTTCTTTCTCCGATGACGTGATGAAAATCGGAGGCAGCTCTTCCCATTCTTCGGCGAGTCTTTCTTTATAGACTTGAAGATTTCTCTGAAGTTCTATGTCTTTTATCTTATCTACTTTCGTGAAAATGATGGAGAAAGGCATCTGTAATTCTCCGAGGTGGCTGATAAATTCCAGGTCGATTTTTTGCGGCTCGATGCGGCTGTCAACCAAGACGAACATACAGATCAGGTTTTTTCTGTTTTTGATGTAATCGTCAAGCATCACTTTCCATGAAGCGCGGTCTTTTTTGGAACGCTGCGCAAAACCGTATCCCGGCAAGTCAACGAGATACCATTCGTCGTTGATGACAAAATGGTTTATCGTAATCGTTTTTCCTGGAGTTGATGATGTCTTCGCAAGTTGCCTCTTATTTGTCAACATATTGATCAGCGATGACTTGCCGACGTTAGAACGGCCGATGAAAGCGTATTCTGGTTTGTTCGCCGAAGGTAGTTTATCTACTTTCGTATTGCTCTGCAAAAAAGCGGCTTTTCTTATTATCATTTTTTTAAATTAGAAATTAGGAGTTAGGAATTCAAGATTTCGGAAATTCAGAATCTCAGGAGTTTGAAATCCTGAATTCCTGAAATCCTGAGTTTTTTATTTTAAATGTTCCGGTTTTTCGTTTTTATTATAAATAAGGTGTCTTTCGATTTTTTCCGGGAAAATGTCTTCTATTGTGATCAGAATCGCAGTTTCTTCCACGTTTCCGAAAGGTTCGTTGATGGCTGTGCCGAATGTTTTCATTGTGGCAGAAAGACTCATATAAGCGTTGAACAAAGGCGGAATTGTGGAGCCGTGTTCGCGGATGTATTTGCTTAGAGTGCGGTAGCTGTTTTGATAATTATTGCCGTCAAGTCGCAGCCTCATAATGGCTTTTCTAGCTTTGATATTGATGGCCTTATTTGGATAAGGATATATAAGTTCATCGTTATCAGGGAAGAATTTTTTCATAAAGAAAAGAATCATGTCGCGGAGAGCCTTGTCGTATTGAGAATACATCGTGACTTTTCCGAAGAAATATTTCGCTGAAGGAGTTTCTTTTAGCACAGCTCCGAGTCCGTCCCAGAGATTGTCTAACGTGAAGATGCTTTTTCTCACGTTGCCAGTTGACTGATATTTAGGCTGTATGAAAGAACGTCCCAGTTCGATGGTGTGGGGAAGGTATTTCTTTATGAATTCGTCTGAGTAATAGAACAGCTCTGACGTAGGAGTATCTACTTGTCCGTTATTCTTGATTTTTAGTTTGTTGCATTCTATGAAACGGTAACCTCCGAGTATTTCTTTTTCGATAGGGTCCCATACTATCAGCTGCTCGAAATAGGCTTCGTCTCTTGTGTCGAATTCGTCGATGTCGATGCTTTTTCCAGTGCCGCCGCCCGATGAACGGAACGCTAATTCTCTGAGGCGGCCGATCTCGCGCATGGTGTTAGGCGCATTGTGAGCGTTTACGATGTAGATCTCGTTGTTGCCGAAATTGGTCTTTCTGACGAAACGTTCTTCCGTCAATTCTTTTATGATGTCGCTGCTAGGAACAGCTTCGATGATGTTTTCCATAATAATTTATATTGTATAATTTTTTTCTGGGTCAAAAGTCTGGTCGCAGTCGCCTGGGAGATTGTATGAGAAATTTCTCAGTTTCATGGCCCACTCGCTGTCGGAATATCTCTTGTCGAAAGTCTGCCACGGAATTGGCTTGCCGAATGTTATGGTGAGCGTCTCGTTTTTTTGTTTGTAGAACTCGTTCACCAAAAACAGCATCTCGATATTTGCTTTGATGCCCAGTTTCTTACGTATGTTTGACAAGTTGTAGAAGAAGTCGCTGTTTCTTCCGGAAATGTGTGTCGGGACTATGTCGCGGTGATAAGTCCTGGCTTTTGTGATGAATGTCTTTTTCCATTCCAAATCGATGATTTTGCCTTTTTGTTTTCTCGAACATAATCCGAATGGATAGTAGCATATCGTTCTGTCGCCTGCGAAAGTCTCGTTGAAAACCTTGATGTTGTCGGCGTTGCTGCCGAGTTTGTTCACAGGAATGAAAAGAGGCCGCAGATTCGGCACGAAAAGCAGGAAATCGTTGACGGGAGTTATGACATCAGGTCTGATCTTGCCGACCGTGTCGATAAGTGCGATTCCGTCAAGACCGCCTATTGGATGGTTGGCGGCTACTATATAACGTCCGTCGGTCTTTATGTGTTCGAGGCCGACAGCCTTGACTGTCGTGTTGAATTCCTTCATCGTTTCGGTAACAAAAGGCAGCCCGGCAACACCGTCGGCTCTTACCAACAGTCCGTTTATGTCGTCCTGATGAAGAATTTTCCTTAGATAGTTAAATACAAAACGAGGAAGTCTTTTGGCTAGCTTAGGAAGCTTCTCTCCAATAATCTTCTCAATGTCAATTTGTAATGATTCTTTGTTACTCATTATATTCAATATTACAAAACCCTTCGGGTGAAGCGCTTTTCCTTTTTGCAAAAATAATTAATTATTGAAATAATACAAGAAAATTTTAAACGCCACTTTTCGAGAGGCTTAAAATTATAAAAACATAAAGTCGGAATATGATGTCGAATCAGGTTTTTGGTTTCCTGAGATGCGGAATTTCTTGGATGCTCAGATTTTATTGGATGTTGGAATGTTGTTGAAAACTTTTTTGAAAAAATTAGTGAAAAAGTGGTGTAAAGTGGGAAAAAATGCACTATTTTTACAGAGTGAAAAAAGTGTTTCAGAATGAATTATCCAATTGGCGAATATTATTGTAAATTAGACAGTAAGGGACGACTTCTTCTTCCGAGCAGCTTCAAAGAACAGCTCGGTGATGTTGTTGAAGACGGTTTCGTGCTTCGTCCTAGCCTTTTTGGTGATTGTCTTGAGCTTTTTGGAATGAGCGATTGGCGTGCCATGCAGGATAAACTGGGCCGACTTAATCCGTTCAAGGCTGAAAATGTGATGTTGATTCGCCGCTTCAATGCCGGCGCTCGCATGGTGAAAGTCGATGCTAACGGCCGTCTTCAGATTCCTAAGGATTTGATGGAAAAGACGAATCTGGTTAAAGATGTGGTTATGACATCTTTGATTGATAGAATGCAGATCTGGGATCGTTCTCTTAAAGAAGCGGAGGATTCTAAGATTTCTGAAAAAGAATTCGCGGAAATGCTTACTGCGAAATTGGGTGATTGTGATTTTATTGGTTAATGTTAAAAATATAAGAGATGTATCATATTCCTGTAATGTTGAACGAGAGTGTCGATGGTTTGAATATTAAACCTGATGGTGTTTATGTTGATGTGACTTTTGGTGGCGGAGGTCATTCTCGTCGTATTCTGGAATGTCTTGGTGAAAATGGTCGTCTCTATGCTTTTGATCAGGACGAGGATGCTGCGAAAAATGTCATCGATGACAGTCGCTTTACGTTTATTCAGCAGAATTTCCGCTATATGAAAAATTTCGTCCAGCTTTATTGTGGAGGTAAGGTTGACGGTATTCTTGCGGATCTCGGCGTGTCGTCTTATCAGTTTGATACTCCTGAGAAAGGATTTTCGACGCGTTTCAACGGTCGTCTCGATATGAGGATGAATCAGAATGCGTCTGTCGATGCGTCTGGTGTCGTTAATACTTATGACGTGTCGTCGCTTGCCCAGGTGTTTTCCCGTTATGGCGAACTTAGAAACGCTATGTCTATAGCTGATGCTATAGCGATGGCCCGTGAGGTTAAACCTATAGAAACTACTGACGAGCTTAAGGCTGCTGTGGCTAGATTTCTGCCTAAAGGTTCTGAGAATAAAGTGCTTGCACAGATATTTCAGGCTCTTAGAATAGAAGTTAATGAGGAGATGAAAGTGCTCGAGATTTTCTTGAGTCAATGTGCCGATGTACTTAATCCTGGCGGAAGGCTTGTTGTTTTGTCATATCATTCTCTTGAAGATAGATTGGTCAAGAATTTTATGAAAACAGGTAACGCTGACGGAGTTTTGGAAAAAGATTTCTTCGGTAATCAGCTTACACCTTATAAATTAATGACGAGCAAGCCGATAATTCCGTCAGATGATGAGATTCAGCTTAACAGCAGGGCGAGAAGCGCCAAGTTGCGTGTGGCGGAAAGGAGGCTGAAATGAGGAACCTTAACAGAAAGTCTGATGATTTAGATTCTAAAGACGCTGCCCCGATAGAAGACGCTGCTGCTCAAGGCGGTGACGTCGGCAAGACTGATGTCACACCTGAAAAAGGGAATAAATATAACAGAATCATCGCTAACGTGATGGGCGGCGATATTTTTTCCAAGGACGGATTCGTTAATCTGTTTCCTTTCTTTTTGTATGTGGTCTTGTTGTTGATGGTGTATATAACAAATATTTACATCGCTGAAGACGTGAGCCGTGACATAGAGAAGACTAATCGTAGAGTGGAGGATCTTCATGTCGAATATGTGTATCTGAAATCGGAGATAACGAAGATTACCAAACAGTCTAATATGGCGAACATGTTGAAAGACAAAGGTATAAAAGAGTCTGTCGATCCTTTGAGGAAAATCGTCGTGGAGAAGAAAGGAGGGTGCGATGAAGATTGATTTTAAATCGAAGTCTAACATGAACATCGATCCTAAGAATGATATTTTGTGGAGGGTGTTTTTTGTTTATTTCGTCGTGGTCGCTGTCGGAGTATGGGTGATATTGGGTATTGTCAAAATCCAGCTTAAAGAGAAAGATGAACTTCTGGAGAAAGCCAGTAAAAGGGAATTGAAAATCAGGGATGAGAAAGCTCATAGAGGAAATGTGTTTTCTAAAAACGGAACTTTGTTGGCTACATCCGTGCCGAGATATAGCATTTATTTTGATCCTGTTTCTGTGAATGAGGCTCTGTTTAACAAGGAAGTGGTTCAATTGTCTGACAGTCTGAGCCGTATGCTGAAGAACAAGTCGAAATCGCAATATGTTTCTTATCTGAAAAATGCGCGTCAGAATAAGAGGCGTTATGTCAAGGTGGCTAATAAGATTACCATCGACGAATATAAGAGGATGCAGAAGTTCCCTATTTTCAGGGAAGGCAAGAATAAAGGCGGTTTCATTGCGGAGAGAAGCTATGTCAGAGAGCTGCCTTATGGCGAGCTGGCGGCACGTACTATCGGCTACGTCAGAGAGGAAGGTGATGTGTATGTGGGACTTGAAGGCGCTTATAATGATAATCTGAGAGGCAGCGACGGAAAGCAGTTGGTGAGACGCATTAACGGTAATTTCTGGATGCCGATGCCTTCTTCTGATAATGTCGATCCTGTGAACGGTGATGATATTTATACATCTATAGATATTGAAATACAGGATGTTGCTGAAAACGCTCTGAAAAAATGTCTTATAGAAAATGACGCTCTTCAGGGTTGCGTGGTGCTTATGGACGTGAAATCAGGCTTCGTGGAAGTGATGGCGTCGCTGAGCTATAATGAAAAGAAGAACGAGTATGAGGAAGCTTATAACTTCGCCTTACGTCATAATGTCGAGCCGGGTTCTACTTTCAAAGCAGTGACGATGGTGTCGCTGCTGGAAAATAATCCGAATCTTAACGTGGATGACAAACTCTATCTCGGAACGACCGATTATAAGGTGTTTTATAGAAGAACGATGCGTGATTCTCATCGCGTTACAGATGAAAATGGATATACGACAATACGTAATGCTTTCGAACAGTCGTCGAATATCGCATTCGCGACTTTGGTGCTCGACGCTTTTGAAAAGAATCCTGATAAGTATATCGAGAATATCTACAAGACCAAAATCAATGAGCCTTTGAATCTTGACATTAAAGGTGAAGCTAAACCTGATATAAAGACTACGAGCGATAAAAGATGGTCGAAATTGTCGCTGCCGTGGATGTCGATAGGCTATGAGGTGATGCTGACACCGATACAGATACTGACGTTTTATAATGCCATAGCTAATGACGGAGTGATGGTTAAGCCTCAGTTTGTTACAGAAATACGTCATGGTAATGAGGTGATACAGACGTTTGATACGATAGTGATAAATGAACGTATCGCTTCGGAAAATACAATTGCAACATTGCAGGATTTGCTGAAAGGCGTCGTCGAGAATGGAACTGCTAAGAATATGAGTAAACTTGGATTTTCTGTCGCAGGTAAGACCGGAACGGCTCAGATTTCACAAGGTTCCGCCGGATATAACAAGAAAAACTATACCGCTACATTCGTGGGATATTTTCCTGCCGACGAGCCGAAATATTCGTGCATAATAGTGGTCAGCAATCCTAGAGGAAAACGATATTACGGAAGCTCGGTATCGGGCCCTGTGTTTAAGGAACTCGCTGAAAAAGTGTATGCTACACGTCTTGGTGTGGTCAATGAACAAGGTGAATATGAAGCAGATTGCAATTCTTTGACAAATGCCTCGATGGTGTATTTTAACGATTTCTTGGATTATTGCAATATCGAAAATATTTCGTTTGTGGATGATACGGATAACAAAGATTGGGTTACTGTTGAGCAGACAGACGACGTGGTTTATGTCAAACCTGTCGAGATGGATGAAACGAAGGTACCTGATGTGAAGGGAATGAATATTACAGATGCTGTATGTGTTTTGGAATCAATGGGTTGGAAAGTCAGGTTCGATGGTTACGGTAAGGTGAAATCTCAGTCGGTAAATCCAGATGCGGAATTGAAAAAAGGAAGTGTCATTAATTTAACTTTAAGTTCAAAATGAAAAAGATAAGCGACATATTAATAAAATGTAACGTCATTGATGTCGTTGGCAGAGATGATAGGGAAGTATCATGTCTTGTTTTTGATTCGAGAAAATCAGCGGATGAAGTCGCTTTTTTTGCTGTCAAAGGTACTCAGGTCGATGGTCATGATTATATCTTCAAAGCGATAGAGCAAGGATGTAAAGTCGTTGTGTGTGAGCATATTCCTGAAAATGTTGCCGATGATGTTACTTATTATGTCGTCGATAATACTGCTAAGGCTTTGGGTTATGCGGCTTCTGAATTTTACGGAAGACCGTCGGAAAAACTTCGTCTGGTGGGTGTTACCGGAACTAATGGAAAGACAACGATAGCGACGTTGTTATACAGGCTTTTCTTTAACGCAGGCTATCCTTGCGGATTGTTATCCACAATAGAAAACAGAATAAACAATGTAGTCGTACCTTCTACACATACCACTGGCGATCAGTTGCAAATCAATGAGATGCTGAGTAAGATGGTTGAGGCTGGTTGTGAATATGCGTTTATGGAAGTCAGTTCTCATGCCGTTGATCAGGATAGAATAGCGGGCCTGATTTTTGAAGGTGGAATATTTACCAATCTCACACATGATCATCTTGATTATCATAAGACTGTGGCTGCGTATCGTGACGCTAAAAAGAAGTTCTTCGATAATCTTCCTTCATCAGCGTTTGCGCTTACAAACCTTGATGATAAAAACGGTATGGTGATGCTTCAGAATACGAAAGCCTTAAAGAAGACTTATTCTTTAAGAAATGATGCTGATTTTAAGGGTGTTGTCATGGAAAGTTATTTTGATGGCATGGAGCTGAAAATCAACAGAAATAACATATCAACCTTTTTGGTCGGAAAATTCAATGTAAGTAATTTGCTCGCCATATACGGAGCGGCTTCGTTGTTGGGCATGGATGATGATGATTTGCTGAAAGGCGTAAGTCAGTTACAAAGTGCTCCAGGACGTTTCCAGGTGGTCCAGTCGGAAAGTGGCATAGTCGGAATTGTGGATTATGCTCATACACCTGACGCTTTGAAGAATGTCTTGGATACGATAAATGAGATAAGGACTCATAATGAGATACTTATAACGATAGCTGGCGCAGGCGGCAACAGAGACGCTGCCAAAAGACCTGAGATGGCGGCGGTAGCGGTGGCGAAGAGCGACAGACTTATCATCACCAGCGACAACCCTCGTTTTGAAGAACCGGAAGAGATAATAAGACAGATGCGTGCCGGAGTTAGCGGCGAATATTACAACAGAGCGCTGTGTATAACAGACAGAAGAGAAGCCATAAGAACGGCGGTGGCGCTCGCTAAAAAAGGCGACATCATATTGGTGGCCGGAAAAGGACATGAGAATTACCAGGATATAAAAGGTGTGAAATATCATTTCGATGATGTGGAAGAATTGACAAAGGCGTTTAACGAAAAATAAAATTATCAGAGATGCTGTATTATTTGTTTGATTATTTGAACCAATGCTGCGACTTTCCAGGCGCAGGCATGTTTACTTACGTGACATTCCGTGCCTTGTTCGCAATAATATTGTCGTTGGTAATATCAATATGGTTCGGAAAATATTTCATTAAGTTACTTAAAAAACATCAGATCTCAGAGACTCAGAGAGATGAAAGTATCGATCCGTTCAACACCCAGAAAAAAGGAGTGCCTACAATGGGCGGACTCATCATTATAACGGCTATCCTGATACCTTGTCTCCTGATAGGAAAACTTAAAAACACCTACATGATCCTGATGATAATAACGACAGTGTTGCTGGGAACGGTAGGCTTCGCCGACGATTATATCAAGACTTTCAAGAAGAAAAAAGACGGTCTCAACGGATGGTATAAAGTCGCTGCTCAGATACTTTTGGGACTTATAGTAGGACTTACACTTCGTTTCAGTCCGGCGGCCGTGATGAACGAGAAAGTGGAAACCAAAATAGAAGATAATAAGGAGATTGTGGTTAAGACTCCTGACGTTAAATCGACAAGAACCACAATACCTTTCATAAAAGACAACAACCTGAATTATTCAGACCTGTTTGGTTTCATGGGCGAACCTTACAAATATTGGGCAGGCTGGATTTTCTTCGTGATAATGACGGTCTTCGTCGTGACGGCGGTGTCAAACGGATCCAACCTCAACGACGGAATGGACGGAATGGCGGCGGGTAACTCCTCGATAATGGGTGTCGCCATTGGAATCCTGGCTTACGTCTCGAGTAATGTGATGATGGCGGATTATCTCAATATCATGTTTATCCCTGGAACTGAGGAAGTCGTGGTGTTTATGTGCGCTTTCGTCGGTGCCTTGATAGGATTCCTTTGGTATAACTCGTATCCTGCGCAGATATTCATGGGCGATACCGGCAGCCTGACGATAGGCGGAATCATAGCGGTGTCGGCCATTATAATTCACAAGGAATTGTTGCTCCCTCTGATATGCGGCGTGTTCTTATGGGAAAGCTTGTCTGTGATATTGCAGAAATTCTATTACAAGTCGGGAAAAAGAAAAGGTGTCAAGCAGCGCCTTTGGAAAAGAACTCCGGTGCATGATCATTACAGGACATCAATGGCGTTGGTGGAGAAAAACGATCCTGGATGTAAGGTGGTGTTCAAAGGATCTTCGCAACTTTACCATGAGACAAAAATTACGTTCCGTTTCTGGATCGTGAGCATAATATTAGCAGCGATAGCAATATTGACGTTGAAAATTAGATAAGTATAGAAAAAAGATATAGGCATTATGACATTAGAACAATTGGCAAAACAGGGAAGAAGAACAGCTGCAATGACAACGGCGGCTACCATTTCTTCAAAAATGAGTCAGATAAGAAAAGAAAGCATAAAACAGGCTTTCTGCGATTTTGAAAACGTGAAATATAGATATGAACTTGTTGACGTCATCGACGGCGTGACATATTATGACGACTCGGCGGCATGTTCAACAGAATCAACATGGTTCTCGTTCGATAACTTGCATCTTCCTATGATTTGGATAACATACGCCGACAATAATGACTGCGACGAACTCATGGCTCAGGTCAGGAAATATGTCAAGGCTATAATATGTATAGGTGAGAACGCCGATAAATATATGCGCGTCTATGGTGATATTCTGAAGGATAATATCGTGGCTTGTGATTCTTTGGCGAAGGCTGTCGCTCAGGCATCGTTGATGTCGGAATCCGGTGATAACGTGATGTTCTCTCCAGCGATGCACGTCAGAGACGGTCGCACGTATGATGAAAGAGGCGATGAGTTCAAACAATATGTCCATTCTTTAAAATAAAAAAAATGAAGCTGTTTAATAAGTTGTTTCAGGGAGACAGAGTCATCTGGATGATAGTGGCGATGCTGGCGCTGGCGTCTTTGCTGGCGGTATATAGCGCTACGGGAACGTATGCCAACGCTAAGTTCGACGGTAACAATACATACGTTCTGTTGCGTCATGCTGTGACATTGGTCTTCGGATTGTGCGCCGTTTATGCGGCACATCTGGTGAAATATACTTATTATTCAAAGTTGTTCCAGATAGCGTTTTGGATTTCAATACCTTTGTTAGCTTATACCTTGTTTTTCGGAGCGGATCTCAATGAGGCTCAGCGCGTGGTGCGTGTTTTCGGCGTCTCGTTTCAGAGTAGCGACTTCGCGAAGGTAGCCTTGATAGGTTATCTGGCAAGAGAACTGACAATCAAACAAGAAGAAATAAAAAGTTTTAAAAGTGCGTTCTTGCCTTTGATGCTGCCGGTATTGGTAATAGTCGGACTGATATTTCCGGAAAATTTCTCGACAGCAGGCATATTGTTCGCCAGCAGCATGGTGCTTCTGTTCGTAGGCCGTATCAACATGAAATATCTGATGACGTTTTTTGCCACAGCCATTGTCATAATGAGCATATATATCATAATAGTGTTGAATGTGGCTGAGGATAAGGGAAGAACCGGTGTCTGGGTACAACGTATAGAAAGTTTTGTCGAGAAGTTTAAGGATGAGGAAAAAGATGAGGAACAGATTGCCAAAGAAGAAAACGCAGAAGATTTCCAGTCGATACAGTCGAAGATAGCGATCGCCGGTGGCGGATTGTTCGGAAAGGCTCCCGGAAGAAGCACGCAGCGTAATTATCTGCCGCATCCGTATTCTGATTTCATCTATGCCATAATAGTGGAGGAATACGGACTGATAGGAGGCGCTTTCGTGGTGATGCTCTACCTTATATTGCTGTATCGTGCCATAAGAATCATGGTCACTATACCGCAGTCGTTCGGAGGTTTCGTTGCATTCGGACTGGCGTTTCTGCTTGTCATGCAGGCGATGGTGAACATGGGCGTGGCGGTCGGAATATTCCCTGTTACGGGGCAGCCGCTGCCATTCATAAGTATGGGCGGCACGTCCTTGCTGTTTACGGGTTGCTCCTTTGGAATAATATTAAGTGTGTCAAAAGAAATAAACAAGAAAAATGAAAGAAAAAATGAACTCGCGACAACCGAAAGTGATAATTAGTGGCGGTGGTACAGGAGGTCATATCTTTCCTGCTATAGCAATCGCTGATACCTTGAAAAAACGTTTTCCTCAAGCCGAGATACTTTTTATAGGTGCGGAAAACAGAATGGAAATGGATAGAGTGCCTAAAGCTGGCTATCCTATTGAAGGATTGTGGATTAGTGGCTTTAAGAGAGAACTTTCATTGGATAACCTTAGCTTTCCTTTTAAGCTTGTCAGTAGCATGATGAAAGCGAGGAAGATACTGAAGAGATTCAGACCCGACATAGTAGTCGGTGTAGGCGGATTCGCTAGCGGCCCTACGATGAAAACAGCCGCTTCCATGAATATTCCGATCGTCATACAAGAACAGAATTCGTATCCTGGAATAACAAATAAAATAGTGGCGAAAAAAGCTGCCAAAATATGTGTGGCGTATGAAAATATGGAACAGTGGTTCCCTAAAGATAAAATTGTCGTTACAGGTAATCCTTTGAGAAACAATATAGTTCCTGCTGATGATAGGAAGGAAGAGGCACTTGGATATTTTGACCTTCGTCCTGATAAGAAAACGATATTGTTGGTGGGAGGTAGTCAGGGCGCTCTTGGTATCAACAAAGGCATCTCTGCACAACTTTCTTCGTTCAAGGATAATGATTATCAGATGATTTGGCAGACAGGTAAGCCATATTATGAAAAGGCTGTGCAGGAAGTGATTGAAAACGGACTTCAGGAAAGGATAAAATGCACGGTCTTTATTGACAGGATGGACTTGGCGTATGCGGCAGCCGATGTGGTGATATCACGTGCGGGAGCGATGTCAATCTCAGAACTTTCCCTTTTGAACAAAGCTGTCGTTTTTGTGCCGTTGCCGACAGCTGCGGAGGATCATCAGACCAAAAACGCCATGAGCCTCGTCAATGCTAAAGCTGCTATGATAGTGAAAAACTCTGAGACTGAAAAAGAGCTGCTTCCGACAGTGTTTGAATTGTTGAGAAACGAGGAGAAACAAAATGAAATGAAAGTCAATATCGCAGGATTCGCTAAACCTAATGCTGCTGAAGATATTGTGGATCAGATAGAAATGATATTAAATAAATAATTGTGATGAATAAGATTGCTAAACAGAACATATATTTCTTGGGTATCGGCGGTATCGGGATGAGCGCCTTGGCTCGTTATTTCTATAGTAAAGGCTGCCATGTCGCTGGATATGACAAGACACCTTCGCCGCTGACAAGGAAATTGGAAGAAGAAGGCATGAATATTCATTATGAAGATAATCCTGAACTGATACCAGAAAACATTGATTTCGTGATATTGACACCGGCGATACCAACCGATTCAAAGGAACTTAATCATCTCCGAGAAAAAGGCGTTAAGATTATGAAAAGAGCCCAGGTCTTGGGTGAAATATCTCGTCAGTGTAAGACGGTCGCTGTGGCTGGTAGTCACGGCAAGACGACGGTAACGTCTTTAATATCATGTCTTTTACATCATGCCCAAAAACCGATGTCGGCTTTTATCGGAGGAATCGCTAAAAATATTAACAGTAATGTCATAATAGGTGACGAAAACGACGAGATGGTTGTGATGGAAGCCGATGAATTTGACAGATCGTTTTTGCAACTGTCGCCGCATGTAAGTGTCGTCACGTCTATAGACGCCGATCATCTTGATATTTACGGAGATAAGAATCAGGTTGTGGATGCGTTTAACCAGTTCGTCGAGAAAACAGATGCTGATGGAGTAGTGATTTGTCATCAAGATCTTCCAATCAAAACTGACAGAAAAAAACTTACTTACGGATTGGAGAACGCCGATGTAATGGCTCGTGATGTCAGGGTGGAAGATGGCCTGACGAAGTTTTCCGTCGTGACTACAGAAGGACTCTGCTTGGGAGAATATGAGATGCAACTCTTTGGAGAACATAATGTTCTGAATGCCTTGGCTGCTATCATCACATGTCTGCAACTGAATGTGGAAATGAAAACCATAAAAGAAGGCCTGGCTGCTTTTCAAGGAGTGCTGCGTCGTTTCGACATAAGAGTGAAAAACGATAAAGTGTGTTATATCGACGATTACGCTCATCATCCTGAAGAGATTAAGGCGTCGTTGAAAGCTGTGCGCACAATATTCCCTGATAAAAAAATGACTTTGGTATTTCAGCCGCATCTGTTTTCCAGGACATACGATTTCATGGCAGAATTCGCAGAGGCTCTTTCGCTCGCCGACCAACTGCTGCTGATGGAAATCTATCCGGCTCGCGAAAAACCAATGCCAGGAGTGACGTCTTCAGTGCTGCTGGAAAAAATATCTTGCCCGGAAAAACGTATCTGCCAAAAAAATGAACTGCTGGATGTAATAGAAAAAATGAAACCGGAACTGTTGGTGACAATGGGCGCCGGCGACATAGACAGATTCGTGCCACAAATAGAAACACTGCTGGAACAATGAGAAAATTCATTAACATATCACTGCTGATCCTCACGCTGACGCTCGTCGTGGCAATGTCGGTATATTGCATACATGATCATTTCAACGATAATCTGAAAGATGTTAATCTGACAATATCAAGAAATGTCGATAAAGGATTCATCGATTATGAGGAAACATATAAGATGATTATGGATATATGCGATACGGCTAATAATCAGCAGATTAAGAATATTCCCGTGGATTCTGTGGTGAATGGATTGATGGCGATACCGTGGGTGACAGATGCCAAAGCTAGCATTAACCTGAAAACGTATCTCGACGTTGAAATAGAAGAATGTGAGCCCATAGCACGTGTGTATAATAAAAAAAGACAATCAGTCTATGTTGATAATGAAGGAAATATGTTCCCTGTAAGTGAAAAATACGTGCCGCATCTTCTTGTGGTGAGCGGAATAGATTTCCCGATTAAGGAATACGGTAATGTTAATGACGAGATTTATTCTGAGTCAGAGCTGCCCGAGACTTTCGCCCTGATTAACGATGTCCTGGATAATGATTATGCGAAATGTTGTGTTAAACAAATTTACCATGATGAAAATAAAAAATATATTTTTTCCATGAATAACACAAATATTATTGTTATCTTTGGCGATGTTAATAATAATAAAGAAAAACTTGTCAAGATGAGGCATTTCTTTGATAAGATGCAAGGAAATCCTGAACTTGATGGATATAAAGAGATAAATTTGAATTATAAAAACCAAGTGGTTTGTACCAAAATAAAAAGTAAGAAAAAATGAGTGAACCTGTTTATATAGTTGGTCTTGATATTGGCACGACTAAAATTGCGTGTATAGTCGGAGAAAAAATGCCTAATGGTAAGATAGAGATACGAGGTTATGGAAAGACTGAATCTATCGGAGTCAAGAGAGGTATGGTCTTTAACATCGAAGATACCGTCGATGCGATAAAGCGCGCTGTCGCCCAGGCATCGGAACAGTCGAAAGTTGATATTAAAAGCGTTAACGTAGGTATAGCAGGCCATCATATAAAAAGCCTTCAGCATCGGGGCGTACTTATCAGAGAAAACGCTGAAGTTGAAATATCAGATCAGGAACTCGATAAGCTTAAACTCGACATGTACAAGATCGGCATCTCTCCTGGAGAAGAGATCATCAACGTAATTCCTCAGGAATATATCGTCGATGGCGAACCTGGAATCCGTCATCCTAAAGGTATGCTGGGCAATAAGATAGAGGCTAACTTCCATGTCATTATCGGACAGACTGTCGCTGTCAAGAATATCGTGAAATGTATCGAACAAGCTGGCCTTGAGATGGAAAACATGATACTTGAACCGATAGCGTCGGCCTCAGCTGTTTTAGGCGAGGATGAAAAAGAAGCCGGTGTGGCTATCGTGGATATAGGTGGCGGTACTACCGACATCGCAGTTTTTTACGACTCAATTATTTATCATACAGCTGTCATACCTTACGGAGGAAATATCATAACAGAAGACATCCGTCAAGGCTGCTCGATCATTAAAAAACACGCCGAAGAAATCAAAGTTAAATTCGGTTCGGCGGTGGCGAGCGAAAACAGCGAAGATGAAGTCGTTTCAATCCCAGGAATACGTGGCCGCGACCCTAAAGAGATCTCATTCAAAAACTTGGCTAATATAATCCAAGCGCGTCTCGAAGAGATTTTCGACCTCGTTAATTTTGAAATACAGAAAGTCAATTCGGAACATAAACTTATAGCCGGTATTGTGCTTACAGGCGGCGGCGCAATGATGAAACATATCCGCCAACTCGCTGAGTTTAAGACTGGACTGGAAGTCAGATTGGGCTATCCTAATGAATATCTGGCAAATGAGACTTCAGAAGATTTGGCAAGTCCTTTGTATTCAACAGGTATCGGCCTTGTTATAGAAGGTATCGCTAAATACGAAAATGACCGTAAAAGAGGTAGAACTCTTGATGGATCAACAAACGAACCTATCTCAGAACCAGCTAAATCTGAAACTGAAACAGAAAAAGAGGAACCAAGTGGAAAAACAGGCGGCTTCTCGTTGCAAAATATCATTACTTCCATATCAAAAATATTTAAGTCGGAAAATTTGGACAAAAACATAACGGAATAAACATAAACTGACATGACAGATTTGATTAAATTCGATACTAGGGAAGAAAGACCTAATATTATTAAGGTTATTGGCGTCGGAGGTGGCGGTAGTAATGCTGTTACTCACATGTTTACCGAAGGTATCCAAGGTGTCGATTTTATACTTTGTAATACTGATTATCAGGCTCTTGAAAAAAGCCCGGTGGCGATGAAAGTGCATCTCGGAAAACGCACTCTCGGTGCCGGTAACGTCCCAGCTGTCGGCCGTGAAGCAGCGGAGGAAACCAAAGATGAGATACGTGAAATATTGGGCGAAGATACTAAGATGTTGTTTATCACCGCTGGTATGGGCGGCGGAACAGGAACAGGAGCTGCTCCTGTCGTGGCTTCTGTGGCAAGAGAACTAGACATCCTGACAGTGGGTATCGTTACAATGCCTTTCAGCTGTGAGGGAAAAAGACGCCAGCAACAAGCTCTCGATGGTATAACTGAACTGAGAAAACATGTTGATACTCTTCTTGTTATCAGTAACGACAAACTCCGTGATGAATACGGCGATATGAAACTGACTCAGGCTTTTAAAAAAGCTGACGACGTGCTTAAAACAGCCGCTAAAGGTATAGCCGAAATCATTACGGTCACAGGTTATGTTAACGTTGACTTCCAAGATGTTAATACTGTCATGCGTAATAGCGGCAAGGCTATCATGGGATCGGGATATGCTGAGGGTGAGGACAGAGCTTTGCGAGCCGTGGAAGAGGCAGTCCATTCTCCACTATTGGACGACTCCGACATAAAAGGCGCTAAAAATATACTCATATATATCACCTCGGGAAATGATGAGGTATCACTCGATGAAGTTATGGAAATAACTGAGTATGTGCAAGATGCTACTGGTAATTGCTCAGAGGTGATCTGGGGTAACGGTGAAGATGCTTCTCTTGGAAGCGGTATCAATGTTACTCTTATCGCTACTGGATTCAACGAAAAGGACGACAAACATCATACGTTGTATGATAATGATGGTAACGCAAAAGTGCATAATATACATAATATGTACTTCGATCTCACAACTCCTAAAAATCGTCCTTTGGAAGAACCGGAACCTGTCGTAAAAGAAGAAACTCCAGTAGCAGAACCGGAAATAAAAGTCATCGATAAAAGAAAAATCGAGACTCCGCTCGCAGAACCTTCTGAAAAAGAGAATAAACCACAAGTCGTGCATAAACTCTATAACGAAGATGATGAGGATAATAGAGGCGGTTATGTTAATAATCCTAAACCTCAAGTTAATACTTCTTCAGAAAGAAATGCGGGACAAGACGCACAAAGAAACCGTGTCTATGAAAATCCATTCTCTAAAAATGATGACGACGATGATTTGGGAATAAGGTCTTATGTGAAAGACTGCGCTGATACTCAGACTCAAACATTGGTAAGACATAAGGTCGATACAGAACAAGATAACAATAATCTTAGTCAGCAGGAGTTGCTCCGCCGTCAACGCTTGTCGTCTCTTAACATGAACTTTAATTATAGGTCGATGTCTAGCATAGAAGAGATGGAAAGTCAGCCTGCTTATATGCGTAAGGGCTTGAATATCTTTAATAAAGATGAACAAGAACTGTCAACTTATTCGTCAAACAGAGATAAGGGACTGCGCGAAAGCAATTCTTTCTTACACGACAACGTGGATTGATTTGGCCTCATTCTAATTTATCTAAAATACAAAGCGATGAAGTTTAAACTTTATCGCTTTTTTATTGTTGAATTGTTAAAATTATGTTTTATGTCAACAATGATTCTTGCCATCTGTCCAGAAATGTATTACACTAAAATCGCTGTAAGTGAGGATTATAATATTGTTTATCAATGTGATATTGAACATTCTAAGGATGATTTCGCCTTGACGGATAATATCACAGACCAGCTCCCTTTTCGTCGGGATGCGATAATGTATCAACTTCGCCGTGATGCGGTGGATATAAAATCAATAAAATATGTGGTCGCTGAAGGAGGCTTGCTTATGCCATGTGAATCAGGAGTTTATGATATTGATAAGAATATGGTGAGCGATCTTTTGGATGGTGTTGGCGGCGAGGATATTATAAATATGGGCGGACTTTTGGCGTTTACTATCGCAAATACATTGAGAGTGAAGTCTTTGGTCGTAGATCCCGCTTCCGTCGATGAGCGCTCGGAATTGGCGAGTTTTTTCTCTCATCCTGTCACAAGAAAAAAATCTCTTTTCCATGCATTGGTGCATAAATATTTGTCGAAGAAATATGCAGAATCTGTTAATAAAAATTATGACGATTTGAATATCGTATTTTGTCATGTCGGTGAGAGAAATGTCTCGGTGGCTGCTCATAAAAAAGGGCGTGTTGTAGATGTGAATCAGGCTTATATGGGATTCGGCCCAATGGGATTTTTTGAAACAGGAACAATGCCTATATCCAATGTGATTGATATGATGTTTAAAAAGCATTATACCAAAGACGAAATGTTAAACCTGATTAACAAAAACGCTACCTTTAACTATTATCTCTCAACGAATTCATACGATGAAATAATGGAAAAAGCAAAGAATGACAAGAAAACAAAACTCGTTTTTGAAGTCATGGCTTACCAAATTTCAAAAGAGATAGCCTCTCATTATGTGAGCCTCGATGCTGAAATAGATGCCATTATTTTGTCAGGAAAAATCTTCTCCGACAATCGTTTTTTTAAGTATATTTCCAAACAAATTGGAAATCTGGCTCCGATAGTTGCTTATCCCCAAGATTATACTATAGAAGCTATGATTTACAATGTTTTAAAAGTCGTAAACGGCGAATGGAAAATAAAAATATATGATTGATTTTACTAAAAAAATATCTTTTTTATCGTTATTGTTATCGTTGATGATTTCATTTGTGAGTTGTCGTGACTACAGTGACGCTCGTCTAGCTTCGGATAATTTACAAAATTTCTTTAACGATTTTGAGACGGAATGTGGAAATTCGATATGGAAGAATATGCATCGTGTTGAAAATAACGCTGCTTTCTCTGGTAATCATGTGTGCGAATGTCCCGCAAATCTGACTTATGCTTTGGGCTTCGATTTTATTATAGACGATAGCGTTAAAAATGATAATGCATTGATAGATATAGATATGATGATAAAGTCGAAGTCGCAACTTGCTTCAAAATTCGTCATCTCTGTCGTGAGAGACGGTAAGACTTTGTTTTGGCAATCTTTCCCTCTGGCAAATGGCTTCGTGACAGAAAATCAGTGGTATAAGAATTCGTGCTCCGTGAACTTCCCTAATGATATTCTTAAAAATTCTAGACTTAATTGCTATGTGTTAAATGATGTTAACGAATCATTCCTTATCGATGATTTTAATTTTAACATAAAATATTTTAACATTCCTTCATATATTGATGAAGTTGAAGAATTTGAAATTCCAAATAAATTGAAAAATGTTTTTAACACAAAATCTGTTAACATACTTTATTCGGAAAGAGAAAATAAGATAGTATTGGCGGATGAAAAAAATAATGTTATCACAAAACCTTTGTCATTGTATTATTCTTTAATCGTTGATAATGATACTGTTGAGATACAAAATTCTGATTTTCAAAAAATAGGCGATGAGGAAAAACAAGAATTCAGAAGTCTTGAAAATCGTGAAATATGCGACTTGCTGACTGCAAGTATCGTGGTTTCGGCATCCGACGCTGATAATCCTAATATTAATTTTAATTTAAAAACAACTTTTAACAAAGATGTCAGAGTCTTGAAATCTTCGTTGATAATTCCTTTCCTAAATGATGATTTTATAATATATAGAAGGAATATGTTTGTGGATTCCTGTGATTATCAGGATGTTTATTATTTGGATAATGAAGGCTTTACATTAAATCTGACAGAAAAGCAGTTAAATATTTATCATCCTGATGATGTTTCTTCGATACAGCTCGATGTTAGAAATGCGGTGGCTTACATCAATATGGATTATTATTATGATCATCTTTTGATGCGTTATGAACTGTTGGACACATTGGATTATTATGTCGATAATTCGTCGGCTTTTGTGAAAAAGGGTGGCTCGCAGAATTCATCTTTCGTCGTTTCTTTAACAGATAAAACTGACTTGCCACGTATTATGCCGATTTACGGAGGTTATGAATCTGCGTTTATCTGGACGGAACACGCTGATTGGACGGATATTAAAACACATCGGGCGACTTATTTCGGCAGCGAAGATGTTGTTAATGCCGATGATGCTATAGGTGGTTTCGTGTATTACGATATTCCGGTGACAAAAAGTGTGTTCTATAATAATCCTGATTCTGTCACAAACTTCGAGAAAAATTCTGATTTCCCAGGCTTGCATTCTACTATCAAAACAGACGAGGCGTTTTTTGATTTTTTGAAACAATTGAAACACAAGGGATTTGATATTTGCCTTCATACTCCCGAACAATATACATCAACAAAAGAAAATCTGGTTGAAGCTCTGGCGTTTATGAAAGAGAACTTTGCGTCTCCATCATGGATTGATCATGGCTACAACAACGGGATTTCTAATAACAGAGAAGATATGGTGTGTGATGGATTGGATTCATTATCATTGTATTATGTTTATGATTTGTGGAAAGAAAACGGCGTGAAGTTCCCGTTTAACGCTTCTTATGAAGAGATGCACCCTCGTCCTTTCGTGGATTATATGTTCAGTAATAATCTCATGCGTCCTTATCCGGGTTTCGGCGATGCGTTGCCGCTGCCTCGATTCGGCCGCCATCCTTCTCATCCTGATATTTTGCTTTGGTCAACGCCATATACCTTGGAACCTGGCGAAAATTGGGGCTGGAATTATTATCTCTCCCAGGAAAATCTTGATAAACTGGTCGATTTCAGATATGTCTTCATAACACATATCTATGCGCCTTGGGTGACGGAAGAACGTGGCTTTTGGGAAAAGGAAAATGGTAAAATCATTGCTAAAGAAGGACTTAACAACTCTCTTGAAAGAATCGCTAATATGCGTGAGAAGCATCTTTTACTCCCAACGACAATAGCTGATTATATGACATATCAGTGGCAACTGGCTCGATTGGAATATAGAATAAATGAAGATGGAAGCATAATGTTAAAAAATAATAACAACGAAACGATAAAAGGCTTATCTTTGATTTCTGTTAGTGAAATGTCGTTGGATAACGAAAAATCTTTTAACAAAAGGAAATCGCATTCCGGCAATGAGTGTATAATTTGGTTTGATATGGAACCGAATGAGATTGTAAGAGTCTTAAATGTGAATAAAAATTAATAAAATATATATGAAAAGATTATCGATATTTGTCTCAGGTGGAGGCACTAATTTACAGAGAATAGCGGAATATTTCGCTGAGAATCCTGAAATTGAAATCGTTAACGTGATTTGTAACAATCCTAATGCGTATGCGATAGAGAGAGCTAAAAACCTCGGAATCCCATGCAGACTTGTTAATAGAGCGGAGTTTAAAAGTGAAGATTTTACAAAAGAACTTGTGAATCAAGATATTGACCTTATCGTACTCGCAGGTTTCTTGTGGCTTCTTCCAAAACATCTCATCGATGCGTTCCCAAATAAAATCGTAAATATTCATCCGGCTTTGTTGCCGAAATACGGCGGCAAAGGATTCTACGGCGAACATGTCCATGAGGCGGTTGTAGCTGCTAAAGAAGAGGTTTCAGGTATCACAATACATTATGTTAATGAATGTTATGACAGTGGTGACATCATTTTTCAAGCTAGCGTAGCTCTTGAAGAAGGCGAGACTCCTGACAGCCTGGCGGCTAAAATCCATACTCTGGAATATAAACATTATCCGGAAGTGATTGAGAAATTGATAATTGAAAATTGAAAATTATTGGCAAGGTCCGTAATCTTAATTTAAAAAATGAAAAAACACCTTATATTAATAACACTCATTTTTTCTTCAATGCTGGCATCGGCTCAGGTTGAAAAGATATTGGGCGAATGGCGGACCGTCGATGATGTGACGGGCGAAACCAAAGGTATCGTAGAATTCTATCAGGGAGATAACGGCCTTTATTACGGAAAGATCTTGAAAGTATTTTGGAAAGGACAGGAACTGAAAGATACCGGCTTCGAGAATATGGTCGTCATAAGAGATATGGAAGAACACGACGGTATGCTGAAAAATGGTATCATCTATGAACCCGAAGGTAAGAAAGATTATTACGGAAAAATATATTATAACAAGGAAAATAACACGATTACATTACGAGGCTCTCTCGATAAACGCGGCTGGATCGGAAGATCGCAGACGTGGGTGAGGTGAATTTGAAAATTGAAAATTGAAAATTGAAAACTGATTGTTTAACCAATAAAAATGAGAATTATGAAAAAATGTTTTTTATTACTAGCATTAGTGTTTAGTTCATTATTTGCTACAGCACAAATCGACAAAATCGTAGGTGAATGGTATACCGTTGATGATGAATCAGGCGCAATAAAGGCTCTTGTTAATATTTATCAAGGTGAAGATGGTATCTATTACGGACAGATTATCAAGGCTTTTAAAGATGGCGTTGAAAATCCAAACAGTCCAAATAAAGGATTGGTTATCGTAAAAGATATGAAGGCTGAAGATGGTATGTTAAAAGGCGGTACTGTTTATGAACCAGAGTCAAAGAAGACTTACTACGCTAAGATTTCTTACAACGCAGGAGACAACACCATCACCTTGCGAGGTTCTCTCGACAAACGAGGCTGGGTCGGAAGATCGCAGACTTGGGTGAAAAATAATTAATTTAAAAAATCATTATGAAAAAATTATTCCTTGCTATATCGATATTCATCTCGTTGAATGTTTTTGCACAGAATGACTTCTTTAAGGTAAAAGAAGGTTCGTTTCATCAGATTGAGGGTTTTCTGATGATGGATAAAAACGACCATTATGATGATAATGACAAACCAATGGCGCTGATAAAGATTTCAACAGAAAACATCTCTGCTCAAGAAAGAAGAAAAATCACGTTTAATGGTAACTTAGAAACGTATTTCGATGTTCGTATTGAGCCTTCTGAGATATATCTTTATCTTTCTGCTCAAGCCGCTACTTTCATAGAAATACATCATCCTGATTATGGCAAGACGGAATTTACATTACCATACGACTTGAAAGATTTTTGCGGCTATGAAATGGTTTTGTCATATATTCCAATTGTAGAACCAGCACCTGTAAAAGAAGCGAATCTTATAGTAAAGACAAATCCTTCAAATGTTAATATTTATGTCGATGATAAGTATTATGGACAAACGCCGAATATTATCAACAGTTTGACAGCTGGAACCTATAATTTGAGACTTGCTAAAGAAGACTGTTATACTCAGACAAAAACCATCACATTAAAAGAAGGTCAGACCTTAACGATAGACGAGAATTTACGATATGTAGGTAAAAACATCTCCATCTCTACCGGTAAATACGGCGATGATATTTATGTAGATGGTAATTATTTAGGAATATCTCCGTTGACCGAAGAACTTCCTTATGGAAGCCATACCGTTAAAGCTATCAGAAATTCTAAGGAAGTTAGTAAAACTATAAATGTTTCTAAGAGTGGCGGCGATAACGATGTAGTGTTGAGCTTTAATGAAATAAATGGTCATGAGTATGTTGACCTTGGTTTGCCTTCTGGCTTAAAATGGGCAACATATAATGTAGGAGCAAGATCTCCTGAAGATTATGGTGATTATTATGCATGGGGCGAGACTAAAACAAAATCGCAGTACTATAACGGTAAAGGTTGTGCTACATGTGGTTATGACATGAAAGATATAAGCGGTAATACTAAATTTGATGTCGCCAGATTAAAGTGGGGAAGCACATGGAGAATGCCAACGAAAGCTGAGTTTGAGGAGCTGAATAGTGAATGTACTTGGACATGGACGACGAAAAATGGTGTTAACGGCTACGAAGTCACAGGTCCAAATGATAATAGTATTTTCCTACCAGCAGCTGGGTATTGTTACGATGTAAGGATTTTTGATAAAGGCAGCGGAGGACGTTATTGGAGTTCCACTCCAGCTAGCCTTGGTGCGATCGCTTTTCAAATCGGAAGCAATGTACATTACGTTCCTGGATGGAAAGACAGAGGTCAAGGATGTCCAATACGTCCAGTTACACAATAAAAGTAAAGCCGCATCAACAATACTTACTAAAAAACAAAAGAATGTTGATGCGGCTTTTTTATCATAAAATTAATTGAAGGCCTTTCCTAATTAACCTTTAGCCAATTTCACTCTCAACGTCTCTATCATATCTACTGTCATTTTATCGAGGTCGTACTTAGGACTCCAGCCCCATTCGTTGCGGGCGCATGTGTCGTCCAAGCTGTTAGGCCAAGAATTTGCGATGGCTTGTTTGATAGGATCTATCTTGTATTCCATCTCGAAATCTGGAATGTATTTCTTGATAGAGTTGTAGATGATTTCAGGGTCGAATGCCATTGAAGTCAAGTTGAAAGAATTTCTATGGATGAGTTTGCTTGGGTCAGCTTCCATAATGTTGACCATAGCGTCTAATGCATCAGGCATATACATCATATCCATGAAAGTTCCTTTCTCGATAGGACATACGAATTTCTCACCTTTGACAGCAGCATAATAAATTTCTACTGCGTAGTCTGTTGTTCCGCCGCCAGGCAATGTGAGGTTTGAAATCAAGCCAGGGAAACGGACAGAACGTGTGTCAACGCCGTAACGTCTGAAATAATAGTCGCTCAACATTTCGCCTGTAACCTTTGTGATGCCGTAGATTGTCGTTGGACGTTGAATTGTATCTTGAGGTGTCAAGTCTTTTGGTGTGTTAGGACCGAAAGCACCGATAGATGAAGGTGTGAAGAGTGCGCAGTTGAACACGCGTGCGATTTCTAAACAGTTAATTAAACTGCCGATACCGACGTTCCAACCCAACATTGGATTTAACTCAGCTGTCGCTGACAAAATCGCTGCGAGGTTGTAAATAGTGTCGATGTTATATTTCTTAACAACTTCAATGATTTGTACGATGCTTGTCGAGTCGATTCTTTCAAAAGGACCTGTTTCGACGATTTCTCCTGTGAGTTGGCGTAAGTCGCTGGCAACGACGTTTTCATTGCCATAGATGCCACGAAGTTTTTTTACCAATTCGCTTCCGATTTGTCCTCCGGAACCTATAATTAATATCTTCTTCATAAATATTAAGTTTTTAGTTAATAATTATTTTATTACTCCTAATTCTTGGCCAATTTTCACGAAAGCGTTGATACATTTGTCGAGATGTTCTTTTTCGTGTGCTGCTGATATTTGAACGCGGATACGAGCTTGTCCTTTAGGAACTACTGGATAGTAGAAGCCTGTCACGAAGATGCCTTCGTCTTGCATGCGTGCTGCAAATTTTTGTGAGAGAGGAAGT
>JAZLEO010000027.1:0-24393 GCA_045615285.1 Bacteroidales bacterium
AACTACAGTCCATAAATGCTGCGTCCCAAATTTCTACGATTGAGTCTAAAACAATTTCTCCTGATAAAGAAGAACATCCCTTAAATGCATCATGTTGAATAACTTTTACACCTGACATTGAAACACTTTCAAGATTTTTACACATATAGAATGCTTTTTCACCGATTGTTTGAACAGAATTCATTTCAACATTTTTAACATTGTCGCAACCAGAGAAAGCGTCTGCAGATATTTCCGTCACATCTCCTTCAATTGTTAGACGATTTAAATCACTTCCTGAGAATGCAGATTTATTTATTGACACAACATTGTCTTCTATTTCTATCAACTCAGCAGTACAGTTATAGAATGCGAAATCATTTATGGAAATAGACTCGTCATCACTGTTAATTTTGATATATTCAAGATTATCACCAGGTCCTTTAAATGAATTGCCTCCAATAGCTTTTAATTTTCCTGAAAGAAGTACAACCCACTCTTTAGTGTTTTCATCATAAATTTGGTCAACTATTTCAAGAGGGTTGCCATCTTCATCAAGGAATGTATCTTCTAATGGGAATGGATCGCTAGCATTGTTGTTTTCGTATTTATATCGTATTTGACCCGATGCTTCTGTGTAATCTGGGTACAGAATAGCCATTGGTTTTATATGGTTACGTTCAATCGTTATTTGTTTTGCTGTTGATTTTTTGAAATATGTTTGATCACTAAAGATAACGTTGACGCTAAAACCATTTGTAAATGTAAAACTGCCAGGAAGAACAAACCAAAATTTAGTAGGGTCATCAGGATTTTGACTTAGCTCAACACCGTTGCCACAGTCTAAAGTTATTTTGGAGGAAGCTGTCTTCTTCATAGTAACAGTAGGGGCACTGTTTTCATCCTGAATTTTAATTGTACCACTTCCAGCCATCTTGTTATCTGTAGAGTTAGCTTTTAATGTGATTCTTTTTACTGTTTTATTTTCACCAGAGTTATTTACTAATCTTAACTGAAGATAGCTACAGAAGTTTTGGAAATACAATATTTCATCATACTCATCTTTTCTCTCTATGGCAATCATACCATTTTCTCCGTTTGCATAAGTATCTCCACTGTAGTGTTGCGTTTCTGGGAATGTATAAGTGATATTACCATTAGACCTGGAAATTGTGGTGCTTTCTTTGTATGGGTATACGCTATAATAGTAATCAGTGCCGATTTCTTTACCTTCAGTCGCTGAACCAGATAATTCGAAAATTCCGTAATCTAATTCTTTAAAACTTGTTAACTTATATTGTAAATTTTCAGTAGTGAAGAATACTGAAATTTTGTCGCCATCAGACCAATATTGGAAATATTCAGAAGGGTTATCAGGGTCCACGACTGCGTATGTACGAGAAATGTCTATATCTGAATCATCCCAACTTTCGGTTTGGTCTTCGCATGCTGCGCGATTTTTGTCAGGATTATGGTCTGGAAGAGGAGTTTGCGCACAAAAAGATTTTGGGATGTCTAATGGTGCATTATGTCTATTATTACACGAAATGGTAATAAGTGCAATTAGTAAACAATAGATAAATTTTTTCATTTTTTTACAGAATTAAATTACCATGATTCTACTTCGTCAACTTCATGCTTTTCGTTTCCATATCTGTCATTTATCACGATGCCAGATATTAGAAAGCCTTTTTCAACTATAACTTCAACAAACTTTACTTCAGGGGAAGTGTATTCTTTATGTATGTTAGATTCCATAGTTTATATATAAAAAATTAAGTTTGCAAAGATAAAAATAAATTCCCAAATTCTTGTTAAATATTTTGCTTTTTTTCAATGGTATCTCGCAAATATTAAGGAAATTACGTATCTTTGCACTCTTGAATGATATGATTCGTTTTATGCTTGTTTTTTAAGGTTTAGCAGCGAAAAGACTTTTATTATTTAACGCCAAATAAGTACTATGATTATAGCAGTCGATTTCGATGGAACAATAGTGGAACACCGTTACCCTTCTATTGGTAAGGAACTTCCTTTCGCTATTGAAACACTCCGCAAGCTGACCGAAGATGGGCATTGCATTATTTTATGGACAGTTCGCGAGGGACGATATTTGGAAGAGGCTGTAGAATTTTGTCGTAGCAGAGGTTTAGAGTTTTATGCTGTCAATCGAGACTATCCAGAGGAAGGTGAGCATAACGATAATTTTACTCGTAAGATTAAGGCGGATTTGTGGATAGACGATCGTAATTTAGGAGGATTGCCAGATTGGGGAACTATCTATGATATGATACGTAATAATCTTACATACGAAGATTTGATGCGTCGTTACGAAAGTGATGACACGTGCAAATCCCATAGAAAAGGTTTTTTTCAAAGATTGATAAATCGTAAATAAATTTAGGCAATAAAAAATAAGCAACAAGAAATGAGATTACTCAATGTATTTATAATCAGTCTCGCAATCCTGTTTTTATCGGGATGTACTTCATACAAGAAAGTTTCCTACTTGCAAAATGTCGATACTATGAATGAGTCAAGTGCCCCCATTCCAATGTACGATGCCAAGATTATGCCTAAAGATTTATTGACTATTATGGTCAATACTACCGACCCGGAAGTGGCTGCTCCTTTTAATCTGACAGTTCAGACTTCGGTGAATGTTGCTAATTCCACCTCATTGACACAACAGCCAACGCTTCAGAGATACTTGGTAAGTAATGATGGCACAATTGACTTTCCAGTATTGGGAGTATTGAATGTTGTTGGTTTAACCAAAGATGAGTTGGAAGACCATATTTGTGAGAAGTTGTCCAATTATATTGATGAAGTTCCGATTGTTACGGTCCGTATGGTCAACTACAAGATTTCTGTATTGGGCGAGGTAGTACGACCAGGTGTGTTTACAATTAACAACGAGAAAGTCAGTATTTTTGAAGCTCTTGCACTTGCAGGAGACCTTACTATTTGGGGTATGCGTGATAATGTAAAGATAATTAGAGAAGATTCGGATGGTCAGCGTGAGATAATCAGCGTAAATCTTAACAACGTTGATATTGTAAACAGCCCGTATTATTACTTGCAGCAGAACGATATTTTGTATGTCACACCAAATAAGACAAAGGCTAAAAACTCAGATATTGGACAAAGTACCTCGTTATGGTTTAGTGGTGTCTCTATTTTGGTGTCTTTAGTCAATATTTTAGTAACATTCATTGTGTTGAAATAGTAAAAAGCCCTCCTGATATGATAGATTCTAACAACAAACGTCCAATCCGCAATGATTTACCTAAAGAGGAATTTAATTTTTACGAAATTCTTTTCAAGTATTTAGCGCACTGGCCCTGGTTTATAGTCAGTGTGATAATATGTTTTTTTTGTGCGCATATGTATCTTCGCTATAGTACACCCATTTATAGCACTAGCGCAAAAGTCCTTATAAAGGAACAAGATGGTTATAGTCGTAGGTCTAGCACTCCATTATCTGATGTTATGGAGTTGGCTACCATCAACTTAACTAGTATCTTTGATAATGAGGTGGAAATTCTCAAATCAAGGACATTGAGTAAAAAAGTTGTGTCTAATTTAGGACTCTATATCACTCATAGTCAAAGACGTAAGTTTGGTTATGATATTCCGTTTTATAAAAATCCCCCAGTTAAGGTGTATATGTCTCCTGAAGATGCTGACAAACTTCGTGGAAAAGTGGGGATAAGAATGATATATGACGGTAATGAACTTGTAGCTAATATCAGTTATACAAAACGAAATGGAGAATATATTTCATTAGATAGGACATTTTCTGAATTGCCAGCAGTTTTAACTACTGATGTTGGTGATATAACCTTTACTCCAACTGATGGTTATGTTTCTGGAAAAACTATAGAATTGTTAGCTTATATATACAATCCTCGATCTACTGCTGCTAGTTATCGAAGCAGTATGAGTGTCACCCCAACTTCAAAGACTACAACAATTGCTAATATAACGGTAAACAATGAGGTTCCAGCACGTGCTGAAGATTTTATCAATCAATTGGTGAAGATGTATAATGAGGATGCCAATGATGAGAAAAATGAGGTAGCCAATAAAACAGCTGAATTTATAGAGGAACGTATTTCAATCATCAATCGTGAGTTGGGTAGTACGGAAAACGAATTGGCAACATTCAAACAACGTTCAGGTTTGACAAATATTACCAATGATGCGCAAATGGCTTTGCAGGAGAAATCTCGATATGAGAAACAGTTGGCTGAAAACGCTACACAGCTCAGTTTAGTACAAGATTTACAGAATTACCTTCAGGACACTGCTAACATTAATGAGGTGATACCTTTCAATATAGGCTTGGAAGATGCTAATTTAAAGAGTATAATCAATCAATATAATGATCTTATTATAGAACGTAAGCGACTACTCCGCACTTCATCGGAAAACAATCCGGTTGTTATTAATAAAGATATAAGCATTGAGGTTATGCGAAGCAATGTCCAATCTAGTATTGGCAGTGTCTTGCGCGGTTTGCAGATTACCCAAAACAGCTTACAGCAAGAGGCTGATAAGTATATAGGACGAATCAGCGATGCTCCTAAGCAGGAACAGGAATTTATTAATATTCAGCGTCAACAAGAAATTAAAGCTACACTTTATACATTGTTACTCAAAAAACGTGAAGAAAATGCGCTCACTCTTGCAGCAACTGCCAGCAATGGTCGCATAATTGAAGCTCCTTCATCGGGAGCGCTTATCTCTCCACGTACGAAGATGATTTGGGTTGCGGCTCTCATATTAGGTATAGGATTGCCTATAGGTATCATTTTTTTGATAGGATTACTTAAATACAAAATTGAGAACAGAAAAGATATTGAAAAATTAACAAAGACTCCAATCATTGGAGAGATTCCGTCATATTCACAATCGCTCAAGAACGCTGTTAACAATATAGTGGTTCGTGAGAATAAAAATGATGTGATGGAGGAAACCTTCCGTGCTATCCGTACTAACCTGCTTTTCATGTTAGAAAAAGGTCTGAAAGTTATTCTTGTTACTTCTTCTATACCTAAAGAAGGAAAGTCATTCGTCGCTGCTAATTTGGCTGTCAGCCTTGCTTTTTTAGGTAAGAAAACTCTGATTGTTGGTATGGATATTCGCAAGCCGGGACTTAACAAGACATTCGGATTCAGTTCTCGTTCTTATGGAATTACCAACTACTTGAGAAATCCTGATGAGGTTAATTTGTCCGAAATGATTATGAAATCTGAAATAAGTCCGAACCTTCATATATTGCCAGGTGGTTCTGTTCCTCCTAATCCTACTGAGCTCGTGTCGCGTCCTGTTTTTGATAAAACTATCGAAGAACTTAAGAAACACTATGACTATATTGTCCTCGATACAGCTCCTATCGGATTGGTGACTGATACTTCAATCATTGCTCATGTGGCAGATGTCGGAATAATGGTCTGCCGTGCAGATTATACGCCTAAAGCAGCTTACCAAAATATCAATAATCTACAGCAAAAACAAATTTTCTTGAAATTGGCTACTGTGTTGAATGATATAGATATGAACCTGCGTAAGAATAGCTATGCTTATAATTATGGACGCAAATACGGCTATGGTTATGGACGCAAATATGGCTATGGTTATGGTTACGAAAATGAAAATAAGAAAGAGGGGAAAAAATAAATTCCCCTCTTTTGTTATATAGTATCCTGATTTTTAATTATTCTGGATAATAATCTCCTTATTTTATCCCGAATTGAAACACCAAGCAAACTATGCTTCAACTTGAAAATATGTATCCTATTTTGTATTTGAAACCAATGAATTTTGAAGAAACCTCCAGTCGGGGTCTTTCCAAAATAAGGTGGATATAATATTTCCTGCATCATTTTGTTGGCTATTTTGTAATCTCCTTTAATTGGAATGTTCAGTCCTAAATATTGATTACATAACTGTGTTAGTATTATTGTTGTTTGATTGAAATATTTCTCCTTATATTCAAACGACAGATTCATGTCTTTTTGTTGGAGTAACAAAACCCAGTCGCACAGATGTTTAAGCGATATGCCTATCCCATGATGCAGTGCAGCATGAAGAGATACAAACACCGAATCGAAAGTAATAGAAGGAACTTCTATCTGGCACTCTCCATCAAGTAATTCCACAATCTGTGTATCAAAGTGTTTCTTTAACCATTGTTCAGCCATGATTGTAGCCCGACATTCATCTTCGTCTAAAAACATTTTATGATTCTCAAGCGTAACTCCATCAAGCCCGAATCTGCTATGTTTCTTTGACGATAAATCATATATTGTAGCGCCATGTTTAATGATAATCTCATCTGCCATACTATTGGCTTCTTCATCGGTCATTAGTGTCTTGTCAGCTGAGTAAGTGTAAATGTCAATGTCGCCGCACTCTCTCTGAGCCGGTATGGGATAAAATCTGGACAACCCGACGCCTTTCAGTATTACGGTAGCAATGTTATGCTGAGCGAGTAATTTAGTCAAATCATTAGCAGCATGACATTGTTTTCGGTATTCTTCTATTTGTTCATTTTCACGTAATGCCCATGATAATTTTACGTTCAAAGGTGGATTGTAGTTTGCTGGCAAATGTTCAATGCCGTTCCAAGCTAAGGATGCAACGCCTTGACGTACTGCCAATCGATAACATTTCAACCAATCATCCTCTGTAGCATGTTGAAAATAAATAGTTTCAACTTCTTGTTGGTGTAAAGATGCACGAAGCAATGCCAATAGCATTTTTTCAGAATATCCTAAATTTAACGCTTTCGTTCTATTCGTTGCAGTATGTGACATAATCTTTCCGCCTTATATTTCGTGCCATTGCAAAAGTAATAATATTATGTGATGAGTAGATGTTAAAATCCAATATTTTTGTAAGCGTTTTTGTAACTAAAATATTGTCCATAGTCCGTAGTCTTTTCTTATCTTTGCAATGACGTATTCAAAAGGATGCATTCTATACGTCCTATATTGTTAATTGTAAATTGTTAATTAAAACCATGGGAAGAAACAAATTTTCACAACGCGAGATAGATATTATCCGTAAGCTTTTGAAACGTAAGGTCGCTGGTAACCGTGGCGGTCAGAAGATGGTTCGTCATACTTTACGCACTGTCTTCAATTTCAATATTTCTGATTTCAACGTTCAGGGGCAGCCTTTCGGTCCTTTGGAACTCGACGAATGCATACGTCGTCATAGAATTCATATTCTCGACGAAGCTACGATAGAAGCGATGAAGCTGCGTTATGCGGAGAAACAACAATATGAACAGTCTCTCAATCAGGCTGAAGCTATTGCCAATGGCGAAGTTGAGGACTGGCAAGAAGTCCTGAAACAATGGAATGAGTATTATGGCAATGAACAATGAACAATTCACAATGAAGAATGTATAATGTAGGATGAAGAAACTTATTGTCGCTATATTTAACTTCTACCGTGACGGCTTTAAGAATATGACGTGGGGAAAATCGTTGTGGCTATTGATATTTCTTAAAATAATAATACTGTTTCTGATTTTACGTGTCTTTTTCTTTAAGCCTGTGATGGCTGGAAAATCTGAGGAACAAAAAATAGAATACGTTGGAGATCAGCTCGCTGCTCCGAAATTGAAAATATAATCTTACGTAAGGACGCACGGCCGTGTGTTTTTACAAAATTGGCTTTAAACTCTAAACTAAAAAATATGATAGAAAGCGCATTAGTAGATTGGTCGAGGGCTCAGTTCGCTCTTACCGCCGCTTATCACTGGATTTTCGTCCCGTTAACATTAGGGCTCGCAGTGATAATGGCCGTTATGGAAACTCTTTATGTCGTCAAAAAAGACGAGTTTTGGAAAGATACCGCCAAGTTCTGGATGAAACTTTTCGCGATAAACTTCGCTGTCGGTATTGCGACAGGCATCATTTTAGAATTTGAATTCGGTACGAATTGGAGTAATTATTCTTGGTTTGTGGGCGATATTTTCGGTGCTCCGCTCGCCATCGAAGGAATCTTCGCTTTTTTTATGGAAGCTACATTCTTCGCAGTGATGTTCTTCGGATGGGATAAGATCAGCAAGAAAGTTCATCTCGCATCCACTTGGTTCGTTGCGATAGGCTCGGCTATCTCGGCTCTATGGATTCTCATCGCCAATTCGTGGATGCAACATCCTGTCGGAATGGAATTTAACCCTGATACTGTCCGTCACGAGATGGTGGATTTTTGGGCTTTGGTGCTTAATCCGGTCGCCGTTTCCAAGTTTTTCCATGCTGTATTCAGTGGCTGGATGACAGGTGCGATCTTCGCCATAGGTGTCAGCTGTTGGTATTTGCTTAAAAAACGTGAGATTAAATTTGCACTTGCAAGTATAAGAGTATCAGCTATTATCGGTATTGTTGGTACGTTTGCCGTTATGTTGAGCGGCGACAGCTCTGGTATTCATGTGGCAAAATATCAGCCGATGAAACTTGCAGCTGCCGAAGGTCTCGAAGACGGCGGTACTCGAGCTCCTTTCTCTATAGTTCCAGGCGTAGAAATTCCTGGAATGTTGTCGATACTCGCAACTCACGACATCGACGGTTATGTCCCTGGAATCAATGACTTACTCGATGGATATACTACTCCTGACGGCGTGCGACATCTTTCTGCTGAAGAGAAAATGGAAAAAGGTAAGATGGCGTTGACGGCATTTGCGAAATACCGTGAGTTGAAAGGTGATAATTCAGAAGCAGCTGCCGAAGCTCGTCAGATCCTCGATGAAAACGTGGATTATTTTGGCTACGGTTATATCGAAAGCCGTGAGGAACTCGTTCCAAACGTGACTTTGGTTTATTGGGCGTTCCGTGTCATGGTAGGCTTCGGAACATTCCTTCTGCTTCTTATGGTATTGGTTCTGTGGATGGAGCGTAAGAATAAACTCCTCAATATGAAATGGCTGCTATGGACATCATTGCTCTCTATACCGTTGGTTTATCTCTGTGGACAAGCTGGATGGATCGTGGCTGAAGCTGGTCGCCAGCCCTGGACAATAGAAGGCTTGCTGCCTGTCAATGCTGCTGTCTCAAGCGTGAGCGTAGGTGCGGTGCAAACTACATTTTTCCTTTTTGTAGCGATATTCACTCTCTTCCTCGCTATCGAGACACGCATCATATTGAAAGCCATAAAACAAGGTCCAAAAGTTGAAGAAATGAAAGGAGAATAAGTTATGATTACATACGAGTTTTTACAGAATTATTGGTGGTTTTTAATAGCCCTTTTAGGTGGACTTCTCGTTTTTCTGCTCTTTGTTCAAGGTGGTAACGCTTTGATTTTCTTGGCAGGTAAGAATGAGACGCAGCGTCAGCTTATCGTCAATTCCACTGGCCGTAAATGGGAACTGACATTCACAACTTTGGTGACATTTGGCGGAGCGTTCTTTGCGTCGTTTCCATTATTTTATAGCACCAGTTTCGGCGGTGCTTATTGGGTCTGGATCTTGATTTTGATAACATTTGTATTCCAAGCGGTTTCGTATGAGTTTCAGAATAAGGCCGGTAACTTATTGGGCGCTAATACGTTCAGAATTTTCCTGACCATCAACGGCTGTCTCGCTCCTTTGTTGATAGGAACGGCTGTCGGAACATTCTTTACTGGTTCGGATTTCGTGGTGAATAAGAGTGCCGTCGGCGACATAGCTGCGCCTGTCATAAGCCGTTGGGCTAATAATTGGCATGGCTTAGAAGCTGTCGCTAATGCTTTTAATGTTGAATTCGGCCTTATGGTGATGTTCCTGGCAATAAGTCTCGGCGCTTTATATATGATTAATAATATAGAAGACAATGACTTACGTTCATCATTGCGTCGTAGCCTCTTGATAAGTTTCGCAGGATTTTTGGTGATGTTAGTCTTTGTCTTGATTCAATTCATCACAATGGAAGGTTTTGCCGTAGATGCAGAAGGCGTAGTTTTTATGGAAAAAGGAAAATATTTCCATAACCTGGTACAAATGCCTGTCGTATTGATAATGTTTTTGTTAGGAGCGGTTTTGCTGGTCGCTGGTGTTATCTTGACATTGATGAAGAAAAGTTTCAACAGAGGAATTTGGTTCGCAGCTCCTGGAACGGTGTTGGCTGTAATGGCGATATTTATGATCGCTGGCTATAACGGAACAGCATATTATCCATCTACAACTGACATTCAAAATTCTTTGACATTATCTAACAGTTGCTCGAGTGAATTTACGTTAAAAACAATGGCGATAGTGTCGTTGATAATTCCATTTGTAGTGGCTTATATCGCATACTTTTGGCTTCAGATGGATAAGAAATCCTTGACAAAAGAAGAATTGGAAAAAGGAGAGAAGTATTAAAATCTCAAAACTTCAGAACTTCAAAATATAGGAATCTCAGAAATTCAGAATTAGTTTTTGAATCTCTGAGATTCTTAATTTTGGTAACATTGCCGTTTTTCATTCTCGTCCTTTAAACTCAAATCCTAAGTCTTCGACGGCTTTTTTTACTGCTTCATCGGATGGCTTTCCCGTCACAATGGCTTCTTTCTTGCCTAAAATGACTTCTACATTTTCGACGTTTTCCAACGATTTAATCGCTTTTTCAACAGCATTCTTACAATGATTGCACGACATTCCATCAATGCGATAAATTACCTGATCGTCGTTTGAAGACACTACAGAGTTGGCGTCTTTTCGGTTAAATAATTTTAACATAAAGGCATTTATTAAAAGTAAAACTAATATAATTCCTGAAATAATCTCGAACCATGAAATGGCGAGTCCGCTGCTTCCTATCGCACAATGACTTCCGGATTGACATAAAGATGTTATGCTAAACCATTCTCTAGGAAGGAAATAATCGACGAACAAGCCGCCGGTGATAGAGCCGAAAATGATAGAACCGAGATAGAATAACAATTGTTTTTTCCCTAAGGATTTTCCAACTACTAACAAAGATGCGACACTGACCCCCGGGCCTGCTATAAGTAATACCAATGCGGCTCCTGGCGACAAGCCTTTCATTATCAACGCTGCTGCAATAGGAATGCTGCCAGTGGAACAAACATACATCGGAACAGCAATCGCCAAGACTATCAGCATCGTCACTATCGAAGGTAAATTCAAATTAGCAAAAAACGAATCAGGAATCAATACCGTTATCAAAGTGCCGATTATCAATCCGATGACCAACCACTTGCCGATGTTTTGGACTAATTCAATGAAACTGTATCTTAATAACTCAACGAATTTATTCTTGTAATTCGTAGCTGCTTCGCAACAATTGTTTTGACGTATGACAATCTCGTCTTTTGAAAACCACGTCGTTACAGCTCCACCTGCCACTGATGTCAATAAAGCTACCAAAGGTCGCACTATCGCGAAAGGAAGCCCCATCATGGAATAAGTGGCGATGATAGAGTCAACGCCAATCTGCGGAGTGGAAATCATAAAGGCGACTGTAGCACCACGTGAGGCTCCGTCTTTTCTCAAAGAAATGGCTGTCGGAATTACACCGCATGAACATAAAGGCAAAGGAACGCCGAGAAGTCCCGCCAATAAAACCGACTTGAAATTCTCCTTGGAAAGATGCCTCTCAAAGAAATTCTTTGGCACAAAAACATGCAACACTCCGGCCATCAGAAAACCTAACAGCAGATATGGAGCCATCTGGCATAACATGTTTATGAAAGTCAAAAGACTGTTTGTCAATTCATAATGCATAATTCATAATGTTATATAACAAAGTTACAATTTAAATCGTCAATTGTTAATTTTCGTCTTACATTGTACATTTTTAACGCAACAGCTACAATCGTTGCAGCCGCATGTCGGTTTGTCATTCTTACGCGAAAATTTTTTCACCACGGAATAAATCGTGTATCCCACTGCGACACCTATTATTATATATGCGACTATTTCTTGCATTTTTCAAGATTCTAAGTTATCAAGACTAATTATGCATTAGAACAAACTTCCTATTTGATAAACCAAGAAGGAAACAATCCAAGCCAGCCCTGTGTTGTAGAACACTGTAAATAAAACGCCTTTCCAGCCGGCTTCACGTCGTACTGCTGCGATTGTTGCAAAGCAAGGTGTTGATAATAAGACGAATAACATGAATCCGAATGCTACGAGTGGAGTGAATAAGAGTTCACCTTTTCTTGGTCCGTCGGCCCACACTTGGGTTTTGACTTTATCGACGAGTTTTGCTTCCTCTTCTTCTGATGTCTGGAAGAGCACCGCGAGAGTTGAGACGACGACTTCTTTGGCGGCGATGCCTGTCGTGAGGCTGACACCCATTCTCCAGTCGAAGCCACATGGACGAACGAGCGGTTCGATGGCGTGACCAAAACGGCCGATATAAGAATTTTCGTTTAATACAGCACTTTGTTCATATTGCAGCTGCTCGATTTTCTCGGTTTTTTCTTCTTCGGAAATATCAGTCTGATCTTCAACGAGTTCGATCTCTTGTGCGATTAATTCCGCTTTTTCGCATGTTCTTGGGAAATATTCCAGCGCCCAAATGATAATGGAAGCGACAAGAATGACAGTAGCCATTTTCTGTAAATATTGAATGCTCTTATCCCACATGTGAATCAATGTGTTACGAGCTGTAGGTATGCGGTATGGAGGAAGTTCCATCACAAATTGTTCCGATAGACCCTTGAAAGATGTCTTGTTTAACAACATCGCTGTCAAAATCGCAAAGAGAATACCGATGGCATAGACGCTCATCAAGATAAGACCTTGATGTTTTTCAAAAAATGCTGCCACGAAAAGGAGATAGACCGGAAGACGGGCGGAACATGACATGAACGGAGTGACTAAAATCGTAAGTAATCTGTCTTTGCGGTTTTCTAACGTACGCGTCGCCATGATGGCTGGTACCGAACATCCGAATCCGATGATGAAAGGAATAAACGACTTGCCGTGAAGTCCGATTTTGTGCATGAGCCTGTCAACGATGAAAGCCGCACGCGCCATATATCCGGTGTCTTCTAATATTGAGATGAATAAGAATAAAATCAAGATGTTAGGCAGAAAGACTAGCACTCCGCCAACGCCAGCGATGATGCCATCGACAATAAGGTCTTTTAAGATGCCATCGTTCATCCAGGAACCGACGAGTTCTCCGAACCATGTCACAGCTGATTCAATCCATTCTTGAGGATATGCGCCGAGTGTAAAAGTGGCCTGGAACATAAGCCAGACGAAAAAGATTAATATCGGAAATCCTAACCATTTGTTTGTCAGGAAATCGTCGGCTCTATAAGCGTGGTTCTTGATTTTCTTGGCTCCTTTTCGATATGTCTCTTTCAATGCTCCTCTGATAAAAGCGTAACGGGCGTTGGTGATTAAAGTCGAAGTGTCTTCGTCGTAGGCCTTCTCTAAACTGCGGCTTTTTTCCTCCGCTTCAGCGATGATCTCATTGCCGTTAGGAAGTTGCTTGATCTCTTCAATGGTAGATTGTGATTTTTCTAATACATTGATAGCTATATATCTGGCTGGATAAATGTTGATGATGTCTTTGTTGAGCTCGATTTTTTTCTTTATCGGAACTATAGCATCTTCGATGTCACGTCCATAGTTGATGTGAATATGTTTGTTAAGATTTTTTTTCTCTTCATAAACATCGACGATGGTTTCAAGCACATCGGAAATTCCTATTCCTTTTACGGCTGTTGTCGGCACTATCGGAAAACCTAGCATCTTTCCCAAAGCCTTATAATCGAAGACATCGCCTTTGGCAGTCATCTCGTCATACATGTTCAGAGCCATGACAAGACGCACGTTCATATCGATGAGCTGCGTGGTGAGGAAGAGATTACGTTCCAGATTGGAAGCATCGACGATGTTGAGTACAAGATCTGGATTGTTTTTCGTAAGATATTCTCTTACATAACGCTCTTCTGGAGAATATTCTGTGATGGAATAAGTTCCAGGTAAATCGACCAGATTGATGGTATAACCTTTATGGTAGAACGTGCCGATCTTGAAATCGACGGTGACGCCGCCGTAATTGCCTACTTTCTCGTGAAGGCCTGTGGCGTGATTGAAGAAAGATGTCTTGCCGGCATTAGGGTTCCCGACGAGAGCTACAGTGATGTTATTGCTCTTTTCCCTGATGACATCGGAGATTATATCGTCGGCTATTGTGCCGTTGAAATCTGAAGAACTGGCTTTCATGTCGTCGAGAGCCACGACTTCAATCTTGTCGGCTTCGCTTCTGCGTAGAGATATATGTGCTTGAAGCACTTGATATTCCACCGGATCCATCAGAGGCGCATTTTTGATGACCGTGACAGTCTCGCCTTTCACAAAACCAAGTTCCATCAATCTGTGACGAAGCCCGCCGTGACCGTTGACTTTCACAATGACGCATTTTGTCCCAGTCTCCATTTCTGCTAACGACTGTTGACTGTTGGCTGTTGACTGTTGATTATATTTATTTTCCATAAACTCTTACTAATATTTGCAAAAATACTGAATTCTAAAATAACTATTAATTGAAAAGACGCATCAACGACATATTATTTATTTTTCATTGCGTCGTGTGATACGTCTCTGCATATTATAAACCGATCATAAATCTCATTGTTCCAACGAGTGCGTTGTCGACAGGAAATTCCATTCCAGCAGGATTGATGATATATTGTACGTCAGGTTTAATCAATAAATTATCTGTAATTTGATATTGATAGAAAAGTTCTATCGCTGTCTCAGTTTTTTTATCATGTAGGAATGCCGATGTGAATGCGAGACCGGCCATGTCGAGACCTTCTTTTGAGAAGACGCCTTCTAAGTTAAGACCAGCAGCGAGGTGAAAATAGTTTTGAGGAGCTGAGATGCTGAGATGCTGAGATGCTGAGATGTTGTTTGCGTATCCGATTTGAACAAAAGGTTTCAAGTTACGAGTGCCGTTGTTCCACACTTCTTGTTCGGCATTAGCATAGAATCCATAATTTTTTGCTGCCGTATGATAGAAAGCTCCGAATTTGTAAGTGCCATTGTCTCTGACATAATGACCTTCGCCAATGAATAATGCTCCTTCGTTTTTATTGATATTCCAGTTTAAGTTATAGGGATTGTCTTCAAAAGAAGGCATCTTTCCGTCATAGACAGCGGTTTGTATGTGCCATTTGTTATTGATATTGAAATGAAACTCGGCACCTATACCTGTGAGTGGGAAGATGGCGGCGCTCATATTGGTTGAAAATATCGGATGGATTCCGAAAGAGCTGTTGAGATATTCGCCGGCTGCATTTATAGAGGCGAAGTTCTCGTTCATATCCTGGAGCCCGACTTTGAAACTGAAGTTGCCGAAGGTTTGTTGTAAAGAAAAATGTTCCAGAAAAGCGTGGTCGCCGGCTTCTATGTTGTTGGCTACTTGGAAGTCACCGATGAACATCTCTGTTGGTACAATGCCGTGTGTGGTTCCGCCGCCGAGATTAAAAGTAGCGCCTTCCCAGAGATTAGCTTCCATGCCCATTTTAGCGTAGCCGAGATAGCCGCCGCCGTTTTTAAGACCGCCAACATTATACATGAAATCTCCTGTGTATTCTGCATTGAATTGTAGTGCCTGTGAATTAGCGTTTTTAATTCCTAATAAAATTGCTGTGGTGCAAAGTAAAATAGATAATATTTTTTTCATCAGTCAAATAGTTTTTAATTTCTGATGCAAAAATACTATCTGTTAAGAAAATGCTAAATCCCACGATTTTGGTAAAAATTAAATAATTGATAACTATTAATGGTTAAAAATAAAATAACGGACAAAGACTATTGTCTGTTGTCCGTTATCCTTTGATAAAAGAGAACTAAGAGTTTCTCTTTTTATTACATCATACCTGGCATGCCGCCCATTTGTGGGTTCATTGCTGGCATTGGATTTTCTTCTTTATGATTTGAAATGACGCATTCTGTTGTGAGGAGCATACTTGCTATAGAAGCTGCGTTTTCCAAAGCGACTCTCGAAACCTTAACTGGGTCGATGACACCTGTCTTCAAGAGGTTTTCGTAAGTCTCTGTGCGAGCGTTGAAACCGAAGTCGCCTTCGCCTTCTCTTACTTTATTAACAACAACAGAACCTTCTAAGCCGGCGTTAGCGACGATTTGACGTAATGGTTCTTCCAAAGCGCGTTTGATGATAGCGATACCTGTTGTTTGGTCGTCGTTTTCGCCTTTCAAGTTTTCTATTGAGCTGATAGCACGGATGAAACCGACACCGCCACCAGGGATGATACCTTCTTCGATAGCAGCTCTTGTTGCATTCAAAGCGTCTTCAACACGGTCTTTCTTTTCTTTCATCTCAACTTCGCTGGCTGCACCTACATAGATGACTGCTACGCCACCAGCGATCTTAGCCAAGCGTTCTTGTAATTTTTCACGATCGTAATCTGATGTCGTTGCAGCGATTTGTGCTTTGATTTGATTTGCGCGTGCTTCGATGTTTTCCTTAGCGCCTTGACCGTTAACGATTGTTGTGTTGTCTTTTGTGACAGTGATTTTATCGGCTGTACCAAGTTCTGCCAATGTGGCATCTTCTAAACGGTAGCCTTTTTCTTCTGTGATAACAGTACCGCCAGTCAAAATAGCGATGTCTTCCAACATTTCTTTTCTTCTGTCACCGAAGCCTGGAGCTTTAACAGCAACGACTTTCAAAGAACCACGTAAACGGTTGACAACCAATGTTGCCAATGCTTCACTGTCAATGTCTTCTGCGATGATTAAAAGTGGACGTCCTGTTTGTAATGATTTTTCGAGGATTGGAAGTAAGTCTTTCATAACAGAAATCTTCTTGTCGTAAATCAAGATGAAAGGATTTTCATAGACTGCTTCCATTTTTTCTGTGTTGGTTACGAAATAAGGTGAGATGTAACCGCGGTCGAATTGCATACCTTCAACAACATCGACGTGTGTTTCAATACCTTTAGCATCTTCAACTGTGATAACGCCTTCTTTCTTGACTTTTGCCATAGCTTCAGCAATCAAAGTGCCGATTGTGTTGTCGTTGTTTGCTGAGATACTTGCAACTTGTTGGATTTTTTCGATGCTTTCACCGACTTGTTCTGATTGTGCTTTCAATGATTCGACAACTGTTGCGACAGCTTTGTCGATACCTCTCTTGAGATCCATTGGGTTAGCGCCAGCGATAACGTTTTTCAAACCTGCTGCTACGATAGCTTGTGCCAAGACTGTAGCTGTTGTTGTACCGTCACCAGCAAGGTCGTTGGTCTTAGAAGCGACTTCCTTGACTAATTGAGCACCCATGTTTTCAACTGGATCTTGTAATTCTATTTCTTTTGCTACTGAAACGCCGTCCTTTGTGATGTGAGGAGCACCGTATGATTTTTCAATGATAACATTACGACCTTTAGGTCCGAGAGTTACTTTTACTGCATTTGAAAGAGCGTCAACGCCTTTTTTTAAACCGTCACGTGCGTCTAAGTTGAATAATATGTCTTTTGCCATTGTGATTCTATTTTAATTGTTTAAAAATATTAATAAAAAAATGAGAAATCAGATGATTGCAATAACATCATTTTCTCTCATTATCATATAATCTTTTCCTTCAAGATGGAATTCTGTGCCGGCGTATTTGCCATAAATAACTACGTCGCCAACTTTCAATGTCATAGGATTGTCTTTTGTACCAGGACCAACTGCCACTACAACACCTTTTTGTGGTTTTTCTTTTGCTGTGTCAGGAATGATGATTCCGCTTGCTGTCTTTTGTTCTGCGAGAGCTGGTTCGATAACGACTCTGTCTGCCAATGGTTTAATTGATAATTGTGCCATAATTGTGTTTTTATTTTGTGTTGTTATTACTTTCTGTTCGTCTTTTTGTCAAATTGTTTGCCAAAAATTAAGACTTATCTAAAATAAAAAAAAATGTCAGAAATATGACATTCTGACATTTTTAAATCTATAGTTACTGTTTTTTATTCAGCGTTTGTTGTTGACATTTGATAGTCTGATGGAGCTACTGTGTTCTCAATTTGTTGACGCATTTCTGTATCAGCGCCCGCACCTGTAGTAACACCGTTCTTAGGAATTGAAAAACTTGATGCAAGACAGAAAATCACTAAAAGAACTGCCAATGTCCATGTTGACTTTTCCAAAAAGTCAGTAGTCTTGCGAACACCTAAAATCTGATTTGATGATGATAAGTTAGATACCAATCCACCACCTTTTGAATTCTGAACCAAAACAAACAACATCATCAAGAAACTGACGATAAGGATTAATACTGAAATTGTTACGTACATTTTATTAATTATTTAATTGTTAAACTTATTTTTCGCATTATTAATTAATTCTGCAAAGTAAACACTTTTTTCTGGATTTTTCAAACTTAATTTTTGATATACTGAAATTGCTTTTTCTATATATCCTTGATTAAGGTAAATCGTTGCTAATGTTTCACTTATGATGTTTTCCTTGTCAACGACACTGGCTTGTGCGACCGTCATCGGATTATAAAACTCTTGCTTAGGTCGAGAAATTTGAGGATTTTCTGCGATGAATTTATCGATAATTTCGGTTTTCGATAAAACTTTTTCTTCTTTCTCGTTATCTTCTTTTTCTCTCTCTAATTCAATAATTCTCTGCTCGATAAGAAATTTAAGTTCATCTAACGACTTGCGTTTTTCTTCTAACAAAGCCATTTCTTTCGATAACTCTTCCTGCGATTTGTTCAAGTCAATCTCAGGAATTACTATATCGACCGTAGTCTGTTGCTCGTAGTCCGTAAATTCATCAGGCAAATCACAGGTTTGCTTCTTCTCCTTCGATTCTGCCAAAAGATGTCGCAACGAATTCCTGTCAGGAACCATGGCTGCTGTAAGTCGCAACTGACGATTTGACTTCTTATCTTCTTTCAAATCTAAGCCTACCGACAGAAGTGCTTGTGCAACAGTGAAATACGGATATGAAACGACGACTGACGTTAATGTCTCTATATCATTCTCGTTTATGTCTTGAGGATTTTTTATGATATGTTGAAATCTTAACTTATCCATTGATTACCAATTTACTACGGCTTTGTTAAAAATATCCTGACATAAATCTTCAACGATTTGTTCCACCAAAACGTCTTGAACTGAATTCAAATCTTGTCCGCTCTGATAATCTTGATATTGCGAGAAACTTTGTTCAAAGTTTTTTGATTCGTCATATTTATTTGTAAATCTGACATTTACAGTTACTGTCAATCTGTTCATGGCAGCGGTTTGATTACCAGTGATGGCGATAGGAGAGGTGGTATATCCTGTGATCTCGCCTTCTAGATTAAGGTCGCCGTTTTGTGATACAGACTGCAAAGTGGTTTGATTTACAAACATATCGTTCAAAGCGTTGGTGAGAGTGTTGCTCAACAAAGGATTGACGAGCTGTGCATTGTTTGGGAAATATTGTACAGAGACGGTTTTGGCTTCAGCAGGAATTGAAGCTCCTGAAAATGAATAGATTCCGCAACTAGTTAAAAGAAAACAAGTTAACATGACAACGAGACAAAGAGTTTTTTTAAAAAGTCGTAAAGTCGTAAAGTCGCAAAGCCATTCTCTGCGTCTCTGCGTCTTTATGTCTTTATGTCTTTGTGTCTTTATATCTTTCATCACAGGTTGATTTTATATTCGTTAATTTTTCTGTACAATGTTCTTTCGCTGATTCCCAATTCTTTGGCGGCGTCTTTTCTTTTTCCTTTATGACGCTCTAAGGCCTTACAAATCAGGTCTTTTTCGGTTTGTACTAAAGATAAGGAAATTTCTTCCTCGTTTGTAGAAACCTGATTGATTGTGTTTTTATTATCATCCTCTTTGTTGTCGTCGTCTTGGACATAGACGAAAGTATCTTCTTCCTCATCCATCGGTGAGATAACAGTAGCGTTTATTGGCGTAATGTTCGCTGTTTCAGGAAGATGCTGGATATTTCCGCTATTTCTTTGTTCCGATAATTCTTTGACTGTACGACGAAGTTCCAGAATATCATTTTTCATATCGAACAACACCTTATATAATATGTCACGTTCTGAAAGCGGATCTTCATCCTTGCTGCCTTTGTAAAGTGTTGGTAATGAAGTGATATTGTTATTAGGAAGATAATTTTTCAAAATCTCAGGTGTTATCACTCTTTCTTCTTCGATGATGGAAATTTGTTCTGTGATATTTTTGAGTTGCCTGATATTTCCGTCCCAACGATAGTTTTCCATCATAACGACAGCTTCTGGTGTCAGCTGAACTGCTGGCATACGATATTTTTCTGCAAAATCAGCGGCGAACTTTCTGAATAACAATCGGATGTCTTCTTTACGCTCGCGTAATGCCGGGATGCGAATCGGAACTGTATTGAGACGATAATACAAATCTTCTCTGAACTTGCCTTTTTCTATAGCTAACGGGATGTTGAGGTTTGTGGCTGCCACTATTCTCACATCGGTTTTCTGAACTTTCGAGGAACCCACTTTGATGAATTCGCCGTTTTCCAAGACTCTCAGAAGTCGGGCTTGCGTCGCTAAAGGCAATTCTCCAACTTCATCAAGGAAGATAGTGCCTCCGTCAGCGACTTCAAAATATCCTTTTCTCGTATCGATGGCTCCTGTGAAAGAACCTTTTTCGTGTCCAAATAGCTCAGAATCAATAGTTCCTTCTGGGATAGCACCGCAGTTAATCGCAAAATAATTCTTATGTTTCCTTGAACTATTCTGATGTATTATCTGTGGGATGACATCTTTACCAGTACCGCTCTCGCCATTAATTAATACGGTGAGGTCGGTGCCGGCAACTTGCACCGCAATCTCAATCGCACGATTGAGATGCGGGTTGTTACCTATTATTTTGAATCGTTGTTTTATTGATTGGATGTCCTGAATGTCCATTTTATCTTAATGTAGCTTTAAGTTGTTGTTCTATCGCTGATTGAATCTTAGCCATTGTCTTCTCAATAACCTTGTCTGTCAATGTCTTCTGTGTATCAAGCAAAACAAAACTCAAAGCATATTGTTTCTTGCCTTCTGGAATCTTGTCACCCGTGTAAATATCAAACAAGCTTACTGATTTCAAGATTTTGTTTTCTGCTGCAATAGCAACATTCTTAACTTGTTCAAATGTTACATTCTTATCGAGAATCAATGCCAAGTCACGACGTACTGATGGGAATTTTGGCAATGCTTCATAACGAACTGCCTTAGCTGCTTTATTGGCTTTCAATAAATTATCCCAATTCATTGTTGCGTGATATACTTCTCTCTTCAAATCAAACAACTTCAATGTCTTTTGATTTATCTTTCCGAGAGTACATAATTCCATGCCGTTAAGTGTATAAACTAATGAATATTCATAATGTTTTACGCTACCTTCACTCATCTCAAGTTTCTCAACATCTATATTGAGTTTATGTAAAACTCCCAAGACATATTTCTTAAGTTCATAGAAGTCAACATTTTGTGGTTTGTTGCTCCATAATTCTTCTTTATCTTTACCTGTGATAAATAAATCTAAATTATAGATTTCTGAATATGGTGACAACGAAACACCTTCTTGTTTTTTGTCAGCGTCATAGAAATATGTGTTGCCGAATTCGAAGAATTTAATATCGAAAATCTTGTGATTGTGGTTGTTTTCAATGCTCTTCAAACCGCCGAACAACAACGACTGACGAAGTACGTTTAAGTCTGAACTTAATGGATTTAATATCTTGACATTTCTATTTTCGTCGAAACTGTCCATATCTTTGGCATATGATTCTTTTGTCAAAGAATTATTCATGATTTCGTAAAAACCATTAGAAGCCAACATGATAGAAATGTTTCTCTTTAATTTTTCTGGATCTGGTTTAGCCACTACATTGAGAGTAGCATTGATTTTTTCAGGAATTGCAATGTTGTCGTAACCATAGATTCGTAAGATTTCTTCTACTAAGTCAGCTGGACGATAAACATCGACTTTGCATGTTGGGATGTCGACTGTAACAGCTTCGTCATTGAGTTCAACGACTTTGCAATCTAAGTTCTTCAAGATATTGACAGCTATTTCTTTTTCAATTTCTTGACCTGCAATTTTATTAAGATAAGCGAATTTAAGTTCAACACGAACTGGAGTAAAGTCGCCATTGATTATATCTTTTACTTCTGAAGACACTGTTCCACCTGCCAATTCTTTGATTAACAAAGCTGCGCGTTTCAAAGCGAACATTGTCATGTTAGGGTCGCAGCCACGTTCGTAACGGAAACTAGCATCTGTTTGTAAGCCATGATATTTTGCAGTCTTACGCACTGATGTTGGGTTGAAGTAAGCACTTTCAATGAATACGTTTGTTGTATTTTCTGTCACGCCTGACTCTGCGCCACCGAATACGCCAGCGATACACATTGGTTCTTCTGCGTTGCAAATCATGAGGTTTGTTGCGCTAAGCTTACGTTCTACGCCATCTAAAGTAACGAATGGAGTTCCTTCTGCGAGGCATTTAACAACAACTTTTTTACCTTTGATTTTATCAGCATCGAAGATATGAAGAGGCTGACCTGTTTCCATCAAAACGTAGTTTGAAATGTCAACGATGTTATTGATAGAACGAAGTCCGATAGCTTCAAGTCTGTGTTTCAACCATTTTGGAGAAGGACCGACTTTTACGCCACTAATTGTTACGCCTGAATAGCGAGGACAAGCCTTTGTATCTTCAACAACGATTTCAATTTCGTTGCTTGTATTTTCAACTTTAAAATCTTCTACTGAAGGAATAATGAGATGATATTTATCTGTTTTCTCTTGATAATTGAGAGCTGCCACGAGGTCACGGTTGACGCCGATATGTGATGTAGCGTCTGAACGGTTCGCTGTGAGACCGATTTCCAAAGTGGTGTCTTGTTCTACAGGGAAATAGAAAGATGCAGGCTTACCAACTTCGTAGTCTTCAGGAAGCACCATGATGCCATCGTGTGACTCGCCAATTTGAAGCTCGTCTTCAGCGCAAATCATACCTTCTGAAACCTCACCGCGAATCTTACCTTTCTTAATTGTGAATGATTCGTTGCCACTATAAAGTTCTGTACCTATTGTTGCAACCAAAACCTTCTGTCCTTCAGCCACGTTAGGTGCGCCGCAAACAATATTGAGAGGCTCTTCTGCACCAACGTCAACTTTAGTAATATGAAGGTGATCTGAATTTGGATGGTCAACGCAGTAAATAACTTTACCTACGACAACGCCTTTCAATGCGCCTTTTATTGATTCATAAGGTGTTAAATCTTCAACTTCGAGACCTGTTCCTGTTAATTTTTTTGCTATTTCTTCTGCTGATAATTCACAGTTGATATACTGTTTAAGCCAATTATAAGATACTTTCATTGTAAAATCATGATTTAAAGTGCAAAGATAACATTTTATGACAAAATGTCAGAGGATTTTTAAAGAAAAAAATTCATAATTCACAATGCATAATGCATAAATATCACTTCCAAAATTATGAATTATGAATTATGCATTATGAATTGTAAATTACCCAATCCTTCCCCAGTCGAAGCCGTTGGCGAAGTTTCTGTTAAAGAAGTCTTTTGTCATCTGATGTTCTGGTTTCGACAAAGTCGGGTCGTTATCTAGTAACAGATTGACCATTCTTCTTGTATGTCTGATGATTGGTTCATCTTTCATAAAGTCGCCGATTTTCATTTCTATCATTCCCGATTGTCGTGTACCTTGTGTTTCTCCTGGACCTCTCAGTTGAAGGTCGGCTTCTGCTATCTCAAAGCCGTCGTTGGTACGCACCATCGTTTCCATACGTTTCTTGCCTTCACCGGTTATCTTATGGTCGGTCATCAAGATACAATACGATTGTTCTGCGCCACGGCCCACGCGTCCTCTCAGCTGATGCAGTTGCGACAGCCCAAATCTGTTGGCGTTTTCAATAATCATGACAGAAGCGTTCGGCACATTAACACCGACTTCTATCACCGTCGTTGCCACCATGATATGCGCCTGATTCTTCACGAAACGCTGCATCTCGAAGTCTTTGTCTTCAGCACTCATTTGTCCGTGCACAACACAAATCCGATAATCTGGTTCTGGGAAGTCGCGCAACAACGACTCGTAACCTTCTTGAAGGTTTATCAAATCCATCTTTTCCGACTCCTTGATGAGCGGATAAACGACGTAAATCTGGTGTCCTGCCGCGATTTCTTTTTTCATGAAAGAAAGAAGTCGAAGTCTTTGTTCCTGATAGAGATGAACCGTCTGTATCGGTTTTCTTCCTGGAGGCAGTTCATCGATTTTAGACACGTCAAGGTCGCCGTATTGTGTCATGGCGAGGGTACGAGGTATCGGTGTCGCTGTCATGACGAGAGTATGCGGAGGATATTCTGTCTTTTCCCAGAAGCGGGCGCGTTGTGCCACGCCAAAGCGGTGCTGTTCATCGGTGATCAC
>JAZLEO010000028.1:0-10031 GCA_045615285.1 Bacteroidales bacterium
ATGCTTATTTCCTTGCCGGTCTGTAGTTTCTCATTTATCGTCAGTGTCTCGTTTTCTTTTATGGTAATGGTCTTTGTTATCGGGGCGCAGCCTTGTTTCTCTAACTTTAAGGTATGTGTACCTATTAAAATATGGTTAATGTAATTAGGTGTTTGTCCGTAGTTTTTGCCGTCTATATATATTTCGGCTCCCATTGGAGATGTGTTTATCTCGCAGCTGCCGTTGATAGGTTTCGGTGCGTCGAGGGTGAAGGTCTTACTCTCGCCTAGGACGAGTTCTACAGTCCGGCTGCTTGTTCTGTGGTTTTCCTTTCTGGCTTCCAAAATATGCGAGCCGTCGGATAATCTTCCGTTCCATTTGCCTTTAGCCTTATATTCATCGTCAACGTAAATGTCGGAGTTAGCGTCAGTGCTTACTGTCACGTTCACGAAGTTAGCCGCCATATTTATATTGGCGCTGGTGGTTTGTCCGTCTGTCACTGTGAAAGACTGTTCTTTCATCTTATACATATCCTTCATAACTCTCACGGTATGAGTTCCGCTTGCCAGCTTGTCGGTTTTTATTGGAGAAAGGCCGATATATTCGCCGTCAACGAATACTTTAGCGCCTTGTTCAGGAGTTGTAGAAACATTGATATAGCCGAAGTTAGGACGCAGTTTTTTATCTACCACCATTCTTTCGTTCACGGTTACTGAGCCTGACTCTGTATGATACAGTTTACATTCTATTTTGTAAGTATGTTTCGAGCCTTCATTAACTAATATGGAAGCCTCGCCCACGTCCAAAGGTTCGTCGTCTATGTATATAGTAGCGTCGGGCTGGTCGGACTTCACTATAAGATGAAATTTCTTAATCTGTGCAGGTTCAGCAGTTTGCGCCGCCAAGGGAACATATTGCACCACCATTTCGTAGCCGCAGTAATCCTTCAGTTCGTATGGCAGCCAATATTCCATCTTGCCGTAATCATCATGGATGATTTCCACGAATGTTGCCTGAGAAGCCGACAGAAAAAGCTGAATCTCTCCTGTTTCAAAATACGGATCAAAATCAGTTCCGCCATTTCCTCTAAAGATGAATTTTCTTCTTTCTTCCGCGGTGATATTCTCCGTTGAAATCCTTATCAGAGCCATCGGCAAGTCGTTAATGTCATTTTTCTTTTCCTTCATCACGAACCCTTCAATCTGACGGAAAGAGCCCTCTTTAACACGCAGTTGAGCGAAAGATGTCAACGACATAAATGTCAATAATATAAGCAAAAGTCTTTTCATAATTATCTCAGTAAAATTCAATGGTTTATTTCCATGCAAATGTAAAAAAAAGATGAGTATATCAAAGTACAAAAATGAAAAAATAATTATTTTTGCAAATTAGAATAACGCATTCATTGAGAATGAATAATTGGTGGAAAGTGGAGAGTTGTTTCTAGATTAAAAATGTAGAGTTTGAAGAGTATTGGAATCAGATAAACTTCAACTCTAAATTAATTTAAAAACTACTTTCAACTTTAAAACTTAAACTTTAAAAAAAATGGATTTCAGCAAGCATATAGCGACAGAGTTTTCAGTATCACTGACAATTGCGGGAAACGTGATACGTCTTTTGAGTGAAGGATGTACGGTTCCTTTCATCGCTCGTTATCGTAAGGAGATGACGAACACCATGAACGAGGAAGTTGTGGCTGCCATACAAAAGCGCCTCGAACAACTAGAAGAGCTCGAGAAAAGGAAAGAGTCGGTTTTGAAATCGATAGCAGAACAAGAGAAGCTCACTCCCGAATTGGAGAGCAACATCAAGAACGCCAAATCTTTGCAAGACGTCGAAGATCTCTATCTTCCATATAAGCCGAAACGTAAGACAAGAGCCGAGATAGCTCGTCAGAAAGGTCTTGAACCTCTTGCGAGACTCATCATGTCGCAAAACAGCGACGACGTTGAGGGCCTCGCGAAAAAATATCTCGACAAAGAAAAAGGCGTTGAAGATACCAAAGACGCTCTGAAAGGCGCATGCGACATCATGGCCGAATGGATTTCAGAAAACATCAAAGGACGTAATCTCATCCGTAAGATTTATCATAAAGAAGGAGTCATCTCATCGACATTGGTGAAAGGCAAGGAAGAAGAAGCCAAGACTTACCAGCAATATTTCGACTGGAAAGAATCTGTATCCGAGGCTCCTTCACACAGGATTCTCGCCATGTTCCGTGCCGAAGCGGAGGGACTTCTGAAAGTGAAGTTGAAAATCAATGACGAAGAAGCGCTGAAGACATTAGACAATATTTTCATCAAGGCCGACAACTCATCTACAGATTTAGTACAAGACGCCATCGACGACGCTTGGAAACGTTTGTTAGAACCTTCTTTAGAGACGGAGATTCGTGCTTTGTATAAAGAGAAAGCTGATGAAGTGGCGATAAAAGTATTTGCCGAGAACCTACGTCAGCTTTTGTTGGCGGCTCCTATAGGACAGAAACGCGTCCTCGCCCTCGACCCTGGTTTCAGGACAGGTTGCAAGGTCGTAATTCTCAACGAGTACGGGGCTTTGCTTCATAATGAGACCATCTACCCTCACCCGCCTCAAAACGAGACGCGACAAGCCACTAACAAGATTCGCTCGCTCGTGAACGCATATAAGATAGAAGTCATCGCCATAGGCAACGGCACGGCAGGACGTGAGACGGAGGATTTCATCAGAGGAATACAATTCGACCGCGACATCATCGCCGTGATGGTCAACGAGAGCGGCGCTTCTGTTTATTCTGCTTCTAAGGTCGCCCGTGACGAGTTTCCGGAATACGACATCACGGTGAGAGGTGCAGTAAGCATCGGCCGTCGTCTCATGGATCCGCTCGCCGAATTGGTCAAGATTGATCCTAAGTCGATAGGTGTCGGTCAATATCAGCATGATGTGAATCAGAAACTTTTAAATGAAGAGCTCGGCCATGTCGTTGAGAGTTGCGTCAACGCTGTAGGTGTCGAGTTGAATTCAGCGAGTGAGCAGCTGCTTTCGTATGTCAGCGGCGTCGGTCCGCAGATAGCTAGTAACATCGTGAAATACCGTAACGAGAACGGCGGATTCAAAAGCCGTAAGCAGTTGTTGAAAGTGCCTCGTCTCGGCGAGAAAGCCTACGAACAATGCGCAGGATTCTTGAGAATTCACGGAGCAGCCCAGCCTCTGGACGCCAGCGCCGTTCACCCTGAGAGTTATCATATCGTCGAAAAGATGGCGAAAAAACTCAAGGTAGAAGTCGCTGATTTAATCGGCAACAAAGAACTTATAGCAAAAATAAATCCGAAAGACTTCATCGAAAACGACTTCGGAATCGAGACGATAAACGACATTATCGACGAGCTTGAAAAACCGGGCCGCGACCCTCGTAAGACTTTTGAAGTTTTTGAATTCAACAAGGACGTCCGCACCATGAACGACTTGAAAGTCGGAATGCAGCTCGTTGGTATCGTCACGAACATCACGGCTTTCGGTTGTTTTGTCGATGTCGGCGTACATCAAGACGGACTTGTTCACATCAGCCAGATGTCTAACCAATTCATCAAAGATCCTAACGAAATAGTAAAGCTTAACCAGAAAGTCAGAGTCGTTGTCACTGAAGTCGATGTTGAACGAAAGAGAATCAGTCTCAGCATGAAAAACGCCACGTTAAAATAATTTAATGGAAAATATATCGTTATAAGGACATGAAAAGATTTTGTACAATATTATTGATGTGTTTTTTAATGTCGGTGTTCTCTACCGATGTCAAAGCTCAAATCGTCAAAGGCGAATGTTTTATGGGCTTGAATCTTTCGCAGGTTTATGGCGATGGAACCAATGGTTACAAACGTTTCGGTCTTCACGGAGGATTAGGCGCTTTGGTGCCTATTTACAGTCAAGGCGACTTCGACATCGAGTTCTCACTGGAAATAGCTTTTAACCAAAGAGGCGCTCACGATAACAGCGTGGCTTTTCATTATGACGCCGACGGCGACGGGACAATAGACAAGAATTATCATTACGGGAAATATGATCTTTACATGAATTACATGGAAATCCCGATGTTGTTCTATTTCTCTGACAAACAGATATATTCTCTTGGCTTAGGCGCTTCATACGGAAGACTTATCGGCCTGAGAGAATACGAATTGGGCGAATCGACAAACATCGACATCAATACAGGATATGAAAACGGCGGCTACAAACAAAACGATTTCTGCGTACTTATTGACGGAAAAGTCAGGTTACACGAGAGACTGAAATTAGGAGTCCGATTTCAATATTCCATGTTCAGCATCAGAGAACGATATGATTTATACGAAGTTAACAAAAACATAAACTTCGACAACACTCTGCCGAAAGAAGAAATCGACAAACTTAGACCTTCTCAGCGACCAACCCAATACAACAACAACGTCTCAATACGTTTGATTTATGTCTTCAATGAAGACAGAAGCCAATATATTTACGACGAATATAGATTTACAGGAGACAATCCTAAGATACATCAGAAAGCCATCGACAAAGAGTTAAAAAAATTAAAGAAAAAACAAGCTAAAATTGAGAAGAAAGCAGGAAAATAAAAGAAGCCCGTTGGGGCTTTTTTTGTTTGATGTATCTTTGAAAGATTGAATACAATTGGATTCATCAGCTGTGCGAGTGCTGATTTGTTGTGAATTGCTTTAAATTATGTATCTTTGAAAGATTGAATACAATCTAAACCAAGTACTATTGCTACTGTTTCCAGTTGTGAATTGCTTTAAATTATGTATCTTTGAAAGATTGAATACAATGTTACGAATACGATTTCGCTTTTGAGGTGTGTTGTGAATTGCTTTAAATTATGTATCTTTGAAAGATTGAATACAATTTCATAAAATTCTTTATGTTATCAATTCTTGTTGTGAATTGCTTTAAATTATGTATCTTTGAAAGATTGAATACAATAAAAAAGCCGTTAAAGTTAAAAAGGTGCGGGTTGTGAATTGCTTTAAATTATGTATCTTTGAAAGATTGAATACAATACAATGTCATCATTAAATTGTATTTCAATATATTACAACAAATTTCTCAATTAAAATTCTGTATTCAATTTATAAGTCCGTAACTAAAAATTCCGGACTTTTTTAGTTCTATTTAGTTCTTTTGTGTTGACATCAAAACAACTCCAATTGCTGTCCTGGCGTGTTCAAAGCCTGAGGTTTCTTTCCATAAAAAATTTCGATATTACCGAACTGCTTATCGGTGATGCAGAAAATACCGACCTGCCCGTATTCTGGCAGTGACGCTTTCACTCTTTTTATATGTACGTCAGCATTTTCCTGACTGGCACAATGCCTGACATAAATCGAAAACTGAAACATTGTAAATCCGTCTTTCAACAGTTTCTTCCTAAATTCCGACGCCGCTTTCCTGTCTTTCTTCGTCTCAGTCGGCAAATCAAATAAGACTAAAACCCACATAATACGATATTCACTAAAGCGTTCCATAGAATTTACATTATCGGATATACAATCTTTCTTGACTCTCCGCAAAAACATCTGTACAAAGACGCTGTCGTCTGACTTACTGCAATCATTAACGGACTGCGTTTTTCGGAGATAACAACATCTAAAACAGGTATCTTTAAAAGCTCAGCCTTCCATTCTCTACTCAGACCATCTTCCGGCAATCCTCTTTCTTTCACCAAATTAAAAACCAGTTCATCAACATAAGGACGATATGGTTCCATAATATCATCTGCTAAACAATAAGCGTTGTAACGATTATGATGATGAATTCCTAATGTCGGCAACATTCCGCTTGACACCAAGGCGCGAGCTACGACAGCACGCAGAATCGCATAACCGTAATTTAGGAGATTATTGGGCGGAACTCCTTCCCTATCCCTATTAAAATCAGTGATATGACCAAAGAGTTTCTTCCAATAATAAGCAGCGGCACGACCTTCAAGATTATCACTGTCGCCGCTTTTCACTTCTTTCGACCAGACTTTCATACAAGCCGTTTCAGCATCAGTACATTTAGAAAGCACCTCTGCCTGATTATTGATTTTTGCTTGTACAGTCTGCTGCCAAAGCTGTTTTTTCAAGGGAAGAGTCGCTTCAATCTGATAGCGGAAGCGTTCACTCTGAGTCGTATTGCCACACAGAGGAAGCATCAAACCGACAGGCAGACTTTTGCCATCGCAAGTAATGAGAGCGCAGTTGTTTGCCAGCAGAGCGTCAATGACGCCGGACGTTATTGTAATCTGTCTATTATCAATAACGACCACCCCTATATCTTCAATAGGAATGGTCGTTGTTTTTTCAGAACACTGACGGCTGATAGCTGACTGCTGTTCGCTATCCTGAGGCATTTTTACTACCAGCTGCTCGTTTTTAAGAGAGAGATAAGCAGGATTGGTAAAACAAAGTGTACGTTTTATCATGTATGTTTTGATTTGGTTAATATTCACCTACATAAACTATTTGTCCTATATGATTAACACGAACTTTTATAATTTCTCCTATACCATTTAATCCACATCTTACCCATGTCAATCCTTTTGTTTTATTATTGTCTAACACAGTAGTTTCTAAATGATGTCTAAATGTATAATCTTTTGTTGCAATCTTCTGCACCCTATACAAATTCTTGCTTATCAAAGCGTAATTATCAGGATTCATCAAGTCGATGTCTTTAGGGTCAAATGTCTTTATTTGTTGTTCATTGCCATTTTCGTCAACAATAGTTTCGTATCGAGGGAAAACGAAATACTCGTTTTGCTTCATTGTAAACAAGAATTGCCAGCCTTCTTCTTTCTTATATTCCTTATCAATAATAGGCAATCCCATATTTACACGACTTGTCGCTTCAAAGAATGAAACAACATTTTCTTCCAATTCATAAATCACATTGCCATCTTCATCAGTCTTAACTTGTCCGTTTTTATCCATGGAAGGCTTACGATATATCGCCACATGATGATTGTTACTTGTACTTACGAAATCTGTAGGCTGTGTATTACCATCTTCATCAAGAATGGGATTTCCAAGATGGTCATGTTTGTCGTGTAATGCAGTTGCATTGCTTACACCTCTAATCTTAACTCTTTTTATAGTAATGCCTTTTTCCTTATTAAGATAAATTGGATTCTCATCAAGATTAGAGAACGCTTTCTTTGCATCGCCTCCATATTCTTTCAAACGCTCTTCAAGAATATTTCTAATTCCAGCATCAATAACTTTTTCAATTTTCAAATCCGGAGCAATTTGTTTACGAATCGTATATTGTTCTTCAAAAGAAACTAACTTAACCTTCAAAGGCACTTGTTCTGTATGCATTTCATCGACAAAAACAGGATTTTTATCCAAACTATTTTTACCAGTAAATGCTTTCTTAGGGTCATTATTAAATTCCTCCAAACGTTTCAACAATGCTAATCTATAACGTTTTACAGCAACAGTCATTATCTTGTCACAATCAAAATTGCCACCCACTTTTTCTTCTTTTGTAGCATATTGTTTAATCTTACCATAAACGGTTTCGTTATGCAACTGACCACGAGGAGTCAACGCTACTTGACCTTTGACAATCTTATTTTCACCATTTGCAGTCTTTATTTCTGTTGTGACGCTATTCTTTGCTTTATTTATATTTTTAGTCACAACTTTATTTTTAGCTTTAATTGAAATCAAAGTATTTTCCAAATACTTCTTGGCTTCAGAACGGAATTCTTCCCTTGGCATTGGTGACTTGAACCTTAATTTACCATGATTATCTCGCTCCAACTCTTTTCTTTCAATTGCATAAACTGCTGCGGAACGGTCTTTCTTATCCAAATCCTTAAATTCAACCATATCCAAATCTATATAATCGTCAACGCCTTTTTGGATACGGGCATTAAGATTATTAAGATATTGAATATAACTATGTTTTGTAAAAGCAATTGTTAGGGCATCCATCGCATGATGACGATGGTCATTTCGTTTTGACCAATCTTTTATCCTGCCTATTTTTCTTCCATCACGATCTTCATAGATTTCAGTCATGCCTAGTTTATGATATTTATCCCAATTAAGTTCTTTCATGACATCAACAAGACCCCAGTCTTCACGAAGGCGATCTGTAACGATGCCAGTTGTTGGCACAACGAATTTTACAATTTCTTCTAAAATTTCACGAGCTTTCTTTGCAATATATTGAGTGTCTCGCAAATCTCTTTCGATAAAACCGCTTTGAATATTAGCTTCTTCTGTTAATAATTTGGTGTATTTTGTTTTACTCAAAACTTTATCAGCATACAATTTCTCAATTTTATTTCGATATTCCTCCAAATATTTTTCACCATATTTTTCACGAATATAATCGTATGCAGTCATATTTCCCTTTTCAATATTTATCGCACGCGCTTCCAAAGTTTTATTTGAAAAAGAATCATCAAACAATTTCGCCTGTGGAATTATATGTTCAATATCAAACTCTTTAGAGAATAATTTTTCTTGTGGAATATAAGTGTTGGAATATAAAGTCTTAAAGCCATTACTTTCCAATTCCAGATATAATTTATACCTTATAATATCATTACGGCTAACATTTTGTATTCCGAATTCTTTTTGTAGGATTTCACGATATCTTTCATGTTCCGCTGTAGTTTTATTGATTGTCTCAACCATTTCAGCACGTTCTTGCGCACTTTTCTTTAATTCGCGAGCTAATTCTATTCTGATTTCATCTGGTTTTCCGTATGCATCAATTACAGAATTCACTACATTAATCATTTGGTTAAGAATCTTTTCAACCACTGGATTACGCAAACTATTTCGTGGCAATAGTTCTAAATGGTCTTTCAACACTTTATTTTCTAATTCTTCTTTTGTTAAAGATTTTTTAGAATGTCTGTAACCAGCATACTCACAAGCCACACTATAATCAAGACCATCCTTTAGATGAGGTAAAATTTTACGAATTGCCTTCGTACTTAAACTTCCATAATCTGGTTGGAAGACTATGGAAGCTAATAATTTAGCGTATTCTTTTTCAAACCCAAACAGTTCTGTAATTTTATCAACGAGTTTTTCATTACCTATTTTGGAATTGTCATCTTCGGCAGAATACAACAAATGCCACAATTGATATGCAGATTGCTTTTCAAAATCAACGCCTTGCAATTCTGCGTCGAAATGTAAAATATCAGTATTATAACCTAATCCTGAAAATACAGACTCTATTATTTCAATAGATTTCTTTGCAGGCATTTTGACAAAATCATACTCACCATGACCTGACATATCTATTATAGTCTGATAGACTTTAAACAAAGCTGCGCTTGTCCTATTGCCTTCTATTGTTCTATAATTCAAATCAAGTTCAGAAGCATTTTTAAATAATAATTTAAGAGCTTCATTTTTCGTAAGATTTTCTTTTACATTTAATTCTTCAAATAGAATCTCTTTTTCTTCTTGATTAAGAAAACGTTTTCCTTTTATGTAAGATGTTTCAGTTCCAAACAAATCTGTATTTTCATTAGGAATTATTTTCCCTGAAACCTGAATATTATTTAATATTTGCCAGATTTTAAACTCTTGAAATAAAGGAGATGATTTAGGACAAACCTTAGGTCCTATGACTTTTTTCTTTTTCTTGCCATCTACTAAAATATCAACAAATTTACCTTCTAATTCACAAACACTTATCAAACCTTTTTGCGACTTCAATGGTCTTTGATAAAATATAACAATATCACGAATTTCTTTTTTCAATTCATTAGTTAATTCTTTATGATATTGTGCTTGTTTTTCCCAAATAGTCTCAAATTCATCCAAATAATCTTGGCGATAGAAAACCTTATTTTTTAAGCTATAATGAGGATCTTCATTCAGTTTATTTACAAGATATTGTCCGACTGTTTGTTTGTTAAAAAACAATTCCTTGCTTCTGTCACTGATATTTCCCAAATATCCGCTAGAACCATTTATATTTACATTGATTTTGGAAATAACAATAGCTAATTGTTCCAAATCAAGTTTCTGTGTCAACGCATTCACTCTCCACAAATAGTT
>JAZLEO010000029.1:0-48835 GCA_045615285.1 Bacteroidales bacterium
CGTGCCAGACGCTAACGCAATTCCAGTCAACAAACATGACGCCGACCTTTCAATGGACGCTGCTTCATGTATCGGCTGCGGCGCTTGCGTTGCAACATGTAAAAACGGTAGCGCTATGCTCTTCGTATCAGCTAAGTTCTCTCAACTCGCTCTCTTGCCACAAGGTCAAGTTGAAACATACGAAAGAGTTCAAAAAATGGTCGCTAGAATGGACGAACTCGGTTTCGGTAACTGTTCAAACACATACGCATGTATGGCAGAATGTCCAAAAGGTATCTCTGTGACAAACATCGCTAGAATGAACAGACAATTCTTGGCAGCTAAAATCGCTGAACCTTTGAAGAAGTAAGAACTTTAGAATTCTAGAACTCTAGAATTTTAGAATAATAGAGACGTGTCATACGGCGCAAGTCGTTGATGCGTCTCTTTTTTTGAGCTAAGACGGTCGAAGCACCGAGTCGAAATATAGGATTGAAGCTATTGTTTGTGCTTTCGACAAACTCAGGCGCCGCTAACTTTAACTGCTAAAATTTTCCCATTAAAAAAACGTAGTCTGTCGTCCGTAGTCCGTTGACTTTTCTTATCTTTGTAGGTGAAAAATTAAACTAAATTAAATACGTTATTATGAAGAAGTTTTTATTATCAATTATGTTGATGGTTGTATTATTTCCATTGACAATGAAAGCTGATGAAATCATCACAGGCGAAGGTACAGGTGACTCTAATTTAGGACCTTTCGTGAATTCATATCCGCACTCATGGATTGAAATGATTTATCAGGCAAACGAGATTGGCCAGGCTTGTAAAATTGGAAATATAGCTTTCCAATATGCAGAAGGCTCGGCTTGTACTGCGACAGATATTCGTATTTATCTCGCTGAAACAACAAAGTCGAAGTTCGCCGACAAAACACAATGGACACCAGAAAGTGAATTGACATTGGTTTATTCGGGAACAGATGTAGTGTTAGGTGATACAGATTGGGAATCATTTGAGCTTGACACACCTTTTGAATACGGTGGAGAAAACAACTTGGTTGTGGTTATCGCAAAGTCATCAAATCAAGAGATGTCTTTGAGATGGTCATGTTATAATGCTGCAAATAGCATATTGTTCACGGCAAGTGACTATGATGCGGTTTATGCTCAATATCCTACAGGCGAGGGCTTGGCTTTATACAGCAAGAAACCGGTGATGAAACTTACTACTGTGGAAATTCCAGATGAGCCTGTATTGCCAGCAGCACCTGCAAACCTCAGCGCTATCGTTGAACAAGACATTGAAGGCTACGACTACAAATACAGAATAACAATGTCGTGGGATGCCGTTGAAGGAATAGACGTTTATAACGTCTATGTGAACACAGCTAACGCTACAGATTATCTCATGGGCTTCACTAACGGAACGTCATACGTGGCCGGAACCAACAACGAAGGTACAATAGAATTCTACGTCAGAACTGTTAAAGACGAACTCGAATCAGAACCTTCAGAAGTATATACAATCGTGATAGAAGACGACGCTATAGAAGAATTCGCTTCTTCATTCAACATCTACCCGAATCCTGCAAACGACAAGCTCTTCATCGAAGCAGAAACAAATGTCGAGGAAGTCAGCGTCTATACACTCACAGGCGTGATGGTTTATAATGAACAATGTTCAATGAATAATGTACAGTTGAATGTCTCTGACTTGAACAGCGGCGTTTATTTCGTCAAGGTAAGAACATACAACGGCGAGACCGTGAAACGTTTTATCAAGAAATAAGTTTAGAATCTCATAACTTCAAAAACTCAGAATCTCGGAATTGGGGTTCTGAGTTTTTTTATATGTTCATGTTTAAATCTCAAAGTTTTATTGAAAAAACCTTTGTTATTTAAAAAAAACTTCGTACTTTTGAAGTTCAATTTGAAATTCATTATATTGCGGTTTAGGCATTATGAATTAAGCATTTAATAAATAATTAACTATAAAAAATAAATATCATGGAATTACCATTTGCAGAATCATGGAAGATCAAGATGGTCGAACCTATCAGAAAGAGCACTCGCGAACAACGCGAACAATGGATGAAAGAAGCTCATTACAATTTGTTTAACCTCAAAGCTGATCAAGTTTATATCGACTGTTTGACAGACTCAGGTACTGGCGCTATGAGCGACCGTCAATGGGCTGCCATGATGATGGGCGACGAAAGCTACGCCGGTTCATCTTCATTCTTCCGTCTTAAAGAAGTTATCACACGCCTCACAGGCTTCGAATATGTTATCCCAACACACCAAGGCCGCGCCGCTGAAAACGTTCTCTTCAGCCACCTCGTAAAAAACGGCGACATCGTTCCAGGTAACTCACACTTCGACACAACAAAAGGTCACATCGAAAGCCGTAAAGCCTTCGCTATCGACTGCACAGTTGACGAAGCTAAAGACACTCAACTCGAAGTTCCTTTCAAAGGTAATGTAGATATTAAGAAACTTGAAAAAGTTCTCGCTGAAAACGCAGAAAAAGTTCCTTTCGTAATCGTTACTGTTACAAATAACACAGCAGGTGGCCAACCTGTATCAATGCAAAACCTCCGTGAAGTTAAAGAAGTTGCTACAAAATACGGCAAACGCGTCATCTTCGACTCAGCTCGTTTCGTTGAAAACGCTTACTTCATCAAAACTCGCGAAGCTGGTTATGCTGACAAGACTATCAAAGAAATCGTTAAGGAAATGTACCAATACGCAGACGGCATGACAATGTCAGCTAAGAAAGACGGTATCGTTAACATGGGTGGTTTCATCGCTACACATCACGAAGACTGGTTCGAAGGTGCAAGACGTTTCTGCATCCCATTTGAAGGTTACCTTACATACGGTGGTATGAACGGCCGTGACATGGACGCTCTCGCAGTAGGTCTCGACGAAAACACAGAACTCGACAACATCGAAACACGTGTTAAACAAGTCCAATACCTCGCAGCAAAATTAGACGAATACGGCATTCCTTACCAACGCCCTGTTGGTGGCCACGCTCTCTTCGTTGACGCTGACCGCGTTCTCACAAACGTTCCTAAAGAAGAATTCCCAGCACAAACACTCGCTATCGAATTATACCTTGAAGCTGGTGTTCGTGGTTGCGAAATCGGTTACATTCTCGCTGACCGTGACCCTGTCACACGCGAAAACCGTTTCGGTGGCTTAGACCTTCTCCGTCTCTGCATCGCTCGCCGCGTTTATACAAACAACCACATGGATGTTATCGCAGCAGCTTTGAAGAACGTTTACGACCGTCGTGACGAAATCAAACACGGTGTACGCATCACATGGGAAACAGAACTCATGCGTCACTTCACAGTTCAATTAGAAAGAATAGAAGATTGATATAATCTAGTTTAAAGTTTAAGGTTTAAAGTTTAAGGTTATCCTTGCTTTAAACCTTAACTTTTTTCTTTAAACCTTAATCCATGATATTGAACATCCTCTTCATCATCGCACTCGCATCTCCGGTAGCATTTGCTTCTAATGCTTTCAGCATTAATTATGAACAATTTTCAATTAACAATTCACAATTTGAAAAAAAGTGGTTTTATGCTCTCGTGCTGGCATTGGGACAAGGTGTGATGTATGAGCTTGGCGATTTGCTCGGTGGAACATTCATGCATCTTGTGGCGATACAGCCGAAGTGGATAGTGTTAGCAATATGCATCATAATATTTTACAGGATGTTTATGAACACCCTGAAGATAAAAAACGGAAGCAATTTGTATTTCATTGATTCAATAAAGCATATTTTGCTTCTCTCCGTCGCGACAGGAGTGAATGCTTTCATAGCAGGACTCATGGCAGAGTTTTATATGCCATTCCAAGATAATACACCTTTAATTATTATGGCAGCAGCCTTTGTATGGTCAGTCATAGCTATTCTGATACCATTCTCCAAAATGAAACTAGTTTTCAACAGCCTTGTTAATTTAGTGTCAGCCTTTGTTATTTTTGCAAAAGGCTTCTGGGGACTGTTTTGAAAATTCATAAAATCAAAACCTCAAAAACTCCCCACTCCTAACTAAAAAAAATCTTTACTCTTTGGTCTTTAGTCTATTGACTTTTACTATCTTTGTAGGCTTAAATATATAGTTTACAAAGTATGTTTCATCTTACAAAAATCTTTCGTTTCGAAGCTGCTCATTCCCTGATGGGTTATGACGGACGCTGCCGTAATATTCACGGACATTCCTACGAGATGCGCGTCACCGTGAAAGGTATGCCGGTCATGGATGACAGTAGCCCTAAAAACGGTATGGTGATGGATTTCAAAGAGTTGAAAGATATTGTCAATGAAGAGATAATAGATCGTTATGATCATGCCTTCATCATAAACAGCCAAATGCCAGACGAATTTATCGAAGAAGTGAAACGTCATTATGAAAGAATCATAGTGCTGCCGTTCCAGCCTACCACTGAGCTTATGCTCATCGATTTTTCTGAAAAGATAAAGAAGAGACTTCCTGAGAATGTGCGACTTGTCAAGATTTTCTTGAAAGAGACGGAAGGCTCATTCGCAGAATGGATAGAAGAATGAATATTAACCTAAAATAATTTGTTATTATGAAAAAAACTTTACGTTTAATGTTAATCATGGCTCTCTTCATTTGCAACATGGGAATGTTCGCAAATAATTATGATGATGAGAGCGCTCAAGTGACAATAGGTTCGGGCACGGAACTCGACCAATCTTGTCCTTTCGTTACCAAATATTGTTACTCATGGCATGAGACGATTTATTCTGGTGTGGAAATAGGCGGAGCTTGTACCATCAACGCCATTTCTTATAATTGTAATGTCACCAATCAGCCTTATGAGTATAAATTGAGTGAAATTGATGTTTACATGGCGGTTGTTGATAAAGCTGCTTTCAACTCAGAAGCTGACTGGATTCCAGCGGAGAAACTCATCAAGGTTTATAGCGGCGAAAACGTGGTCATCGGCGACACTTCATGGGAGAAAATCGTCTTGGACGTTCCTTTCTATTTCAACGGAAAAGGCAATCTCGTGGTGGCAGTGGCTAAGAAAAGCTATGACTACAACTCAAGCCTGAAGTGGTATTATTCTGATGATGACGTGACATACACACTTTATCACGCCAACGACGGAAATGAAAATATAGCTGATGTGGCTCCAACGACAGCTGAGACAGGAACAAGACTTTCTTACAGAGCCAACATCATGTTGGATGTTGTTTTCGGCGAAGTCGCTTCTCCTATAGTGGTGACACCTAATCCGATAGACCTCGGCTTACGTCCGGCAGCTGCATGGATGCGCCCTATGACAGTCGAGTTCTCAACAGAATCACAGTCGGCTAATATCTTATCGATAGAATCAACAAGCCCTTCTTTTGTAGTTTCAAGTTTCCAGGCACCTGCTGAAGTGACAGCAGAAAAACCTTTCTCAGTGAGCGTGAAACACGCTAACAGCAACGTCATCGGCGAACTGAAAGGCGAACTGAAAGTGGCTAACAACTTCGGTACGGATGTCATCGAAATAAAAGCTACAACTTATTCTCCTGTAACATCAGATGTATGGGAAAAAGCTGAAGAAGTGACTTATTATCCTTATGCAAGCACTCTTGACTTCGACAATCTGCACGATAACTATCTGCTGCCAGGTGAAGCTCAAGACGGCCCTGATGCGGTTTATAAACTTACTTTCAGTGAAGAGACTTCTTTGTCGGTGGCTGTGAACGGAACAAACGCTAAAATGGCTCTGTATGCAAGTAACTTCGGCGGTAAAGGCGGTCCTGACTACGACAACTATTACGGTGCTGCTACAGATCCTGACCAACCAACAGAACCAGAATTTCCTGAAGTGGAACTTCCTGAAGTACAAGGTAATACTTTCTCATACGATTTCGATGACGTGAATATTGAGCCTTGGAGAACCATCGACGCTGACGGCGATAACTTCAATTGGGAAATAATCACAAGCGGAGCCGGCGCAGGAGTCAAATGTCTCGCTTCTTATTCATATAACTCTTCTACAAGCTCTAAACTTGATCCTGATAATTACATCGTTACAAAAGGTTCTTACTCAATCGACAAAAATTCTGTCCTCGAATTTGACGTGAAAGCTTTAGACGTTGATTATTATAGAGATGAAACTTACGCAGTGGTCGTTTCTGTAGATGGCATGAATTTCGAGACTATCGGAAAAGAAACTTGTACCGACGCTGAATGGAACCACAGAACAATATCTCTCAGCGATTATGCCGGACAAGATGTCGTTATCGGTTTCCGCCATTTTGATGTAGGAACAAAATCTTACGCTATTCTCGTCGATAATGTCGTCCTGACTCCAGGCCGTGGCGCAAAATATACTAAGACAGAGAAATATACAGTTCCTGCCGGTACTTACTACCTCGCAGTGTCTGCAACAGAACGCTTCTCTTTGAATATCAACGCTACCACAGAAGGCGGCTTCAATCCTGTAACAGAAGTGTATGCTCAGGAAATAGACGACAACAGCGTCGATGTGAAATGGAGCTGGGACTTCATCACAAAAGAAGTAAGATTCAGTAACGGCAAATCTTTGTCAAAATCAAACAGAAACGAAAATGATGAAGCTACAGTGTTGGGCTACAACGTATGCAGAAAAAATACTTTGAACGACGAGATAATAATGATCGCTGAAAATGTTGCCGACACCGCATATATCGACAACCTCTGGAACGAAGCTTCAATGGGCCTCTATCAATGGGGCGTTTCCGTAATCTATGACAACGAAGGCGAAAACTATGAAACTCCGGTGGCTTATTCAAATATCATCGGTAAAGATATGTTCACAAGCCTCGACATCGCTGTCGCTACAGAAAACGGAACTTCTGCCGCTGGAGCAAAAGTATCTTTCGTAAACGTAAAAGAACCTTCTTTCAAATATGAAGCGACATTGGATGAAACAGGCGCTTATCATTGGGATTCATTCCGCAGAGGAACATACAGATACACAGTTACGTTAGACGGATATAAACCATTCTCTACAGAATCTACAGTGGAAATATGGGACGCTACTACAATCGAATGCACCCTCGACGCGATATTCTCTTTGGGCGATCTTTTCGTCTCTTCAACAGGTTGGGCGATGTGGAACTTAAATAATGTCGATGCAGCTGAAACATATAGAGTTGAACTGGACGGAGAACTCGTGGCAGAGACATGGGATTATTACTATCAATTCGATGAGTCTAAGTTGGAAGTCGGCAAGGAATATACTACAACGATAATCGGCGAGAACAAATATGAATACAAATGGACTTATATCCCATGCGATAACCTCGTTCAGGCAACTAACTTTGAGGCTGAAATAGAAGGCAAAGAAGCTCATTTATATTGGACTCTCCCTGTTCAAGGCTACAGCGACGAGGTGTCTCAATTCAAATTCGACTTTGAAGACGAGACATTGAACGGCTGGATTACAATCGACGCTGACGGCGACGGCTACAGATGGACTAACTCTAAAGATTATTCACAAACAGAATGTGGCTACCAAAGCTGGTACAGCGCTATGTCTCATTCATGCGTAGGTGTCAACGCCTTGAATCCTGACAACTACATGGCGACAGCCAAGAAATATTACATCACGGAGAACTCGAAACTGAAATTCAATGTCAGCGCTGAAAGTGCGATGTTCTCTCAAGAACATTACGGCGTGGCCATCTCTACAAAGAGCAACTATATGGCGGCCGACTTTGAAACTATCTGGGAAGAGACTTTGCCAAAAGATGAAAACGCTTCCAATTATCACGGAACATGGTATAGCAAAACCATCGATTTGAGCGAATACGCAGGCCAATCGGTATATATCGCTTTCCGTCACTTCAACTGCTCCGACCAATTCTGGATCAATATCGACAATGTTGAGTTGGTAGCTGAAGAACAGACAAGAAAAGAAGATGGCGAATGGCTTTACTATGACAACGGCGAAAATTATGACGCTATAATATTACAAGGCGGAACCAAATTCTATTGGGGACTTATGTTCCCGGCAGCTGACATGGCTGAATTCGCAGGAAAAAGCCTGACAAAAATCTCGATGTTCGACTTCAGCCAACATGACGGTAAGTTTATGATCTATCTCGGCGGCCTCACAGCTCCTGGAACTTTGGTACATTCTCAAGATTATTCATGTACAGGTACTAAAGAATATGTTGAATATGAATTGACAAGCGCTGTTGATATTGACGGTGAACAAAATGTATGGGTGGTGTTCTACGGTGAAGCTGCCGCTTGTTGCGTAGGCCCTGTAGAATCTAACGGACGTTGGTTCTCACAAGACGGAACAAACTGGGTTGACATCTTGAACGCTACCGGCTATAACGTTACATGGCAGGTGCGCGCCTTCGTGGAAGAAGTGCCAATCCCTAACTCAACAGATTTGGAAGTCCTCGGAGCTATGATATTCCGTGACGGCGTTTTGAAGACAGCAGCTCCTATAAAAACAGATGAATTCGTTGAAACACTCCCTGAATACGGCGACTACGAATATACAATGAGAGTGGTTTACGGCGGCGAAGAATCAACATATTACGCTATGTCTTGCCCGCTGACAGTCTCTTTGAACCACGAAATAATCTGTCAGGCTCCTAAAAACCTCCATGGCGAATCAACATTGAATCCTGACGGTACAATGGGCGCTACTTTGGTATGGCCTTACACCTTGAAAGGTTCTGAATGGCTGAGCTATGACGACGGCATCCATGAAACAGGCCTCGGCGGTACTTCTTTATATTGGGGTATCATGTTCCCGACAGAAGCCCTGGAATTCTACGATGGAACATACGTCTCTAAAGTGGCTCTCTACGACCGCGAAGCTCACGAAGGTAATATCTTGATCTATTACGGCGGAGATAACGCCCCTGAAATCTTGGTACATAGCCAGCCTTATACAGCAACAGGCTGCCAAGATTATGTGGAATATAACCTGACAGCTCCTATACCTGTTGACGCTACAATGAACTTATGGGTGGTGTTCAATAACAAGAACGGCAGCTGGCCTGCCTCATGCTGTAAAAATACAGGCGATAAAAACGGCCGCTGGATCTCAACAGACGGCGAATTCTGGACAGATATAGCAACAGTACAAGGAATGGACTACACATGGATGATACGCGCATTCGTAACAAGCGAATTAAGAGGAACAATAGTGCCGATGAAACCTCTGGAAATGGTTGACAACACTTATTCTGACTTCGCAGTGGAAAACATCATGGCAGACCCAAGACGCAACGAAAAAGTATTCTCTAACTATAACGTATATCGCGGAACTTCATTGGATAACATGGAAATAGTAGGCCAACCAACTGAAGGTAATTACTTCGACGAAGTGAAAACAGGTAAATATTACTATCAAGTTACAGCTACTTACTTCGAAGGCGACATCGAATGCGAATCAGCTCCAGCTAATTCTTACCTCGACCCTGAAAGCGATTATATCATGGTTGAAGTCACTTCCGTAAACGAAAACGGAATCAACGCCTTGATGATTTATCCTAACCCTACTCAAGGCAACTTGAATATCACGGCTGAAGCTCTGTCTCGTATAACAATCGTCAACGCTTTGGGCCAGGTGATGTACGACATGAACGCTAATTCCGACACTCAAATCATCAATATGTCACAATATGATGCCGGTGTCTATATGGTCCGTATCACAACGGAAAACGGAGTGTCCGTACAAAGAATTACTGTTGTGAAATAATGATCTAAACCTCAAATTATCAAAAACTCAGAATCTTAAAATTTCGGATTTCTGAGTTTTTGATTTTTTATATTCTAATCTTTTTATTTTTTCTGAATTTCTTAATTTCTGAATTTTTAATATGGTTTCAGTACAAAATCTCAGTATGCAGTTTACTGGCGAGGATCTCTTCACCGACATCAGCTTTATGATTCGTGAGAAAGATAGGATTGGCCTTGTCGGAAAAAACGGAGCCGGTAAAACAACATTAATACGTCTTTTATGTGGCCTTGAACAGCCGTATAAAGGCGATGTGATAATGCCTGAAGATGTCACGGTCGGCTATCTCCCTCAGGAGAAAAACTTCAGTAAGGACGCCAATAATAATGTCCGTACTGTGTTGGAAGAGGCTATGACAGCTTTTGAGGAATATTACGAGATAGAACGCCAGCTCGCTAAACTGCAGGATGAACTCTCCGTCAGAGAAGATTACGAAAGTGATTCGTATCAGCGTCTGTGCGAAAAGATGAGCCATCTTAACGAGCGTCTTGCCATAATGGGCGGCCATTCAATAGAAGGTGAGGCTGAGCAGATTTTAATAGGTCTGGGCTTTGAACATTCAGATATGAACCGCCGTATGACCGAGTTTAGTAACGGGTGGCAGATGCGTGTGGAACTCGCTAAGATTCTCCTCCGCAAACCAAAATTGCTGCTTCTCGACGAGCCTACCAACCACCTCGACATCGAGTCAATACAATGGCTCGAAGGCTTCCTGAAAAATTATTACGGCTCCATTTTCATGGTGTCGCACGACAGGGCTTTCCTCGACCATATTACAATAAGAACGATAGAGATTTCTTGCGGCAAGATTTACGATTATAAATGTTCCTATTCTGAGTTCATCGAGAGAAGAGAGGAACGCATAGATATTCAGAAAGCAGCCTTCGACAACCAGCAGCGTGAGATAAAGGAAATCGAGGCTTTCATCGAGAGATTCAGATATAAGGCGACAAAAGCCAAACAGGTGCAGTCGCGAGTCAAACAACTCGAGAAAATGGATGTCGTGCAAATCGACGACCAGGATAAATCGGCTATGCACTTCAGATTCCCGCCTGCGCCTCATTCCGGAAAAGTGACACTGGAACTTAACGGCGTGTCTAAGTCGTACGGAGAGAAAAATATCCTTAACAACATAAATCTTCTTATCCCGAGAGGTGAGAAAATAGCTTTCGTAGGACGTAACGGCGAAGGTAAATCAACTCTCTCTAAAATAATAGCCGGCGTGTTGGATTATGAAGGCGAACTGAAACTTGGTCACGAAGTGCAAATAGGTTATTATGCACAAAATCAGCAGGACATGCTCGACCCTGAAAAAACCGTCTTTGAAACTCTCGACGATGTGGCTACAGGCGATATGCGCATTAAAGTGAAATCGTTACTCGGCGCTTTCCTCTTCAGCGGCGAAGCGATAGAGAAGAAGGTGAAAGTGCTGTCAGGCGGTGAAAAAGCTCGCCTCTCACTGGCTAAAATGCTGCTTTTCCCGACAAATCTGCTTATACTCGACGAACCTACAAACCACCTCGACATGCTGTCGAAAGACATCCTGAAATCGGCTCTGATACAGTTCGACGGCACTTTGATAATCGTCTCTCACGACCGTGACTTCCTCCAAGGTCTCACAAATAAAGTCTATGAATTTAAGAAACCTTACATAAAAGAATATATCGGCGACATCTACGATTTCCTTGAAGAAAAAAAACTGAAAGAACTCGATGACCTTAATAAGAAACAGAAATCGATGCCGACAGAAAATGTCGTTTCTCAAGGTAAACTGGATTATGAACTGAAGAAACAGAACGATAGGGAAGCGAAACGCCTTGAACGTGAGATTAAGAAAATAGAGGAACAGATTGAAGCCGTAGAAAATGAAATAGCCGAGATGGATGCGATAATGTCAGAACCCGACAAACATCCAGATGTGAACTTGGATAACGATTGGTATAATCTCTATGGGGAAAAGAAAAACAAGCTTCAGACATTGATGGAACAATGGGAAAAGCTTGTTTAGGATTTCAGGACTTCAGGATTTCAGGATTTTTGAGATTATGAAGTCCTGAAATTTTCATATTTTACTCATTCAAGGTTCTGAAATTAACCACTGGATTTGCATAAATCTTCAGAAAGATATTTTCCAATTCCACCATATTTTCTTCTTTCGTACAAGGTAATTTACTCAATCCTTGTCTCATGTAATTGATGAAAAATTCTTTGTCTTCTTTGCTGTAGAATTCTTCGTAAGTATTGACATTGTTGAGCATGTCGTAAGCTATATAATTGGTCTTATATAACTTATAGTTTTTATAAATTCGTTTATCTATTATCTCAGTGAGGTGAGTGAACTTGGCGTTTTTCTCGAATTGATCACAATATTCCAGTTCTTCTCTTGTGATGCTTGGTGTCACTGTGATGTTGATTTGACCTTTAGGCTGCATGATGCCAGTGATGATGCTTCTGAGGTCTTCTCCAGGTTCCTTGACATATTTCTGGAAACTTGATATATATAATTCCATTGTCTTGAAGAAATCGCAAGGTTCGTATTCGTAAGAGATGGCTACAGGAGTGATGTTCAGTTCCGACAGGTTTTCCAGAAAGTCTTTGTCGCTGCTCAAGGAGAACATTTTCAGTACGCCTAGTTCTGTCTTGTCGTCGCCGTCTTTGGTTCTTCCGTTACGTTGAGCTATCCATACAGACTCTTTTTTGTCGTTGATCACATGGCGCATATATTCTGATGATAAGACGGAGTCTCTGTATAAATCTTTGGCGCTGCCGCTTCTGATGATTTTAAACATTTTATTGATGCCGGCGATGTCGATGACGAAGTCGCCTTGTAATAGGTTGTCGCCTATAGCTACTTCAAAACATTCCAGGTTGTTGCTGGCGAAAGCGTAGCATAAGATAGCTGCGTCCAGCGCTATGTCTCTGTGGTTGCTCACGAATAAATTGCAGCTGCCTTTTTTGACGTTTTCTATTCCGCTGAACGTGAATTTCGTCGAAGTCTTTTTAAGTATGTTATCCACGGCGTCGCGCATAAAACCATGTTGGAAATCTCTTACGGTTTTATATTTCTTCATGCCGTTGATATATTCTTCAGCATTGGTGTTGAGGAACACGGAATTTATTACGATAGGCAGATATTCGTGGTTCGTGACTCTTTCTATAGCGGCTGCGAATTCGCTGTCGTTATAAGGTCTTATGCTTTCAAACTTATCCATAATCTTTATTTTTAGTTATATAAATACAAAGGCATTAAAGCTTGTACTCCTTCAATCTGATTGATTTTTTCAATAACTTCGATATATTTTGCTTTATCGCCCAGTTTGTTTTTCAATGTCTTGGTATAATATTCTTGAGTCTCGGTGTTGAGCAGACTTTCGAACATGTCTGTCTGTTTAGGGAATTCTTTGATGGAATAAGATTCCAGTCCTGCTTTTTCGGCAGCGTATGCCACGGCTTTTTCTATTCCTCCAAGTTCGTCAACGAGGCCTATTTTGATGGCGTCGTTGCCACTCCAGACGCGTCCTTGTCCGATGCTATCGACGAAAGTCTTGCGGAGATTTCTTTTTGTTGATACCAATGTGATGAAATCGTCGTAGGTGTCGGTGACGTGTTTTTGCATCATCTGCATCTGATATGGTGTCAGCGCTTTTGTCATTGAACCGAAATCGGAGTTCTCGTTTGTCTTCACTTCGTCGAAGGTAAGCCCTATTTTATTGTTCAGGAATCCTTCAAAGTTAGGTACAGTTCCGAACACGCCGATGGATCCTGTCAGGGTGTTTTGGTCGGCGAATATATAATCGGCGCTCGATGAAATCCAGTAGCCGCCTGATGCCGCATAGTTGCCCATCGATACTATGACAGGTTTCTCTTTTGCGGCAAGCTCAACCTCGCGGCGAATCACCTCAGAGGCTACAGCGCTGCCGCCTGGCGAATTGACACGCAAGACAATAGCCTTAACTTTCTTGTCATTTCTTGCGGCTCTGAGGGCTTTCGACATCGGTTCCGACCCGATAGAAGCCTCGTCGCCTTCGCCGTCATAAATCTGTCCCGACGCATAAATGATTCCGATCTTGTCGCTGCCTGTATATAATTCTGGTCTTACTTTGGCGTATTGTCTGTTTTTGATGAGATTTATTTTCTTGTTTTCGCTTTGTGCGTATTGGTTAAGTTTTGCTATAAGTTCGTCTTTGTAAATCAGTCCGTCGATGAAATTATTTTCCAATGCAAGTTCCGGATCGAACATCAAGGTGAGGTCATCGGCGAAATCGTTGATGGTTTCTACATCAATGTCTCGTGATTCGCTTATATCGCTGCATATTTTGTTCCATACGGAGTTGAGCAGCTCTGTGGTTTGTTCGCGGTTAGCTTCACTCATCTTGTCGAGGAAATAAGGCTCGACGGCGCTCTTGAACTTATTGTTTTCTGGTCTTATGATTTGCATCTCAATGTCCATCTTTTCAAAAAGATTTTTATAGAACACGTTTTGAGACGCTATTCCGTGGATGTCGATTATTCCGTCAGGGAACAGATATATTTCGTCGGCGACGCTTGCCAGATAATATGCGCTTTGGGTATATGCTTCACCGTAGCTTATTATGAATTTTCCTGATTTTTTGAACTCTTTAAGCTGGTTTCTGATTTCTTCTATATTGGCTGTTGATGTTCCTATGCTCGATAATTCCAAGAATATTCCGCTGATATTTGGGTCGGTGGCGGCTGCTTTTATGTTGTTGAGGATGTCGTTCATGCCGGCATTGTCGGTGGTCTTGAATGCGGAACCGTCGAAGACAAATCCGAAATCATTTGCATTGGAGCGCTCAGGAATCTCATATCCGAGGTTCATGTACAATACAGAGTTAGGCTTGATTTTGATCGTCGTTTCGGATGAAGACGCGATAGATGCGATGATGCTTGTTACGAATATTATTGTGACAACGAACAATAGCAATGCGGAGCCTAAGAATGAAGCTATTAATGTCTTAAAGAATGATTTCATTATTTCAGTGATTAACTTATTTATTATGTAATTTATTATCCTTCCTATTTTGCTTCAAAAATACAATTTTTTTTAATTTTGCGCAAAACAAAAGTTAATATGATTGGAACTTCTTACATTCTTCTTGGTTCAAATTTGGGTGAACGGGAAATATTGCTGAAAACAGCGATTGAAATGATAGGGGAGAGCTGCGGTGAAGTCGTTGCAATGTCTGCTGTTTATGAGACTGAGCCTTGGGGCTTTAGTGCTGACAATAACTTTCTTAATCAGGTTGTTGCTGTTAGGACAGCATTAGAGCCGCATGATTTGTTGAATAAATTATTGTCGATGGAAGCTGTTTTGGGCCGGCAGCGTGTTGCAGGCAGCGTCGGATATTCCTCGCGTCCTATGGACTTAGATATTTTATATTATGATAATTTGATTATCAATGACGAAGATTTGATATTGCCGCATCCGCGTTTGCAGTTAAGGCGTTTTACTTTGTTGCCTTTATGCGATGTAGCCTCAGATTTTATACATCCTGTCTTTAATAAGACCAATGCAGAATTGTTGGAGGAATGCGGCGATACATCGGAAGTAAGAAAATATAATCGTTAGGTGCAGAAACAAAAAAAGGTTACTCGTTTTGAGTAACCTTTCTTTATGCAGAATATCCTTTTATTTTATTGTTGTGATGACAACGCTAGCACGGCGTAATTGTGGTAACAATTGTCTGATTTGAGGATATTTATTTAACAATTCTTGTAATGTTTCTTCTTGATTTGAAGAGTTTTTAAGTTCTTCGATAATCATGTCTTTATCTTCGATGTCTGAGTTTGCCAATGAAGCGTAAAGACCTTCCCAGTCAGCACCTTTAGTTGTGATTTCGATACGTTCTTGATCGATTTCACCGAGTTCTTTCTTGATGATTTCGGCTGCTTGTTCTGCGCGTTGACGAGCGAGACGATCGTTATATTCTTTATTGCCTTCTGGAGAAGCATAACCTTCGATAACGACTCTGTTCACAGCTGAACCATTATCAACTTGGCTAGAAGCTCTGTTGATAGCGTCGATATTTGTCTGAGTCTTTACTTTTTGTGCACCGTTTTTAGGGAAAGAGATGTCGCTGAAGTTATTGTTGATAACTGTTGCGCTGCTCAAAGAACTCATATTGTTATTTACTTCAGGTTTAGAAGCTTCATATTCTTCGATAGCCTGTTTGATAGCTTGTTTGATGTCTTCTGGAGTTATGCAAGCTGGTTTTTCTTCAACTGCAGCTTCTTCTGCTTTTTGTTGTTGGATAGCTTCTTGGATAGCTTGTTTTATTTCATCAGGTGTCAATGTTTCATCAACAAGTGCGTTGTAGCAGCTTCTGTTGAATTTGTAACGCAAACCGACATTGAATGTAGAGATAGCGTCATTTCTGCTTCCGTCGATGATGCAATCTAACAAGTCGCTTTGAGCTAAGTAAGATGTAGCGTCTGCGTACAAGTCTGTACTTTCGTTAACGTTATAAACGAGTTCGATACCTAATGGGAATGTCAAAGCTACGCGTCTCTCGTTGATACCGCTACCTTTGATGTTATAGGCGTTATCGTTGTTATGACCAACTTCTTTAACGTCATAAACGTTATTAACTCTCTTTTCTGTTGACTTGAATTGGAATTCACCGAAACCGATATGTGGGTACAAACCGACTTTCAAGTTATCTTTAGTTCTGAAAATAAGTCCTAATACGTCTGCTGATAAGTTGATGTTTGCGCTCAAGTAGTTACCTTCTGGTACGAACCATTCGCCATTCTTTATACCGCTGAAATTACCAGAACCGATCTTAGCGTAAACTCTATAGAAGTCATTGAAATTGTAACCCAAACCGATATTGGCATTACCTTCCATTTTGCTGAAGTTGAACATATTGTCTCCTAACAAGAATGAAGCGCCGCCGTCGAGTGTAGCAAACCAATAATTATAACATTCTTTTGTTTCGTAGTTGTTTTCTTTCAGTTGGAGTTTTTGCAATTTGTAGCTTGCACCTAAGTTGAATGCATGGAACCAATCGTGGTTGTCATTCAAACCGACGCCTTCGATGAAGTCTGAATCGGTGTAATTTGCAGTATAGTCGAAATAGACGTTCCAGCGAGGAGTGATAGCGTAATTAAGTTCTAAGCCCATTGGAACTGTACCGACAACTCTTCTTCCGTTGATGCTAGCGTCAGAATTATCGTCGCTGCTGGTTTCTCTGTAACCAATTTTGTAGAATGAACTGCCGTCACTGTTGAGTAATGAAGTTCTGTATTGGACTTGACCGAGACCGATATGTGGCACAACGCCGAATTTTCTTTCTGGGTTATAACCCAAGATGATGTTGGTCAAATCAAATGTGAGGTTAAGGCTGAACTCAATGTAATTTAACTTTTCAATTGAGACATCTTTGTATTGTTCCAAACCTTTGAATGAACCGTTCAAGTTACCAAAACTAGCATTAGCTTTGAGACCAACATGTTTATCAAACTGATAACCGATGCCAAAGTTGCCGTCGAAAGCTAATTTACGCTCAGTGTTATCACCATCCAAAAGGTCTAAACCTAAATCACCACTTAAATAGAAGTGTTTTTTGAAGGCATTGTTGGTCTCTTTTGTACTTTGTGCACTCAAAAACATCGTACCAAACAGTAACGCACAAAGTAATATAATCTTTGACTTATTCATATTTTTATTGTTTTTAGTTAGTTCGTTCTAGAAATCAGAATGTGCAATCACATGCAGAGATGGTTCTCTTTATCTTGTTGAATTTGAATTGTAAACGGAAGTTGACTGCTGAGTAATAGTCGTTGCTTCTTGCAGGTATTGTATGACCATAAGGGAATACGTCAAGTAAGTCAGTATCAGCATAGTTGACTACAAAATCCAAATGAAGTTTCAGATTGTTGGTCACGCTATAACCGAAATCTATACCGACAGGAATTACAGCTGCGATGTTTCTGCCACCGATACCATTACCTTTACGGCAGTTTTTGTTATCTTGTTCGTAACCTACGAAATAATGTACACCACTAGGATATGAAATTTCTGCTCTACTGTGAATCTGGCCAAATCCAATGTGAGGATATACATTGAATTTTCTGTTGGCTTTTGGTCCGAAAAGTACGTAGTTCAGATCAAGCATCAAGTTGAGCTTGGCTTCGTAAAAATCTAGATTTTCTATTGTGTAGTTTGGAGATTCTCCTGTCAATGATGCGTAACCAAGAGTAGCTTCTAATGCGAAAGCCTTGTTAATCTGATAACTTAAACCGATGTTGCCGTTATAACCAGCCTTTAATCCAGAGTTGTCACCTTGTAAAAAAGCTGGACCAGCACTCGCTAAAATGTAAGTTTTCTTGGCAAATGAGTTAGGTCTGCCATCGTAATTTTCCTTAACTTTGGTAATCGGTTTACCTTTTTTACCTTTTACGAAATAGAAATCATCTTTTCCCTGTCCCAAAAAAGTCAATGGACAAAGCAGTAAAACTACAGCTGCTATTCGTTTGATATTCCTTAACATTATGATGTGATTTTATACTCTATAATCGAAATTAATACATAAATGATTTGCAAAAATAATAAAAAAACAAATAGTTTTATAAAAAAATGTATATTTTTTGAAAAAAAAAAGCCGCACGTAGCGGCTTGATAATTAGGTTGTTATTCTTATTCTGTTAACGCAATGAATTCAGGATTATCTTGTAACATCGCAAATTCCATGTCGTATTTAGCTATTTTTTTCATGGAAGAATCTTTTTTGATAGCTTTACTGAGATGTTTGATGCTTTTTTCAACATCGTGGCTCCTCGATGCAATGATGGCTTGCAGATATAATGTCCGTCCGTTTTCTTCCAGGCATTTCACGGTCTCTTCCGCTATAGTGTATTTCTTGTCTAAAGTCTGGGCCAAAGCTACGTTATAGTCGCAGTTTGGATTGTCTTTCGTCATTAATTTTATGGCTTTGTCGTAGTGCCCTTTGTTGATATTTACGACACCTTCATTATAATTCGTGTTCAATCCGAGTTTCTTGGCTTCTTTGAACATCTCTTCCGCTAATCTGTAGTCGTTCTCGAAAATGGCGATTATACCTAAATTATTATATGCTTCAGCTAGTAAATCGTCAATTTCAATCGCTTGGTTTGTAAGTTGTTTCGCGTGTCTGATATTGCCTTTCTTTATCGCTACGACGCCTGCGTTGCAATATGGCTCTGCGTTATTAGGATATGTCTCGATGGCGGTGATGTAAATCTTTTCCTTGTTGTTCAATTCCTTGACCAGTGTGGCGGCGTACATCATCTGATCGCAACTTAACGACTTAGGATCGCTAGTACATGCTTTGGTGATCTGTTCGTCTGTCATCGTCGGTTCGATGGTGTTGACCTTAACGATGGCGCGACGCAACGATGGAAAGATATTCTTTTCAAATTCTGGATATTGTTTGATGTATTTGTTCAACTGAGCAACTCTTTGATCTGGTGTCTGCTCTTTTAAAGTCTTGATAATTACATCTTTGTCTTTAATATTTGAATTCTGGATGGCTGCCATCAATCCGGTCCAGTCAGGACCGTTGCCTTTCGTTACGAATTTTATGTCGTTGACGTTCTTGTAGTTAACACGTGGATCTTTGTGAGCGTTAAGTGTCGCTAGTCTTTTCTTCAGAAAATCTTCTGTCATCTTGGCTCTGTTTTGCGATAAGTCGTTGTTGTATTTTATCGAGCCTTCCGGTGATGCCCAGCCGATGATTTCAATGTTTTTAATGTTCCATCCTTTTAATATATGTGATGTTAAGTCTTTGACGGCGGCCTTGTTCTGTGATTGTTTGTTTAAAGGGACGTTCCAGTTTATATTGTCGGAATTCACCATGAAGAAAATGTTTCCGTTGTCTGTCACGATGTTTTGTTCCATGTCGGGCTCGGCGTAGGCAGTATGCAGTATGCTTTTGTCGATGTTGCGTGCCGTATTGATGACGCCTTCGGCTACCAAGAACGCATTGGCTGTGACGAAATCGCCTTTCTCTCTGATGCTTTGATGGTTAGGATGGACTTTTTCCTTGAATTTATAGACAAGAGGCTCTACTATTAATAATGAGTTGTACATCTCGTCTTCGTAAGGAATTGTCACGGTGTAGGAATATGCGCCGCCGTGTTTCTTATTTACGACAACACCTTCGCCGCTGACTTTCTCTCCGATGAAGTTCATCGGCGGCAACTCTGTCTCGCCTTCTTCATAAACCAAAACCGGAGTGATGTTCATGACGGCTTTCTTGTGGAAATAGTGCGGAGGAAACTCGGCTTTGATGGTGACTGTCACCGTGTTACCGATGTTTTCTAAAATCTCAGGCGTAGCGGCAATATAGACTTTGTCGATGCGTTTCGCCATGTTTTTGACATCGTGGTTTTTGGCGTGAAAAACCATAGGAGTCATCATTAAGATGATGACAATGAATGTCTTGAATAATGTTTTTAAATTTTTCATCTTTTGTTGTTTTTATGTTTGAATAAAAAACAAAGATGAAAGGCCTTAGTTCAAAGAGTGGTGATTTATTTTCCCCAAAGTGAGTTGAAAAGATGATACATCACGATGCCGCCGCTGATTGACACATTAAGCGAGTGTTTCGTCCCTTCCTGCGGTATCTCGATGGCTTTGTCGCAATATTTCAGAACTTCGTCGTCAACGCCATCGACTTCGTTACCGAAGATATAAGCGCTCTTTTGCTCAGGTGCGAAATCTCTTAACATGACGCTTCCTTCAATCTGCTCAACAGCGTTGATGCTATAACCATTGTCTTTCAAATATTTGCAGGCTTCTTCGGTGGTGTCGAAATGACGCCATCTTACACTTTCCTCGGCTCCTAAAGCGGTTTTGTGAATCTCTCGATGCGGCGGACATGCCGTTATGCCACAAAGAAAAATCTCGTTTATCCTGAACGCATCGGCAGTGCGGAAAAATGATCCTACATTGCTCAATGAACGAACATTGTCTAAAACAATAATAACGTCTATTTTCTCAACTTCTTGATATTCAGTTAAACTCAGTCGGTTTAACTCAGGCATTGTCAGTTTACGCATCGCTTCTTATTTTTGGCAAAAATAATGTTTTATCGAAAATTAAGCAAAAAATATTTATCTTTGTGAATTAAAAAATATCTGGAGATTTTATGGCTAAAACTGATAAAGAAAATCAAGAACTGGAAACACCTTTGATGAAGCAATATTATTCTTTTAAAGCTAAATATCCCGAAGCGCTGCTCCTTTTCAGAGTGGGCGACTTTTACGAGACTTTCGGAGAAGATGCCATAAAAACTTCAGAAATATTAGGTATTGTCCTTACAAAACGCGGCAAGTCGGCCTCCACTGCAACAGAACTCGCAGGTTTTCCGCATCACGCCTTGGATACTTATCTCCCGAAACTTGTTAAAGCTGGACAGAAAGTGGCTGTGTGCGAACAACTTGAAGATCCTAAACTGACTAAGAAAATAGTGAAACGTGGTATAACCGAACTCGTGACTCCTGGCGTGACTTACGATGATAACGTACTGACTCAGAAGGAAAATAACTTCCTCGCTTCGGTCCATATCGAGGAAAAAGAGTCGGGCGTGGCTTTTCTCGATGTCTCAACAGGCGAATTCTATCTGACTCAAGGTAATAACGAATATATCGACAAACTGCTCCAAAGTTTCAATCCTTCCGAGGTACTTTGTCAGCGTAATAAACGTAAGTCGTTGATAGAGAAGTTTGGAGGTAAATATTATACCACTGTCTTCGATGACTGGGTCTTTACTGATGATTACGCTAATGATATTTTAACGCGTCATTTTAACACGAATTCGCTCAAAGGTTTTGGCGTCGATGATTTCCCGAAAGGAATAGTCGCTGCTGGTGCCGCAATTCATTATCTCCATGAAACACAGCATGATAAGATTTCGCATATAAGCTCGCTCTCTCGTATCGATCAGGGACAGTTTGTTTGGCTGGATAAATTCACTATAAGAAATCTGGAACTTCTGCACTCTTCAAATGTCGGTGCAAAGACTCTTATCGATGTCATCGACAAGACGACTTCTCCGATGGGCAGCCGTCTGATGCGTCGCTGGATTTCTCTTCCTTTGAAGAATAAAGATCAGATAACAGCTCGTTACGATATAGTGGATTTCTTCGTTGAAAATGAGGAAATGATAGCTACTTTCCAAGATGCGATACGTCAAATCGGTGATTTGGAACGACTTATATCGAAAGTGTCGTTGCTGCGTGTAAATCCTAGAGAGCTGCTTCAGGTGGCAAGAGCGCTCGACCAGATCGAATTGTTAAAAAATCTTTGTAAAAAAAGTAATAACAAATCACTGAAATTATACGCTGAACAGCTTAATGTCTGCGACAGCATACGTGAAAGAATAAAAGATGTCCTTAATCCAGACTCGCCGGCAGTGTTGTCGAAAGGTAACCTTATTAATATAGGTGTGGATAAGGAATTGGATGGCCTGCGTAAGATGTCGCGATCGGGAAAGGATTATCTCGCCGACTTGCAGAAAAAGGAAAGCGTCGCGACAGGAATTCCTTCTCTGAAAGTAGGATTTAACAATGTGTTCGGTTATTATCTGGAAGTTACTAATATCCATAAGGAGAAAGTCCCGACCGAGTGGATTCGTAAGCAGACTCTGGCGAATGCGGAGCGTTATATCACCGAAGAGCTCAAGGAATATGAGCAGAAAATCTTGGGTGCGGAAGAGAAGATTCAGGCTATAGAGGAACGTCTTTATTTTGAATTGGTCAACGCCTGCGGTGAGTTCGTGGCTCCTATTCAACTCGACGCTTCTTTGGTATCAAAGATTGACTGTCTGGTGAGCTTCGCTGCCGTGGCTTTGAAAAATAATTACGTGAAACCTACAATAGATGATTCGTATGTCGTTGATATTAAGGAAGGTCGCCATCCTGTCATAGAGCAGATGATGCCTGTCGGAGAGCAATATATCTCCAACGACGTTTATCTCGACAGGGAAAAACAGCAGATCATTATCATCACCGGCCCTAATATGTCGGGTAAGTCTGCGCTCTTGAGACAAACAGCGCTCATCGTGCTGCTCGCTCAAATAGGCTGCTTCGTCCCGGCAGCTGCTGCTCGCATTGGCCTCGTCGATAAAATATTTACTAGGGTGGGAGCTAGCGATAACATCTCCTCAGGTGAATCTACTTTCATGGTGGAAATGAACGAAACTGCCAGCATCTTGAATAATATTTCTAACAGAAGTTTAGTGCTTCTCGATGAAATAGGCAGAGGAACAAGTACTTACGACGGAATAAGTATCGCTTGGGCTATAACGGAATATCTTCACGAAAATCCTCAGTGCAGAGCAAAAGTCTTGTTCGCAACGCATTATCACGAACTTATTGAAATGGAAAATTCTTTTAAGAGAATTAAAAATTACCACGTAAGCGTGAAAGAAATGAACGATAAGGTCATCTTCTTGAGAAAACTGAAAAAAGGCGGAAGTGCACATAGCTTCGGTATTCACGTCGCTGCCATGGCCGGAATGCCGCGTAAAGTCATCGACAGAGCCGACGCTTTGCTCTCAATGCTGGAAAAATCTCATTCTCATGATTCTCTGAATAATGCGGTCAAAGAAACAAAATCGTGTAATGACATGCAGCTGAGTTTTATACAACTCGATGATCCGCTTCTGCTTCAGATAAAAGAGGATATTCTGAATACAAATATCGATATTCTGACTCCCGTTGAGGCGCTGATGAAATTGAACGAAATCAAGAAATTGCTTAGTAAAGTCTGATAAAATAATAAACATCGTGGCGGAATTAACGAGGTTCGGCTGCCTCTGATGAAATAACAACAGAACCTCTAAATACGATATGAAAAAAATATTGTTAATGATGACTGCTATATCGTTGATGTTCGCTTATTCTTGCAAGAATAAGAAAGCTGACGATATGACTTTTAGTTTCACAAATGTTGAAATTACTGAAAATTCTTTGGATGCCACAGTGACTCCGTCTGATTTGGAACGTAATTATTTCTTTGGAATACTTCCTTCTGCCGATGTCAAGGGAAAAGACGATGTCCAGATTATTTCCGAAGCTCCTGAGATGAAACAGTTTACGAAACAAAAAGGCGTCCTGAATTGTGATAATCACGAGCTTCAAGCCGAAACAGATTATTTGGCGATGGCTTTCGCCTGCGAAGACGCTGAAAAAGTGACTCGTTACGCATTCAGAACTCTGGCCGCTACCCAGGACTCAGTGCCGGAAACACCTGAAGAACCAATCGAACCGGAAGAGCCGATCGTCCCTGAAGAACCTGAAACCGTCGTGCTGAATTTGAGCGCAGACAAGACTTCCATACTCGCCGACGGCGAAGATGCCACGACTTTTACCGTTGAACTCAACGGCGAACTCCTTGCCGACAGCTACCTTATTTTAAATGTAGAAGACAGCACTGCCTTGAATAATAATACTTTCTCGACTTTAGAAGCTGGCGCTTATAAATTTGTAGCATTATATAATAGGGTGTATTCAAACGAAGTTGTCATAGAAGCGCAGGTCGTGGAAATCCCAGATCCAGTGGTGGAACTCGTGGCTGATAAAAAGGAAATCAAAAATGATGGCAGCGACAAAGTCACTTTTACTGTGCTGGTCGATGGCGAAGATATGACCGCTGAAGCTGAAATCTTCAATGAAACCGACAACTCGAATCTGAACGGAAACTCTTTCTCGTCAGAGAACGCCGGAACATACGTCTTTTCAGCTACTTATAACGGATTTAAATCTGAGAACCTGACAATCGTGGTGATAGAAGCTCTCGCATATAAACCTGGCGACTTATACGATGTGAACGGCGTGAAAGGCGTTGTGTTCTTCGTTGAAGAAGGCGGAAAAAGCGGACTCATAATGTCGATGGACGAGACCTATCTTCCTTGGTCAACGGAATATGTCTGGGTGAACTGCCTTACAAAACGCGGCGACTGGCATACCGAAGATATGCTGAAATTGGGCGCCGACAAATATCCTGCTGCAAAATGGTGCGCCGATCATGGCGACGGCTGGTATATGCCTTCATCATACGAAATGAATCTGATGTGGGATGCCGTCAGCGATGGCAAAAGAGTCTTTGACCATGATTTCGTGAAACTCTATAACGACAAACTCGACGATCCTATACTAGAAGATTATTACTGGTCTTCTAACGAAACTTCTGAAGAATTGGCTGAAGTCGTGGTGTTTATCGATGACAGCGTGATATGTCTGGAACCTTTGAAGACAAATTCTTATAACGTACGTGCTATCCGCAAATTCTAAATAGTGACGAATGTCGCGGATAAAAAAATGAGCTGCTTTTAAAGCAGCTCATTTTTTTGTAATCAGTTTTTTTTCTTTCTGGAATATATCATCGCTAATCCAGTCAGAACCAACAGCCCGGAACCAAGAGGCACCTGATCTGTGGTGGTAGCGTCGTAATCGTACAGACTGTTATATGAAGTCGGCAACAGCGGCATCAGTTCTGTCTGATGCTCGCTTCTATATGTCGATTTGCTGGATTGGAAAAAACCGTCAGTGGTTCTGTATTCCTGTGCGTTAAGATTTGCTGTAAATCCAATGGCGATTATTATTGTGATTATAAACTTTTTCATCTTTTTTCTTTTTAATCAGTTCTACAATTTTAAATTATTCAACTACAACTTTTTGAGTCTTGACTCCGTTGTTGTCAGATTTTTGGATGATATAGACACCGCTTGTGAAAGATTTTGTAGAGATGCTATACTCATCGTCGTTGCAATTGCATTGTAATACGCTGCGGCCCAATACGTCATAGACGTTTATCGTCGCATCGCCGTTAATGTTGCCAATAATCAAATTGCCATTGTTGATGTAAGCGAAGTTTTCCAGAACGACATCGTTGACTGCCTTGATGATGAAACGGTCAGGATCGTCGGATGTCGTGGCGAAGAATGTATAATCGTTTTTGAGAATGTTGACGGTTCTGTTTTCGACTTTATCGTAGAGATATAATTTGCTGAAGCCACAGTCTTTCTGGGCTACGCTGATTGTATATTCTCCCATCACGCCAGCCTCGAAGTTGACAGGAATTTCCTCGAAGTTCTTATCCATCATGGCGACAGCGTAGTCGGCTTCTTTGCCTGGGATATATATCATCGGGATATTCTTGTTTTCGTGAGCTATCTTATCCAGGCCGATGCCGTCGTTGAAAGAGATGTATGCCTTGTCGTCGTATTTGCTGTTTGTTACAGAAATAGCCAAAACATCGCTTACGTTTCTGTCTCTCTTAGCGCCTCTTGTCTGAGCTACAGTACTCTTTATGCTAAGATATCCTTCTTCTGAGGCCTTCACCAAGATGCCTTGGCAAGGCTTGATCTCTGTTTCTTCTCCGTATTTAACGCCCCAAGCGCCTTCGTTGCTCAACGAATAATAACCTTCTGCCAAGATGTCTTTAGGAGTTGCTGCCATAAATGATGCTAGCTTAAAAGTACCATAAGAACTTGAATACATATTCATATTATTTATGATAGTTTCTCCATTCTTATATTTGACAGTAACATACAAACCATACGAATAACTATCGCGTATGTATGATATTGTCAAATGTTTACCAGAAACACCGGCCAATTCGTATGTTGTTCTGCTTGTATATTTCTCATTTATACTACCATCATCACTAACTATTTTTAAATAATTGTAACTGCCCCAATATGAATTACCACTCAAAGTAATTACCAATGTATCCGATATACCCTCACTAGTGGCTGTCTCAAAGTTATCAAAAGTAATGTTGTGGGTGTAAGGATTACCGATAAGATGGAAACCTGATAATTTCTCAGATTCTTTAGTAAGTTCATAATTGATGTTGCTTGTGTTAGATGTTCCTTCGAATGATAATGTAACATCATTTGAGTTGGAGTAGATATAACCGCGTCCTGCCTCGAAAGTGGTGAAGCCGTTGTTAGCGCTGTTCTTATAGTTTTGCCATACAGCTGAAGGCTCGTCGTAGCGGTACAGGCTGTAGCTTCCACTTGTCAGGTTGGCTACTGAAGAAGGATTTGTGTCTTTGCCGAAAGGAGAGCTTATTGTCGTCCATGTGGTGTTGCCTGTAGTGCTGTGAGCTTCGATGCTCTTTTCAACTTTGATGTCAGAATAGATGTTGTCGCAGAAAAGCTGGCCGCCTTCTTTTAATGTCAGGTTACCATTTGAACCTGTCGCTATAGAACCGACGCTTAATGTCTTGCCATCTTGAATTGTTAATGATGCGTTGATGATGACATCTTCATCTGCGTTAGGCAATCTGTATTTTCTGCTGCCGCCTTCAAGGATATGCCAGTTTGTCGTCACATCACCGCCGCCGTTTTTGATGAAAGTAGGGAGACCGTCTGTGTAGATAAAATCTTTATAGTATGACCAAGCTGTGTTGTATTTTCTTACAGCGGAGGCCGGAACATAGATTTGAGGGATATTATTAAGATCTGTTCCGAAAATTGGCATAGGGCCTGAGAACCATTCATATTCGTTAGTCTCATAATTATATTCTTCCCATTCGCCGTTGCAGTCTGCCGGTGTTTCGCCTAAACTTACAATCTTGTCGAAATCTTCACCATCGAAAGCGGAACTTTCTATGTGTGTCAGACTTCCTGGAATGTAAAGAGTGCCAGAGAATGAACAAACATCGAAAGCGGAATTTCCAATAAATGTAACGCCGTCTGGAATATTAAGCTCGCCTGTAAAATTACAAGAACCGAAAGCGGAAATTCCAATAAATGTAACGCCGTCTGGAATATTAAGCTCGCCTGTAAAATTACAAGAACTGAAAGTCCAGTTGTTAATAGCTGTCAAATTTTTTGGTAAAGTCAAAGTGCCGTCAAAATCACAATTCGAAAAAGCGGAACTTCCTATAGACGTAACGCTGTTAGGAATGATAAGGTCACCTGTAAAGCCAGAACAAGCATTGAATGCGGAACTTCCTATAGACGTAACGGTGTTAGGAATAATAAGGTCGCCTTTAAAACCATAACAACCACTGAATGCAGAATTTCCTATTGTTTCCAATTTAGAATTTTCTTCAAATGTAAGACCAGTGAAATATCTACAATAATAAAACGCATAATTTCCTATAGACGTAACGCTGTTAGGAATTGTTAGTTTGCCTGTGAAACCTGTACAATGGTCAAAAGCGTTGTCACCGATGGAGGTTACACTGTTAGGGATATTCAGTTCGCCTCTGATGCTGTCGCATTTATAAAAAGCGTAATTACCTACAGATGTTATACCATCTTCGAGTATGAGTTCTTTCAAGGAAGTGCTTACGTTTCTCCATGGTGCTATGTTGTTTGAATAATCATACATATCGCCTGTGCCTTGTATTTTGAGGATGCCGTCACCTGTATTTACTTCCCATGTAAGGTTATCGCCGCATTTTCCTGACAATGTTGTTGCTTCAGGCATTGAGAAATAATTGAACCAGCCTTTTTCGATGTAGCTTAGAATGCTGCCTTCAGGGATGTGTAATGTCTTTGTTGAGCTGCTTATGTTATTAAAAGCGCCGTTGCCTAAAGTCGGAGCTACAGTAGCGAGAGAAGTTACAGTGGCGAGATTCTTGTTGAATTCGAAAGCGTAATTTCCTATGGATGTAAGGTTTGCCGGCAATACCAATGAATCGGCGAAATTCATTTGATTGTAACCACCTCCGGAAAATGCCCCATGACCAATAGATTCCAACTTGGAGTTTTCTTCAAATTTAAGGCTTGTGAAATCCTGACAAAACTGGAATGCGTAGTCTCCGATAGTAGTGACAGAGTTTGGAATTTCCAGTTCTCCTGTGAAAGCCATAGGGATAACGCCATTCCAAGAATATCCTGAAAAAGCGTGTGCTCCTATAGTCTGTAATTTTGAACCTTCTTCAAACTTGAGTTTATAGAAGTTGTTACATAGATAGAAAGCGTAGTTACCTATCGAAGTGACGCTATTAGGAATTACGAGTTCTCCCTCAAATCCCATATTGAAAGCATTACCATTCCAATCTGAATGTCCACCAAAAGCATATTCCCCTATGGTCTGCAATTTTGAGTTAGCTTCAAATTTAAGTCCTGTCAGATTATTACACAAATAGAAAGCATGACTACCTATAGAAGTAACGCTGCCAGGAATCTCAAGGTCTCCAATAAATCCCATTGCGTATGGAGTGTAATCCTCATAATTATTATTGGAATTATTGTTGTCCCAATAACAATCCCTGGCTACTGTTCCTGCGAAAGCGTATTCTCCGATTGTTTCCAGTTTGGAATTCTCTTCAAATTTAATGCTTGAGAATTTGTCGCAAAGATAGAAAGCGTAGTTACCTATCGAAGTGACGCTATTAGGGATTACGAGTTCGCCTGAGAAGTCTCTCGTGGTTACGATATCTTGGTCGCGAGAAAAATTATCTCCCCATTCGGATTTACTTTCGGAAGTTCCAGCGAAAGCGTAGTCGCTGATAGAAGTCACGCTCTTTCCGAGTTTAAGACCGGCTGCTGAGCAATCGGAGAAAGAATATTGTTCTATTGTCAATGATTTTGAAGTCTCCTGGTTGTCGCCGATTATGATGTCGCCTGTAAAGTTACAGTTTCTGAAAGCGTATTTACCTATCGAAGTGACGCTGCCAGGAATAGACAGATCGCCTGCGAAATTCATAGGAAGAATGATTTCTGCCTTAGATTCTTTGTTATAGTTATAGTCGTAGTGATAGTTGTAGTCGGTATAACCTGCGAAAGCATAATCGCCGATAGAATCCAACTTAGAATTTTGTCCGAAAGAGATGCCTGTGAAATCGTCGCAAAGATAGAAAGCGTAATCTCCGATGGAAGTGACGCTGCTAGGGATGTTCAAGTTACCTGCGAACTTCATGGAATTATCGTATAAATAATAATCATAAGCATCGATTACGCCATCATAATTATAATCGTAATCATAGTCGGTGAAAAAACAATATCCTGCGAAAGCGTATTTTCCGATGTGTTCCAGTTTGGAGTTCTCTTCAAATTTAAGGCTTGTGAAATCGTCGCAAAGATAGAAAGCGTAGTCGTCTATGTATGTTACGCTGTTAGGGATGGAAAGTTCACCGGCAAAATTCATGGTATAAGCATTATAATTAATGTATCCTGAGAAGGCGTATTTTCCGATGTGTTCCAGTTTGGAATTCTCTTCAAATTTAAGGCTTGTGAAGTAGGTGCAATTTTTGAATGCATAATCGTCTATGTATGTTACGCTGTTAGGGATGACAAGTTCGCCGGCAAAATACATGCTCGAATTTGAACTGCTAGCGAAGGCGTATTTTCCGATATGAGTGATGCTGTTAGGAAGAGTCAGGCTGCTGAAATAAGTACAATTGTTAAAAGCGTAGTCTTCAATCACTGTTACTGGGAAACCGAGGAAGTTTTCCGGAATATTCAAAGCCGGTTTATATGTGCTTGTTGGCTTTGTCTTTATTTTTACTCTTAAAGTACTGTAGTCGTCGTTGAGGTTAAACAACAACGAATATAAGAATGAGCCATTTTCGTCTCTTACAATATACTCATAATCAACCAGCATTGGTGTAATGTCGAATCTGTTCCAAGGAAGGATGTCGTAATTGTTAATGGAGTTGGCTGGTACTAACAACGCAGTGTTGTCTGGTATTCCGTCAAAACAGTTGTCGCCTGTTGCAGGTGGTGTCGGACGGAGTGATACTATTTTTTCAATGTTGCTGCAACCTGAGAATGCGTTTTCGCCAATGTTTCTGATAGTTATAGGAAGTTCTACACTTGTGAAATAAGTGCAGTCTTTGAAAGCGTTGTCTGCAATCTCTACGACATTATAGGTGAAGTTCTGATATGCATCCCATGCGGTTTCTGGTATAATCAATCCTACTTCTGATGTGGGTTCTTGTCCTAATCTTACCGAAACGCCTGTAAAGTCTTCTGTGGTGTTGAAGATGAGAGTATAAAGCAACTCGCCATTGTCATCGGTAACTTCCAATTCAAGTTCGTCGAATTGCACTAATTCCATGATCCAGAAATCGTACCAAGGCGATACTTCATAATAAGCGTCTATCGATTCTGCCGGAACGTAAAGGATGGCGATGTTGTTTCCGCTGAAAGAAGTCGATTTCGCTGATGGTGGTGTCGTGGCGAGAGATACCATCTCTACGAAATTGGAACAGTTGGCGAATGAGTATGCTCCGATGCTTTTAAGAGAAGCTGGCAATGTCAGTGTGCCGTCAAAATTGGAACAATATTGGAACGCATAGTCGCTGATTGATGTTATTTTTTCAGGGATTGTCAATGATCCTGTGAATCCCATTGAAGAAGAAGATGTTGAAAAAGCGTATGAACCAATGGATGTGAGATTTTCGGATAATATCAAAGAGCCTTTGAAGCCACGACAGTTGTAGAAAGCGTTGTTTCCTATGGTTGTTACGCTGTTAGGAATGACGAGGTCGCCTGTGAAACCCATTGAATATGATGAAGATGACGCAAAAGCATACGAGCCTATGGTTTCAAGGCTTTCGGATAATATCAAAGAACCTGAGAAGTCACGGCAGTTGTAGAAAGCGTTGTTTCCTATGGTTGTCACGCTGTTAGGAATGACGAGGTCGCCTGTGAAACCCATTGAATATGACGAAGATAACGAAGATGCTGCGAAAGCATACGTGCCTATGGTTTTGAGGTTTTCCGATAATGTCAGAGAACCTGAGAAATAACGGCAGTCGTAGAAAGCGTAGCTCCCTATGGAAGTCACGCTGTTAGGTATTGTGAGCTTGCCTGTGAAACCTGTACAGCTATAAAAAGTATAGTTGTTGATGGCGGTGATGTTTTGGGATAATGTCAAGGAGCCCTTAAATCCGGAGCAGCCATAAAAAGCGGAAGAGCCTATAGTTGTGACACTATTAGGAATCACGAGATTTCCCGTAAAACCGGAACAGTTGTAGAAAGCAGAGCTCGCTATGGTTTTGAGGTTTTCGGATAATGTCAGTGTGCCTTTTAAATTGGTACAACCTTTGAAAGCTTCTTGCCCGATATAAGTGACGTTGTTTGGAATGACAAGGTCGCCGGTCAGGCCTGTACAATTTAAGAACGCACTACCTCTGATTATTTTCAAACTGTCTGGAAGGACGACACTGGAGAATTTTGTCGCTCTTCTGAAAGCTATGGAGTCGATTTGTGTGACGTAATACTCGCTACCGTTAATGCTTACCTTGGTGGGAATCTCCAAAGCTGCAGTTTCTTTGGTAGGTGGTTTTTGCGCTTTTACGGAACATTCGTTGTAAATTCCGTCTCCTTCAATTACTGTGAATCGGAGGGTATAAACCGATCCTTGGTTCTCGTTGAACATAATGTCAACGTATTCTTGTGCTTTTGTCACAATGTTAAATGACAGAAGCATCATCAGAATAATGTAAATTTTTTTCATTGTATGTTATTTAAATTGTTATTTATCAAATAAATAGATGTTTATGATGTGTGGCTTAGTATATTACAAGTTGTTATAATAAGTAGTCTGCAAAGATAGTGATGTTTTTATATATAAGGTGTCGTCAGGAATGATTTTTTTTATTCTTTTTGGTTCTTTTTTTTTTTTTTTTTTTGATGAATTTGAGATTAGAAATTGGGAATGTTTTTTTTGAGTTTTTTAATGCTTTTTTTGTCGGTTTTTTTGAGCTTTTTGAGAGATTTGTGATATTTTTTGGAGTAAAATGCTGATAAAACTGTCAAAAATCCACTGAATTTATTGCTTTTTGAGATTTTTTTAAAGATTTTTTATTTTGTAAATATATGAATATCAATATATAAAAAATAATTTCAAAAAAATAGAAAAAAAGTTGCTAAAACACTTGCGCGTAATTAGAAAATGCGTATCTTTGCATCATCAAACAACAACGCGGAAATAGCTCAGTTGGTAGAGCACGACCTTGCCAAGGTCGGGGTCGCGAGTTCGAGTCTCGTTTTCCGCTCAAAGAAGTCCCGATAGAAAATCGGGATTTTTTTTAAACAGGATTAAGTGCCTGAGTGGCGGAATAGGTAGACGCGCCGGACTTAAAATCCTGTGCCCATTTCGGGCGTGCCGGTTCGATTCCGGCCTCAGGTACTCAGAGCTTCAGTTTAAAAACTGGGGCTCTTTTTTTATGCCTGTTTCATTCCCTCCCAAAAAAGATCGTTCCAAAAAAAAATCCGTGCGCCTCATTGTAAGACACACGGAAAAAAATATAAAACTATGAAAAATTTTCTATTTCACGATCTTCGTCACTTCTGTCGGTTTACTTTTTTGCTTGGCATTTCGTCGGGTGTCGTGAAGAACAGTTCCGTTACTGGTCCCCATTCGCCGTTGACGTTTTTGGCTACTGCTATGGCGACGCATTTCGTTCCTGGATCTATCTGATAATCGGTTGTCAGCGTCTCGAATTGATACCAGCCGTCTGTCGGCATGGATGGCTCGCTGTACAAATCTTCGAGGTATCCTTCAGGATCGGCGTTGTAGTTCTCAGCCAACACCACATTGATTCTGTAGGCGCTCGTATGTTCGTTAGGAGTGAATGTGAGGAATTGAGAAGGAAGCATCTCACCCCACCAATCGGCTAAGGTGTATTCGCCGAGAGTTATCGCTACTTCAGCGACGCCTTCGCCGCCTAATGCCTGAGTCTTCAGCTTGAATACTCTATAAGGAGCTCTGTTGCCTTCGGCGTCACGAGCCTGGATATATACTTCGTAAGTTGTGTGTGGAGACAATTCTGTCCATTGAAAACTCTCTTGTTTTGTGAATGATAATCCCCAGTCTTCGATCATATCGCCTATGTCGTACCAGCCGAATGAAGAAGCGAACAGATTGAATTGGTATTCAATGCTTCCGGCTACGCTGGCGATGACTGAATATTCAGATACATCGTTGTTAGGTGTGAATCTGAGTGTGAAGTCATAGAGGTTGTTTTCGATTATCTCAACGTTGATGCTAGGGTTGCCGACGAGATATTCTGATGGAGTGATGAAATTTTCTTTTACAGCTTCGCAGAGCACGCCGTATTTGTCGAAGGCAGCGCTGAGAACGACATATTCTGTGTCGTAATCAAAGTCCATACCTGTCAGTTCCGCACCGATGAAATCCTGATGATAGATGTCGGAAACGTAGTCGTCGATATATTTAGCCAGAGCTTCGTCAGATAAATATGTTATTGTGCGAGCTGGCACGCAGGCTATTTTGAATCCGGCGCATGCAGGCGTACGTGTGATGTCGAGCTTTAATGATGTCAGAGTGTAATCGGTGATGGTGATGTCGGCGGCCACTCTGCCTTTGATGGAGGCGAAACTTAGACTGTCGATATTGTCGATGTTGTATGACTTGGCGACGCCGTCCATGCTGATATTAGCTATTGTATTGTTACCGACAGTCATAAACGTAAGGCTGTCAATATTTTCGATGACGAAACCTTTGGTGCTGCCGTTGTTGTGATGAAGCAGAAGTCTGTTGAAATTAGTGGTGTTTTGAGCGTGCAGACTTACGCTTAAAATGACGGCTGCTATTAGGAGTAGTGCTTTTTTCATTGTTTTACGAATTTTAATGTTGTGGAATTGATGTTGATGAAATAAACACCGGAGCCTAGATGTGAGATGTTGATGACTTCGCCGTTCCAGTTTCTGTGTTCGGAAACGAGAGTGCCGGTGATTGAATAGATGAATATGTCAGAACCGTGCATGTTGTCAGCGCCGCAGATAGTCAGATTCTCTTTTGTAGGATTAGGCGCTACGACGGCACTGGCGCCAGTGACGAAAATTGGATTCAGACCGACTTCGCCTTTGTCGAAAGTGATCGTCTTTACATCCGAATAATTGAAGAAATTATCAGCGTTGTTGGCGATGATGTTCAGCTTCGTTTTTTCAAACAGAATCTTGGAAACGTCCGAAACGGCTATTTTCGCTGGAGTCGGAGAGCCGCTAAGATGAACGGTTATTACTTCGTCGGCTTTGAGTGTGCCTATCGACATAAGCAATACGCAGATGATTATTGATTTTAATTTCATAGTATAAGTGTTAAGTCAAAAATTGCTTTTCAAAAATAATGACAAATATATTAAAATTATGGAAACAAACAAGAAAATATATTGTCTTAAAATATACGTAGAACAAAATCATTTTTATAACTTTGTATTTTGAAAATAAAAAATAATAACTATGAAAAACATTGATATTTGGCATGAAGTTAAGAGCCACATTATTATTACGATAGCTATTTTTGTGTCGGCTATCGGCTGGACAGGTTTCCTTATTCCTAATCAGATGCTTGGCGGCGGCGTGACAGGTCTCTCGACCATCATTTATTGGTTGACCGGCATTCCGGCAGGCGTTATGATTTTTGTTCTGAATGCGATTCTCATCATCATAGCGTTCAAGTCTTTAGGAAAAAGATTTGCGTTCAGCACTATCTATTCCGTTATCGTGACATCGGTCACGTTTTATTTCATGCAGGGTTATTTCGGTGACACTCCTTTGATTGAGGATAGATTTCTCGCATCGGTCTTAGGCGCAGGATTGAATGGTGTCGCTTGCGGAATTATCTTCCTTGAAGGTAGCAGCACCGGCGGAACTGATGTCATTGCCGTGATGATAAATAAATATCGCAATGTGACGATAGGCCGTCTCTCCTTATTTATTAATGTAGCGATCATATCATGTTCGTATTTCGTCTTCAGAGACTTGGAGCTTCTGATTTACAGTTATGTCGGTCTTATGGTTACTAGCTATACCGTCGATTTGACGATGAACGGAAGCAAGCAGTCGGTGCAGATGTTTATCTTTTCGTCCAATCCTCGTGAGATTGCCGACAGAGTGGGAGAGGAAGTGCATCGTGGTGTTACAATGATAAAAGGCACTGGCTGGTATTCAAAGAAAGAATCTGAAATAGTGATGGTTGTGGTTCGTAAGATGGAGTCGCAGCGTGTCATCAGAATAGTGAAACAACTGGATCCGGCGGCTTTCGTTTCCGTTAATACGGTGATGGGAGTCTATGGAAAAGGTTTCGAGATGATGAAAAAGTAAAAAAAAGCGGCCGCCTTTTTTATGAACTTTAGAATTCTAGAATTTTAGAACTCTAGAAGGTAGAGAGTTAGCATATAAAAAAATCGCTACTAATTTTAGTAGCGATTTTTTATTTCTAAAATTCTAAAGTTCTAGATTTCTAAAATTCTTATTTTATTCCTAAAGCTTTTTTGATGTGTTTTGGAAGAGCGTCTTTGTGAACAACGATGTTCATAGTTTTGTAACGTACGAAAGCTTCTGATGCGTAGAATGTTCCGTCGTAGTTACCTGTAACACCCCATGAGTTCTTTACGATGAAGTAGTTGTTACCGAGTTGGTCTTTTGCTTTACCGTAGATGATCATGCCATGGTCGTCAGTTGTTTCGTAGTTGTCGTAAGCAATTTGACGATCTTCTTGGCTTACCCAACGTTGTGGTGTTGGTTGTGAGGTAGCTTCTTTTGCTCTTTGTGCAGCACTGAGGCCTGACCAACGTGCTTTGTCTGTGGCAGCGTCGTTGTTTTCTCTTGCTTCTAAGTCAGGGAGAACCATGATGCCGAAGTTGTCGCCTCTTAAGAAACCTTTTTCACTGACGTCTGAACCCCATGCGAATGTATAACCTTTATCGATAGCGTTGTGCATAACTTCCATGAGTTCGTCGATAGGAAGGTTGTAAGCTGTGCTCCATCTCCAGTTGTCTTGTACTTCGATGATGAATGGTTCGTAGAATGGTTGGTGTGAGAATGATGCTAAGTTTACATAGTCATCTGGGTTGAAACCTGTTGATTCTGCGAATGATTTTGGAGTGTATTCTTTGCCTTCATAAACGAATGTTTCTGGACGTTCGCCGATGTAAGCGTTGAGGATACCTGCCAAAGCTTCTTTCCATAATGGGTTGCCGTTGGCGTCTGTTTGTAATTTTTTACCTTTAACGATAGCTTCTACGAATGGATCGCAAACTCTTGAGAATTCTGAGAAGTCTGATAATGTGTCGTTGTGTTTAACACCAGCTGGTAATTCGCAATCTGGAACCAAGCCGTAATTTTTGATACCGTAAAGTACGTCATAGAATGAGCCACCTTGTGAGAAAGAGACGTCGCCGTGTGTGCGTACTGTTGCTTGAGCGCGGTCCATGTATGTGTTCCATACGATGAACATTTCTGAGAAGTCGTATGTTTTACCTGTTGTACGTAACAACTCAGCTTCAACGAATGACAATGTTGAATAGCACCAGCATGTACCTGCTGCGTTTTGGTCTTTCATTGATGTGATAGGAAGTCTTACTTCTTCTGAGAAGATCCAGCCTTCTGGTTTTGCTGCTTCTTCTGCTTCTTGTGCGTTTACAAAGCATGGCATGACGAATGCCAATGCTGTCGCTGCTAAGAATTTTTTAAAGTTCATAGTTGTAAATTAATTTAAGTTAATAATGATTTATAATTCTAATTTTGATTTAATATCTGATGTCAAAGCTGCTTTGTTGACAGTGAAGAACATGGTGTGGAGGCGTACGAAAGGCACTGAGCAGTACCAATATCCATCGACGCCGTAGTTGCTTGTCCATGAGTTTTTCACTTTATAATATTTGTTGCCGTTTTGGTCGTGGGCGATACCGACGATGAGCATACTGTGGTCGTCGGTTGTCTGGCCGTTTTCGTATGCTTCTTGGTGCATCTCTTCTGTGACTTCTTTTTCCGGCATCACGCTTTCAAATTTATACAATGAAGCGCGAATCTCATCGTCGCTCATCTTCTTATATTTCTTAACGTCTGATTGTCTGATTTTTTCAACATCGTCTTCTAAAACGACACCTACGCCTGCGTTACGGCTGAAGCCTTTGTCGCTCACGTCTTGTGCCCAACCTACAGTGTAGCCGCTATTCAAAGCGTTGTCGAGTTCGTTCATCAATTCATCGAGAGTCATGTTGTATGTCATGGTGTTTGTCCAGTTGTCCTGGATAGGCATGATATAAGGTTTGTAGTTCTCGTGATTTGTGAAAGCTCCGATTTGAATGTAATCTTCGATGTTGAGAGGATATTTCTCTGCGAATGATTTGGCGTCGTATTCTGTTCCTTCAAAAGTGAATGTAGCAGGAACTTCTCCGAGATAAACGTCTAATATAGATTGAACCATCTCAGCCCAGACCTTGCTGATTTTGCCGTTATGTTGTTTGTTGACGATCTTGCCGTATTCAGCGAGTACTGTATGTAATTCGCCGTGATTGTGTGTGCTTTCGCCCAAGACAAGGCCGTCGTAAGCTTCGTTTGTCATCATGCCGTTTTCGTTGATGGCGTATAAAACGTCGAAGATTTCTCCGCCAGGACTGAAGTTGCAAGTTCCTTGCATACGGACATATTTTTCAAACTTGTTGGCGTAAGCCCAACGTACGAGATACATTTCTGAAAGGTCTAATTCGGTTCCATATTTCTTCATTATTTCAGCTTCTGCCATCGCCAATCCTGCGAAACACCAGCATGTTCCTGACTTGGCTTGGTTCTTTACTGAAGTGTGAGGGACGACGACATCGTCGGTGAATTGATATGCACGTTCTTGTGCGAAAAGTAACGATGGCATGGAAACGATCAATGCCAATAATAAAACGATGGTTTTAGTACGATTCATTTTTCTGTAGTTTTATTCGATTTTACTTCAATCTACAAAAATAAAAAAAAATGTGATACGAATTCATATCACATTTTAAATTGTTTTGGACGATTTATTCTCGTCAATCTTTGATGAAACGTTTCACTGTTTCGCCTTTGTCGGTCATTATCTTGACGAAATAAATACCGCTGTTCAAGTCAGAAACATTCAACTGTACATTATTCATTGTACATTGTTCATTACGGACATTGATGCCCATGATGTTATAGATATTTATTTCATTTATTCTTTCCTGAGCGTTGATGTAGAGATTGTTTTCTACTGGATTAGGATAGATCTCGAATGCGAGTTCTTGTTCGTTGACCGAAGTGTTGACCAATGAGAAATAAGCTTTTTCGGAGTGTAAAGATTCGATGCCGTCGCTTATTGTCTTGATTGTGAAATAATGTTCACCTACTTCATTGAATCCCATTACGTAAGAAGTCTCTGTTGTTGATTCCACGTATTTTCCGTCGAGATAGATGTAATATTCGTCGGCGTTGACGAGGCCTTCCCAGCTCAATGTGACTCTGAAGTTATATTCATAGCCTTCCACGTTTTGTTCTATTTCTGTCACGAGATTAGCTGGAGCGTCTGGCAAGTCGCCGTTGATGACCACTTGATGAGGTTCAGATTCAAGGGATACTGTGCCGCCTGAGCAATGTGTCACGACAGTGATATAGAATGCGTAAACCGTCGATTCGTCAACGTTGAAACCTTGTACGAATTCGTTTGTGTAAACGTCGCCGAGCCACATTCCGTTGTAGTCTTTGTTATAGAAATATACTGAATAGGATTCAGCGCCGTCGATAGCGTCCCAGTTGATGGTGATTTTATATTTCTTGTCGTAGCCAGGCAAGTCTTTTTCTATTGTGTTTGAGAAGTTAACCGGAGTTTGGCAGCCTTCGCCGTTGCTTTCGATGACTACGGTATAAGGTTCTGACAATTCTGACTCGCCGTTTTGGCAGATTGTCATCACGCTGAATTCTATTACGCCTTCAGCTCCGGCTGGTGCTGTCAATGAATTTGTCTCTGTTGTTCCGTATCTGTCGCCATCTACATAAACGTCGTATGCTGTCGCGTTTTCAACGGCATCCCATGTCATCGTGACTCTGAACTTAGAGCCGTATCCAGGCACGTCCTCTTCAACGATAGCTGAAAGGTTGGTCGGTGTGATACAATCTTGTGCATAAATTGTTACTGAAAAAAGTAACGCCAATAATAAAAGTAATGATTTTTTCATAGTTTGATTATTTAGTTAAAATTCTTTGTCAAATTTACACATAAAATCTGTATGATACAAGTTTTATTCTGATTTAAATTATTCTTTTATAAATCTTTTGACGATATTTTCTTTTTCAGTTTTAATCTGAATGAAATAGATTCCGCTGTTCAAATTAGCGACGTCAATTGTCAGATTATCTTGGTGACTTGGTGTCTCAGCGACTTGCTGTCTTCCGTAAATATCGTAAATAGTAACTTTTTCGACATTGCGACCTGATTCGATATAGATAACGTCGTTCGCCGGATTAGGGTAGATGTTGAGAGAAGCAGCGTTAAGATTTTCTTGAACTGCGGTTTCATCTTCTTCCGAAGAGGTGGTCTTGACCAAACCGACAGAAGTCATGCCGTTGTACAAAGCGACGACTTCCACGCAGAACACGTCGTTTTTGTTTAAGGAGTGTGAAAATTCTTTAGTGTTTTGCGCTACCAGTTCGTTGTTGACGTACAAGTTATAGCCGGTAGGTTCGCCTTTTTCAGGAGCTTCCCATGTTATGTTGATGTTGTCGTTATCTTTGGTGAAGTTGAGGTTTCTTGCCGGATAAGGGTGTTCGGCGTATTCATATAAGTAGCTGCTGTTGAACACTTCGCCTGTGACATGGTTTTGAATCCATACTGCCACTTCAAGGTCGTTCATTTCTTCGACATGAGTTTCTGACATATCGTAAGTGAATTCAAGACGATGAGATTCACCTAAGTTGATGTTGACTTCATTTCCGTTCGCATCGTTAAGCATTTTTAACATGATGTGATGGAATTCTTTCTCGCCGTTGGTTCCTTCGTTTCCTGTAGTTGTTTTTTCATTGACGGTTACGAACGCTTTCATGTTGTTCAAGTTGATGTAAGACATGACATCCGCCGTGATGTTGATGATGTTTCCATCGACATTGAAAGCTCCTTTTATATTGACGAAAGCTCTGTCGTTGTAGCTGTTATCTAATTGATATTGAGATATTGGTGACGAGCCGATGTTGCTTCCGTTGAACACTACGTTAGGAGCTGCTGTAACATAATAGTATTCTTTTCTCACATTGCATTCTGCTGTGTTGTAAGCGTCGCCAGGAGCAGGGAATCCTAGAGGATATTTGACGTAAGTGAATTTGCCGACATTGTTGTTTGTCAAGGTGTGCATCGCATTGTTGACACTTACGCAAGGTCCGCATGTCGAGCTTGAGAAATGTTCTATCAGCGGTATTCTTTGTGACGAACCTAATGCGACATTGATTTCTTTTTCAAGTGTGTTGTTGCTGACATCTTCATCTTCTTTATTGTTGACTGATGTCACCTCGACAGTAACGTCATATTTTCCTGGAGTGAGAGCGATTTTTTGTCCGAAAACGAATTGTTTTGCCTCAAGATTTGCGATGTTTGTCTCGAATGTCTGGCTGTAAGTCTGGCCGTTTGCGTCATATTTAGCTTCGAAAGTAGTGATTTCTTCGACGCCGAGATTCTGGAGAGTGAATGTTATTTCGGTGTCGCCGCTGCTGATATTTACAGGCGTATCGATCGACTCGATTTTGACGTTAGTGTTCTCTATCGTCATAACTTCGATGTCATCGAAATATACTGCGTTGATATTGGCGGAGTTGCCTTTATAGAACAGACAAATCATCACGTTTTCTTTTCCCATGTCGTCGTTTGAGATGATCTGGCTTATGTTGTGCTGACCGTCTGAGGTGAATGTCTGTTCGTAACATACCGACCAGTTGCTTCCGTTGGTTGAAGTGGCGATGCCTATCGTTGACGGAAATGTTGTGTAAATATCCACATAATGTTTGAACGAGACCATGATTTCGTCAACGCCGGTGAGATCTAAGGCTGGAGATGTCAGCCTTGTGAATGCGTTATAAAATACGGGCGTCCAAGACAGTTTCATCTCGTAAGCTTCTCCTCCGCATAATTTGCTTTCTGATACCGACCAGTTCTGATTGTAACCGCCAGTTATTGTCCAGCCTTCTGGCATCGTTGGAGAATCGAAATTTTCTTTTAATAAGGTGCCTCTCTTTTGCGCGAAAGTCGTCACCGACAACAACAACGCTAATGTTAATAGTAATGTCTTTTTCATGATTTTATTTTTGCTGTGGGCTGTGAGCTTTGAGCTTTGAGCTTTGAGTTGTGAGCTTTGTGTTGTGAGCTTTGAGTTGTGAGTTTTGTGATTGCTCATAGCTCATGGCTCATGGCTCATAGCTCATTGCTTTATAAAACGTTTAACAATATTTCCTTTTTCAGTATTTATCTTGATGAAATAAATTCCGCTGTTTAAATCAGCGACATCTACTTGTTGACTTGTTGACTTGTTGACTTGTTGTCGTCCATAAATGTCGTAAATCGAAATATCTTCGACCTCGAGTTCTGTTTCAATGTAAATGACATCGTTGACAGGGTTAGGGTAGATGTTGAGTTTGTCGCTGAGTTCTTTTATAGAAACGCCGCCGTTGCCTGTCGCTGTAGCGCATACTTCTTTGGTTAGAGCTGATTTTCCGTTATCGAAAATAGCCTTGACTTGATAGCAGTATTCTTCGTCTTTGACGATATTGTTGTCGTTGTAGCTGTTAGTTTCTGAGGTAGCGACGAATTTTCCGTTGCGATATACTTCGTAGTTTGTAGCGTCATCGACAGCGTCCCAAGAGACGATGATTTTTGTCGTGCTGTCTGTCACCGTCACGTTTTGAGGTGCCGCGAATTCTGAAGAATAGATGTTTACTGAACCGACGGATGTCATGTCGTTTTCATACAAAGCCACCACTTCTACGATGCAGAAATCTGACTTGTCTATGCTGAATGATGTCTCTTGCGTATTGCTCAATGTCAGCTCATTATTGATATAGAGGTTGTAGCCTTTAGGTTCTGCGTTTTCAGGCTTATCCCATTTTATTTTGAGTCTGTTGCCTTCGATGATCTGGAGGTTTTCGGCAGGATAAGGATGTTCGGTGTATTCATACAGATAATGGCTGTTGAAGATTTCTTTTGTATTGTAATCCTGAATCCAGACTGCCACTTCGAGGTCGTTGGCTTCTTCCATGAAGGTGGTGCTCATGTCGTAGGTGAATTCAAAACGTTTTGATTCGCCAGCTTTTATCGTTGTCTCGATGCCGTTTCCTCCGTCGAGCATCTTGAGCATGACGTGATGCCATTCAGTCTCGCCGTTCCCTCCGTATTCCACATGATTTTCCGTGGTTGTTTTTTCATTGACGGTGATAAAAGTCCTGACATTATTGAGGTTGACGTATGACGCTACATCGGCGGTGATTTTTATGATGTTGTTTTCATCGATGTCGAAAGCGCCTCTTATCTCGGCGAAAGCAGGGACGCTATATCTGTTCAACAAAGCTGTTTGTGTGACAGGTTGTGGAGTGGAACCGCTGAGCTGGAATTCTGAATCTAAAAATACGCGTGGCACTGAATGTGCTGTGTAATAATCTTTTCTGATGCCGCTTTCTGTTGTGTAATATGGATCGCCTACACCAGGATAATTGACGACATATTTGGTATATGTGTATTTGCCTGGATTGTTGGTCGTGAGTTTCGCCATCAGTTGGTTGATCAAGACGCATGGCGCACATGTAGAACTTGAGAAATGTTCTATCATCGGGATTCTTTGTTTTTCACCCAATGAGGCGTTGAATTCTTTTGTCAGAGTGTTGTCGTCGAGGTTATCTTCTCCGCCGTTGATGCTTAGAATATCGATCTTTATGTTGTAAGTTCCAGGAAGGATGTTCTTTTTGTCTGAGAATGTGAGTGTTTTTGTTCCGAACGACTCTATCAATGTTGTGAAAGTCTCTGTCACGGTTTCATAACCTTCCAATTCATAGCTGGCTTCGATTGTCTGTATGTTGTTGTTTCCCATGTTTTGCACGCTGAAACTTACATCCAACGGACCTGAACCGATTCGTTCGTAAATGTCGATGCTGTTCAGTCTTATTTCTGAATTGGATTGTGCTTTAATAAGGATATTGTCGAAGCACCATTGTGTGAAGTTGTATGATGTGCCATCGAAGAATACGCAGAACATGACTTCAGATTTTCCCATATCTGATGTGACGATTCTTTCTTCGATGTCGTATTTGCCAGGGACGTTGTATTCTTGACTCCAGCCAAGATTCCAAGTCTCACCTTTGTCTGATGACGTGGCTATGCCCAGAAAAGCTTTGTAGTTTTGGTCATAATTCTCGAAGTAATGTTTCATGGTGATGGTAACACCTTCAACATCGGTGAGATCGACGGCTTTTGTCACCAGACGTGTGGCTCCATCAAACTGTGGATTCCATGTCAGCTTGGCTTCGTTGGCTTCGCCGCCCGCCATGTTGGTGCTGCTGATACTCCAGTTGTTCTGTGCTTGCCCCATGATGCTCCAGCCTTCAGGCATTTCTGAAGCGTCGAATTTTTCATCTATTAAAATCTGCGCAAAAGTCGTCACCGACAACAATAACGCTAATGTTAGTAGTAATGTCTTTTTCATGATTTTATTTTTGCTGTGAGCTGTGAGCTGTGAGCTGTGTGATTGCTCATTGCTCACAGCTCATATCCCGTAGCTCATTGCTTTATAAATCTTTTAACAATATTTCCTTTTTCGGTTTTTATCTGAATGAAATAGATTCCGCTATTCAAATCAGCGACGTCAATTGTAAGATTATCTTGGCGACTTGGCGACTTGGCGACTTGTTGTCTTCCATAAATGTCGTAGATAGCGATTTCTTTTATTTCGTATTCTGTCTCGATATGGAGTCTGTCGTTGACAGGGTTAGGGTAGATGTTGAATTTGAATTCATGTTCTTCCACTGAAGTTCCGTCCAAGAAAACTATACATGGTTCAGAATGTTCTGATTCCACTGAAGCACAGTTGGATGTTATTGTGTATGTATATGTTCCGCCTCTGTCGAAACCTGTCACGAATGTAGTTTCTTCGACGTCGGCGAGTTTTTCGCCATTTACATAAACTGTATAGAAATCAGCTTCGTTGACAGCTTCCCAATTCAAGGTGACTCTGTGTCTGTAGTCGAAGTTTTGTACGAAAGGCTCGAAGTCGGCTGTAATATTAATAGGTGCATGGCATCCAGTGATGATGGTTTCTACTTCTCCTACTGAGACCATTCCGTTTTCATATAAGGCAACGACTTCCACGCCGTAGAATCCGTCAGGATTTTCTATGACGTATGACAATTCTGTTGTGTTTTCTAAAATAAGTTCGTTGTTTATGAATAAGTTATATGCTGATGGCGTTGCGTTTTCAGGAGCTTCCCAGCTGATTGTGAGCTTGTCGGAATTTGTGAGCTGAAGGTTTTTGACAGGATAAGGATGTCCGCAGTCAGCGTATAAATAGTTGCTGTTATAGATTTCTTTTGTGTCGATGTCTTGGATCCATACTGCCACTTCGAGGTCGTTCATTTCTTCGACGAAAGTCTTGCTCATGTCGTAGGTGAATTCAAAACGTTGAGCCTCACCGGCTACAAAGTCAGTAGCGCTGCCTTCTGCATTAGGGAACATCTTCATCATAATGTGATGGAATTCCTTCAATCCGTTGGTTCCGATATTCTCGGTGGTGATTTTTTCATTGACGGAGATGTGTACTTTCACGTTAGAGAGGTTCACGTAAGGCATTATGTCGGCTACTATGTTGATGTTGCTGCCTTCGGTGTTGAAAGCTCCTTTTATGTCGATGAAGGCCGGACTGTCGTATGTGGCGTCCAATTCTTCTTGTGTTATGGCTATATAGCTGTGACTCTTTCCGTTAAATGCCAAGAACGGCACCGATCCCACGTTGTAGAGATTTTTCTTCACATTGCCTTCGCTTGTGTAGTATGGGTCGCCGGAACCTGGCCAGTTCATGGCGTATTTCGTATAGACGAATCTGCCTGTGTTGGCAGCCGTGAGTTCTTTCATTGCGCCGTCCAAAGATACACATGCCGAACATGTTGAGCTTGAGAAATGTTCTATCATCGGTAATCTTTGTGTCTTGTTCAAAGCTACGCGTATGTTCTTGCGGGCGATGTTGTTGACGTTATTCTGATCTTGTTCTCCATTGACAGATGTAATCTCTAATTTTGAGTTGTAATTGTTAGGAGTCAGATTGATTTTCTTTTCAAACGAGAATTGTTTCGTTTCATATTGAGCCAATTGTGTTTCAAAAGATTCTGTTATTGTCTCGCCGTTCATTTCGAAGCTGGCCTCGAAAGATGTTATCGCATCGCTGCCGGTGTTTTGGACTGAGAATACTATTTCGTTGTCGCCGGCCGGAACGATATTGCCCATGTCGATGCTTTCAGCTTTAGCGTCGATGGCTTCCAATGTGGTGATTTCCAAATCGTCGAAATACCATCCGTTGACCGAACTGGAGTTGCCTTGGAAATAGATGCAGAACAAGACGTTGTTTTTTCCCATGTCAGGAGTCTTGACTGACTTGATGACTGTATATTGGCCGCCTTCGGAATATGACTGTGACCAAGCCGCGCTCCAAGTCTGTCCGTTGTTTGAAGAAGTGGCGATTCCGATTAATGCCGACATGGTTTTCTTGTCGAAGAAATGTCTGAATGAGACAGTCACTGTTGATAATCCTGTTAAATCGACAGGTGTTGTTATTATACGTGATACGCCGACGGCTTGAGGTGTTGAGTTGAATTTCAATTCGTTGGCTTCGCCTCCAGCCTTGTTGGTCGTGGAGATCGCCCAATTGTCGGCAGCGTTTTCCGATGTCGTCCAGCCAAGTGGAGCCGACAAAGCATCAAATGTTTCTCTTAAAAGTACTGATCTTTTCTGTGCGAAAATTGATGTAGAAATCAATAACGCTAATGCTAATAGTAATGTCTTTTTCATAATTTTATTTTTGCTGTGAGCTGTGAGCTGTGAGTTGCTCATAGCCCGTATCTCATTGCTTTATAAAACGTTTAACAATATTTCCTTTTTCAGTATTTATCTTGATGAAATAGATTCCGCTAGTCAAATCAGCGACATCGACTTGGCGACTTGGTGTTTCTGTGACTTGTTGTCTTCCATAAATGTCGTAAATCGCGATTTCTTTTATGTCTGATTCTGTCTCGATGTAGAGAATGTCGCCAACAGGATTTGGATAAATGCCTAAGAATGTGACATTTTCTTCAATTGATTCTGTATTTGTTTCTACTAATATATTACCGATTACACTTACCGAAGTCTTGTCGTCTTCGTATAGGGCGACGACTTTCGCTACTGTCAGTCCGGCGGCTACATCTGTCGTATATGACAGATCGTTGGTGTTTTCCAGCACCAATTCTTCGTTGATATAAAGATTATAAGCTATAGGAGATGCGTTTTCAGGTGCTTCCCAAGTGATTCGCAAAGTGCTGTCGGCTTCTGTAAGTTGCAGATTTCTAGCTGGATAAGGATGCTCGCAGTATTCATACATATAATTACTGTTGTAAATTATGTAGTCGAAATAATCTTGAATCCATACCGCCACTTCCAGGTCGTCGAGTTCTTCCATATATGTTTCGTTCATGTCGTAAGTGAACTCGAAATGTTGCAATTCTCCGGTTATCAAGTCGATTTCTTCGCCGTTTTCGTTAGGGAACATCTTCATCATAATGTGATGGAACTCTGTCTCTCCGTTGTATGAAGCGTTTCCTGTAGTGGTTTTTTCGTTGACTGTCACGAAAAGTCTTTTTGCGTAGAGGTTTATGTAAGGCATCACATCGACGATGATGTTTATGGTGCTGTCGTTTTCATTCACTTCAAAAGCTCCTTTTATGTCGATGTAAGCCGGGATGTTGCGGCGTGCCTCGAAGTCGCTGTCTGTGATGTTATTGTTGCCGTACAAGTCGCCGTCCAGGAAAATTGTAGGCGCTGCCATGACGTTATAGTATGTCTTTCTCGCCTTGCATTCGTCTGTGTAATAAGGATCGCCGTCTGTCGGGAAGTTGAGAGGGAATTTCGTATAGGTATATTCGCCGTGATATTTCTCGGTGAGAAGTGCCATCGCCTGGTTCACATAAACGCATGGCGCACATGTAGGACTTGAGAAATGTTCTATCATCGGTTTTCTTTGTACTGTTCCCATAGCGATGTTAATTTCTGTTGACATGACATTGTCGGAGGTGATGTCTTGTTCGCCGTTGACTTCAATAATTGAAATTGTAAGGCTGTGAGAACCAGGGATAAGATCTATTTTTTCTTGGAAAGAGAAACTTTCTTCATTTAATGAAATGATGCTTGTCACAAAATCCTGTACCACGACTTCGTTGTCGTCAATCTGATAACTTGCGCTGAATGATGTCACTTCGTTCTTGCCTGTATTTTTTACTGTGAAAGCTATTTCGTTGTCTGTCGTTCCTGCTATTTCTGGTACGTCTATTGACATGATTCCGAGATTAAGTTTATCGATTGTATATACTTCAATATCATCGAAATACCAACCGTTCATATTACCTGAAGCTCCGTCGTAGAATATGCATATTTTGACGTTTTCTTTTCCCATGTCAGGAGTTGAGATGGTCTTTACTAAGCTGTGTTGTCCTTGGTTGCTGTTTGAATATGAGTCTTGCCATGCGATGTTCCATGTAGCTCCGTTGTCGGAAGTTGTCGCTACTCCCATTTTGTGGGGCACATCCTGATAGTTGTCCAGAAAAGCCTTGAAGGAGACCACTATCTCGGAGACGCCGGTCAGGTTCATGGCTGGCGATACCAGACGGGCTACACCTGTAAACGACGGTTTCCAATACAGTTTTATTTCGTTAGGTTCGCCGCCTGCTTGGTGCGTTCCCCAAATCTCCCAGTTTTCGGTGCCTTCGCCTTCAAAGGTCCATCCTGCCGGAAAATCCTCTGAATCAAAATGTTCGCTTATATAAGAAACCCTGCTTTGCGAAAATGCTATCATCGATAACAATAACGCTAATGTTAATAGTAATGTCTTTTTCATAATTTTATTTTTGCTGTGAGCTGTGAGTTGTGAACTTTTAGTTGTGTGATTGCTCATAGCTCATAGCTCATTGCCCATAGACTGTAGCTCATAACTCATTGCTTTATAAATCTTTTAACAATATTTCCTTTTTCAGTATTTATCTTAATGAAATAAACTCCGCTAGTCAAATCAGCGACATCGATTTGGCGACTTGGTGTCACGGCGACTTGGCGTCTTCCATAAATGTCGTAGA
>JAZLEO010000030.1:0-59743 GCA_045615285.1 Bacteroidales bacterium
CGAATTCCACCCAACACAAATCTTGGCTGACTTCTTAACAATGACAGAACACACAGACAAACCATTAAACAAAGTTACTTTCGCTTACGTTGGCGACGCTCGTTTCAACATGGGTAACTCTTTGATGGTCGGTGGCGCTAAGATGGGCATGGACGTAAGAATCGTTGCTCCTAAATCATTGCAACCAGATCCAGAACTCGTAGCAACATGTAAAGAAATCGCTAAAGAAACTGGCGCTACAGTTACAGTAACCGACAACGTTGAAGAAGGCGTTAAAGGTTGTGACTTCTTATATACAGACGTATGGGTATCAATGGGCGAACCAGCTGAAGTATGGGCAGAACGTATCAGCTTGTTAAAACCTTACCAAGTAAACGGCGAAATGATGAAGATGACTGGCAATCCAAAATGCAAATTCATGCACTGCTTACCAGCTTACCACAACTTAGAAACACAAGTTGGCCGCGACGTTTACAAACAATTCGGTCTCGATGGCGTTGAAGTTACAGAAGAAGTTTTCGAATCAGAAAATTCAATCGTATTCGACGAAGCAGAAAACCGTATGCACACTATCAAAGCTGTTATGGTAGCTACATTAGGTGACTGATTATTTTAAAACTTTAGAATTCTAGAATTTATAGAATTTTAGAAATAGGCTCAGAATCTCAGAAATGGGGTTCTGAGTTTTTTTTCGAGCTATTGAACCTTAAACTTTAATCCCATTCCCCGTCTCCATTTCCCGTTCCCAAAACCCAATTGATCGCTGGAGCCGATTACACCTTAGATGAATTCAGACATCGATAAATTCTAAACCTGATGTCTGTTAAATCAAAATTATCATTATATTTGCAGATTGTTATATTTAACCAAATGTTTTAATATGAAAAAGCTGTTATTTATTCTGACAATAATTTGTCTAATCATTCCATCATGTAAAAAAACACCTGTCATAACCTTGAGCGCTGATAAAACAGAAATATCCGCCAACGGTGAAGATGTAGTGAAATTTAAAGTCATCTGCAATGACGAAGACGACGTCACTAAAAATTGCCGCATCTTTTTCGCCGACAGCAAGAAAGAACTCGGAGCTACAACATTCTCAACGACATCTCCAAAAACATATTCTTTTTACGCCACTTACGAAGATGCGACATCTAATAACATTAGCGTAAAAGCTATTGAAGTCGTTGACGAAGGCGGAGATGAGAATGGGGACGAAAACGAGAACGAGAACGAGGATGAGAACGAGGATGAGAACGGGGATGAGAACGAGGATGAGAACGAGGATGAGAACGGGGACGAGAATCAGGGCGAAGATGACAATGAAAACGAAACTCCTGTCGAAGGCCCGATAACTCTCTCGGCATCAACCGATACAATCGTCGCCGACGGTATTGATTTCATTGAATTCACAGTGATGCAAGACACTACAGATGTCACTAACATCTCTGAAATATTTGTCAATAACAACCCAATCGAAGGCAAAGAATTTAAAACCACTACAGCAGGAACTTACGTCGTTTACGCAAAGAAAAACGACACCATAGTGTCAAATGAAATAAAATTCTTCGCCAAAGAAGTTATCGTTGTGGAAGAAGAAAAACCTATAGAACTCAGTGCGTCAACAACAACTATCGTAGCCAACGGAACTGACGCAGTGACATTTACCGTGACACAAGAAGGCAACGACGTGACAAGTCAGTCCAACATTTTCGTGAACGGAAATAAAATAAACGGAAACAAATTCACGACTTATAACGCAGGAACATACACAGTTTATGCCCAAAAGAACGAAGTTCAATCGAACGAGATAACAATCACCGCCGAACAAGCTCCAGACTTAGGAACGACAGTATTTTTCGCTGAAGGCGTGACACTTACCTCAGGCTGGTACGATGTCAACAAACTAAAACAAGGAGGAAGTGATATCAATATGTGCTGGGCAGCTTCGTCGGCAAACATCATCCAATGGTGGCAAGACAGATACGTGGAAGCCGGCAACACTTTGCCTGCAGGTGCAGTGAATGGAGCTGGAACCAAAGTATATGACGGAATAGCGTCTTACAACCTCGCCATCATGGATTTGTATCGCGACTTATGGGACAACTCAAGAGGCGGCACAGTAAGCCACGGCGTAACATGGTACTTTGAAGGACGCAACATCATGAAAGAAGCGTCGGCAGGTTCTCATGCACAACCACTTAACGACAACAGCGGAGGTTATTTCGCAGACATCTGGAGCAGCCAGATATTACCGAACGTCTATCATGAATACGACTACGTCATCGTGCCAGAAATATTAGAATATAACGACCTCATATCACAAGAATATAACAACTATTACAACTGGGGCAACGGTTCGGGACTTCCTAACAACCAACGTCTGAAAAAGTTCTCTGATATGGTAGTGGAATTTATGGACAGAGGCCTCGTCTCACTCGCAGTAGCTCTCTCCGCAAACCTCGGCTCATTGCACCATGCAACAACATTGTGGGGCTACGAAATAGATAACGCTACAGGAATACTGACAAAAATATGGATAACAGATTCTGACGATATACACCAAAATGGCGAATCAGGAGACCCGACACAACAAATGCTGCGTGAATACGCTGTGAGTTTCAATGAAGCTACAGGAACAATAAAATTCTCCGGAGCACCTTACGGAGCCTGCTACGCAGTGTCGTTATATCCAGTTTCAGCCTACGGAACGAGATAAATTGTAAATTTAAAATAAATCAGGGCGTATGCGATACGCCCTGATTTATTTACTATCAAAAGTAAAAATTTTACATTTTCAGATTTAAACTTTAAATTAAAATTATTATCTTTGCACCCGCAAAATTGCCCAATGGTGTAATTGGCAACACGACTGACTCTGGATCAGTAAAGTCCAGGTTCGAACCCTGGTTGGGCAACTTTTTCAAGTATCAATCGTTATATGGTTGATACTTTTTTTTATCTTTGTAATGCCTTCGGCAGTCAACGGACAATATCCTTATCCAAACTTAAAAACAACTTTACTATGTCAAGAAAAAAGAATAAAAACAGCCTCAGCACTTTTGTAAATACAATACTCACTATATTTGGCGAGAATCCTTTCAAGCCGATGAATTATAAACAAATAGCGAAGATAATGTCGGTCCGTGACGCTGCGGGAAAAGACGTGATACATCAGATTTTAGTCACGCTTTGCAACGAAGGAAAACTCATAGAAGACCGTCCGTATCGTTATCTTCTTCACCCTGACTTCATTCATGAATACGGTCCTAAGCAGCAGATTGTCACAGGAACCGTCGATATGAAAAACACAGGCAAGGCTTACGTCATTCCTGACGAAGAAGGCGAAGATATTTTCATCGCTGCTAACAACACCGGCAAGGCACTTCACGGCGACAAAGTCAAGGTGGCGATGTTCCCTAAACGCAAAAGCAAGAAAAACGAAGGCGAGATTATCGAGATTATCGAGCGCGCCAAGACCGATTTTGTCGGTATCTTCAGCCTCTCTCACGGATTCGCTTTCGTGGTTCCAGACCGTTCCTCGATGCCGCTCAGCATCTTCATCCCAAAAGGAAGCTATAAAGGAGCCAAAGATGGTCAGAAAGTCATCGTTCATCTCACAGAATGGCCCGACAACGCCAAGAATCCTTTCGGCGAGATAGTGAAAGTGCTTGGTAATCCAGGTGAAAACAACGTCGAAATGCAATCTATTCTTGCGGAATACGAATATCCTCTGGAATTTCCTAAAGCCGTTGAAAAAGAAGCCAAGGCTATATCCGAAAAAATCAAATCTTCAGAGATAAAGAAACGCCGCGACTTCCGCGACATCTTTACAGTCACCATCGACCCTCACGACGCAAAAGACTTCGACGACGCTCTCTCTTTGAGATATTTGGATAACGGCAACTACGAAGTCGGCGTACATATCGCTGACGTGTCGCATTACGTGCAGCCTGGTTCCGCGATAGATGTCGAAGCTCAGGACAGAGGGACATCTGTATATCTCGTTGACAGAACTATACCGATGTTACCAGAGAAATTATGTAACATGGTCTGCTCATTACGTCCTGATGAAGAGAAGCTAGCGTTTTCAGTCATCTTTGAACTTAACGAAAACGCCGATATTGTCAACAAATGGATCGGTAAGACTGTCATAAAATCTAATCGTCGCTACGCTTACGAAGAAGTGCAGGAAATGATAGAAGGTGCTGACGGAGATAACAAGAAAGAACTGATGGCGCTCAACGATTTAGCCACGAAATTAAGAGCCAAGAGAATGAAAGAAGGATGCATCAATTTCCACTCTGAAGAAGTGAAATTTATTCTTGATGAAAACGGCAAGCCTATCGACACATACGTCAAAGTTCAGAAAGAAGCCAATATGCTTATCGAAGACTTTATGCTTTTGGCTAACAAAACCATAGCTGAAACCATAGCAAAACCTGGAAGTAAGTTCAAGGATTACACTTTCGTATTCAGAATCCACGACGAACCTAACCCTGAGAAACTTTATAATTTCATTCAGCTTGTCTCAAAACTCGGTTATTCGATGAATATCAGTTCGAGAGAGAAGTTGGTTAAATCGTATAATGCCTTATTCAATGCCGTTGATGGAAAAGGAGAGAAGAACCTCGTAGAATCGGTTGCGATCAGAACCATGGCGAAGGCTGTCTATAGCACGACGAACATCGGTCACTACGGACTGGCATTCCCTTATTATACACACTTCACTTCACCGATACGCCGTTATCCCGACTTGATGGTACATCGTCTGATAGAACGTTATCTCATAGAAAATCAGCCGAGTGCTGATAAAGAAGAATATGAGGATTTGTGCCTCCATGCCAGCGAAATGGAGAAAAGAGCTGCCGAGATGGAACGCGAATCTGTGAAATACAAACAAGCAGAATATCTGCAAGATCAAATTGGGAAAGTCTTCGACGGACTTATCTCTGGCATCAGCAAATGGGGAATTTATGTAGAACTCAAGAAAAGCAAATGTGAAGGTCTTGTACGCTACGCCGATCTCAACGACGACTTCTATTATTTGGACGAAGAAAACTTCCGAGTCATCGGACAAGACTACGGCAACATCTACCAACTCGGAGATGAAGTCAAGGTACAAGTCAAAAACGTGAACCTGATCAAGAAGCAGCTTGATTTCTTGATTGTTTCGAAAAATGAAGGAGGGGGAAAGGTGAAGACCAAGACCAAGACGAAGACGAAGGATAAGTCTTGGCTTTAGCTTTAGCCTTAGTTTCACATCAACCCCTTAACTTTCGGCATTCCCGGGACAAAATCCTTGAGATAGAAAGGCTCGAAATAAGCCACATCGACGAATTGCTTGTTCTTGAAAGCCTCGTCTGCCAAAACTGCCATATATGATGCAGAACAATGGAATTTCTCAACCACTGTTATATTCTCGTCATTTTCAAAGAGAGCGGCGAGTTTGTCGGCACCGTCGCCAAAGAGATAAAGATGATTGTTTTGTTTCAACTCCATGAAAGAGCTCTCATCGATGATAAGAGCCTCTGTTTCTGAGAGCTTCTCAAGTCTCTCATTAAAAAAAGCCGAATAAACTTCCATACGTCTTGCATCAATCATCGGACAAAGAAGAGTTGCGTTTTCGAAAGACTCAGACACCGTTGACTCTGCAACTTTAAAACCATGCGCCATAGCAGCTAGAGTGTCGATCGCGATGAGCGGCTTTTCCAAAGCATAGCAAAAACCTTTGGCGGCGCTGACACCAATACGCAATCCGGTATAAGAACCCGGCCCCATACTAGTAGCCACAGCGTCCAAATCCTTATAAGCCACATTGGCTTCTTTCATCACTTCATCAATAAAAACCGTGATTTTCTCGGCATGATTCTGACCATCAAGCGATTCTCTCAAAGCAACAACGTTGCCGTTATCTACAAGAGCCACAGAACAAACTGCGGTGGAAGTTTCTAAACAAAGTATCATCTGATTTTTTTTGCAAAGTTAAAAAATTATCCCGATTATTTTTTTGCCTATAAAGAATATTGATTAAATTTGCGAGTTAACATTATATTCGCACCTACTGAGCATAATGAACAAAGACAGTTGTCCGTTGACTGTTGTCTGTTGTCAGCCTCACCAGAGGCTTAAATGTGACTCAGGAGGCGAAGCTGTACCAATTAGCTATTACTCAACAGTTAGTCTTAGTCTTAGCCTTGGTCTTAGCCTTAGCCTGACAAATCGAAATTTAAAAAATCAATAATATATGAGAGTTATCATCGAACCTAATTATGAAAAAGTGTCACAATGGGCAGCTAATCATATTGTGAAGAAAATCAATGAATTTAATCCGACAGAAGAAAAGCCTTTCGTTTTGGGACTTCCTACAGGATCAACACCGCTCGGAACATACAAAGCCTTGATAGAACTATACAAACAAGGCAAGGTATCTTTCAAGAATGTCGTCACTTTCAACATGGACGAATATGTCGGAATCGCTGAAAATCATCCTGAAAGCTACCATTCTTTCATGTGGAACAACTTCTTCAATCATGTCGATGTAAAGAAAGAAAATGTCAACATTCTCAATGGTAACGCCGAAAACCTTGAAGCAGAATGTCTTCGTTATGAAGAAAAGATAAAGTCATACGGAGGCATCGACCTTTTCATGGGCGGCATCGGTCCTGACGGACATATCGCTTTCAACGAACCAGGTTCATCTCTTACTTCCAGAACAAGAGTGAAGTCATTGACGACAGACACTATCATCGCCAACTCCAGATTTTTCAACAACGACATCAACCAAGTTCCAAAGACAGCCTTGACAGTAGGAGTCGGCACAGTAATGGACGCCAGAGAAGTGATGATTTTGGCTAACGGTCACGGCAAGGCAAGAGCGATAGCTCAGGTGATAGAAGGCAGCGTCAATCATTTATGGACTGTCAGCGCATTGCAGATGCACCCGAAAGGAATCATCGTATGCGACGACTTGGCTACCTACGAATTGAAAGTCGGCACCGTAAATTATTTCAAAGATATAGAAAAAGATAATTTATAATCAACTTTTTTGGTTTAAGGTTTAATGTCAACAATTAACAACAAACAGCCAATAGCCAATAGCCAAAAGCCTTCTTCCAATGTTTTTGTTCATGAATCGTCATACATCGACGATAACGTGACGATTGGCGAAGGCACCAAGATGTGGCATTTCTGTCATATTCAATCCGGTGCTGTAATCGGAAAGAATTGTTCTTTCGGGCAGAATGTCAATGTCGGAAATAATGTCAAAATCGGCGATGGCGTGAAAGTTCAGAACAACGTCTCGATATACGAAGGCGTAGAGTTGGAAGACAACGTCTTCTGCGGACCAAGTTGCGTCTTTACCAACGTAACGATACCGAGAGCCGCATTCCCTGTTCACGGAGTTTATAAAAAGACCTTGGTGAAAGAAGGAGCCTCGCTTGGAGCCAACTGCACTATTGTCTGCGGAGTCACTGTCGGAAGATTCGCCATGATAGCAGCAGGAGCCGTCGTGACAAAAGACGTTCCCGACTACGCACTGATGGCGGGAGTTCCAGCACGACAGATTGGAACAGTTGATGAATATGGAAATAAATTATAACTATGAATTTCTCAATAATAGGTGTGGGCGGTTATATCGCGCCACGGCATCTCAAAGCGATAAAAGATACAGGTAACGTCTTGGTTTCCGCTTACGATAAAAACGACAGCGTCGGGATAATGGACAGCTACTTTCCTCAAGCTTCGTTCTTTACCGAGCAAGAACTATTCGACCGACATAACACACGACTTATCGAAAAAGGTCAGAAAATAGATTTCGTCACCGTCTGTACACCGAATTATCTCCACGACGCACACACACGCTACGGACTCAGACTCGGCTGCGACGTGATTTGCGAAAAACCAGTCGTCCTAAATCCTTGGAACATCGACGCTTTAGAAGCTGTCGAGAAATCGACCGGAAAAAAAGCATATACAATCCTACAACTTCGTCTTCATAAATCGATTATAGCTTTGAAAAAGAAAATAGACGAAGGTCCGAAAGACAAGATCTACGATGTCGATCTGACATATATAACAGCCAGAGGCAACTGGTACTACACCTCCTGGAAAGGCGACATCAACAAAAGCGGTGGCGTAGCGACCAACATCGGCATTCATTTCTACGATATGCTGCAATGGATTTTCGGCAAAGTGACAAAGAGTATCGTCCACGTATCAAGTCACGACAGAGTGGCTGGTTATTTGGAATTAGAGAAAGCCAGGGTCCGCTATTTCTTAAGCATCAACGCCGACACCTTGCCAGATAACGCCGTAGATGGAGAAAAAAGAACATACAGAACCATCATGATCGACGGCAGCGAATTTGAATTCAGCGAAGGATTTACGGAACTACATACCGAAAGTTACAAGAAAATTCTCGCTGGCGAAGGATTCAGAATATCAGAAGCCAGGAACTGCATCGAGATGGTTTACAATATAAGGAACGCCCAGCCGATAGGACTCGTAGGCGACTACCATCCACTGGCGAAAATGGAGTTGAGCAAGCATCCGTTCGGATGGAAATAAAATAACAATACATCTAATATAAAAACGTTAAAATCAAAAAAGTAACTTTCAAATTTCAATTCGTATGAAAGGCATCGTACTCGCAGGTGGTTCAGGCACTCGTTTATATCCTATCACAAAAGGTGTCAGCAAGCAGCTGCTTCCTATATTCGACAAACCAATGGTCTATTACCCGATCTCAGCTCTTATGCTGGCAGGTATTCGTGATATATTGATAATCTCGACACCTCAGGACTTACCAGGATTCCAACGTCTTCTCGGCGACGGCTCCGATTATGGAGTGAATTTCAGCTACGCTGAGCAGCCATCACCAGACGGTCTCGCCCAGGCATTCATCATCGGCGAAAACTTCATAGGCGACGACTGCGCTTGTCTGGTTCTGGGCGATAATATTTTCCAAGGTGCAGGATTCACCTCCTTACTGAAAAACGCCGTCATCGACGCTGAACATAATAATAAAGCCACGGTATTCGGCTACTGGGTCAGCGACCCTGAACGTTACGGTGTAGCCGAATTCGACAAGAACGGCAACTGCATCTCAATAGAAGAGAAACCAAAAAATCCTAAGAGCAATTACGCTGTCGTAGGACTTTATTTCTATCCGAATAAAGTCGTTGAAGTCGCTAAAAACATCAAGCCGTCCGCAAGAGGAGAATTGGAAATAACATCAGTAAACCAAGAATTCCTCAAAGACGGAGAACTGAAAGTACAAGTCTTCGACAGAGGATTCGCTTGGCTCGACACAGGAACCCACGACTCACTCTCAGAGGCATCAACATATATCGAAGTACTGGAAAAAAGAACTGGACTCAAAGTAGCATGTCTCGAAGAGATAGCATATACACAAGGCTGGATTTCAAAGGAGAAAATGCAAGAATTGGCACAACCAATGATTAAGAACCAATATGGTCAGTACTTGCTTAAGTTAATAAACGAATAATTTTACAACCATGAGACGCAGTATTGTTATAACAGGAGGAGCGGGTTTCATTGGAAACCATGTCGTAAGATTATTCGTTAACAAATACCCAGAATATAAAATTATCAACGTCGACAAACTCACTTATGCTGGTAATTTGGCAAATCTTAAAGACATTGAAGACAAACCGAATTACAAGTTCGTGAAGATGGACATCTGCGACTTTGAGGCTTTCTATCAGTTGATGCAAGACGAAAAAGTCGATGGAATAATTCATCTCGCAGCGGAAAGTCATGTTGATAGAAGCATCAAAGACCCGTTTACTTTCGCAAAAACAAACGTAATGGGAACGCTGAGTTTACTTCAAGCAGCGAAATTATATTGGGAATCACAACCAGAACCTTATAAAGTCACAAAGACGCAAAGTCACAAAGACACAAAGAATAGCTCTGCGACTCTGAATCTCTGCGACTCCGAGTCTGTTGACTGCCGCTTCTACCACATCTCCACTGACGAAGTTTATGGAGCTCTTGAGATGAATCATCCGGAAGGAATCCCTGCTCCTCATCAGACTAAAGCAAGTGCTCACAGCTCACAGCTCACGACTCAAGGCTCACTTGCTTACGGCGACGAATTCTTTTATGAAACCACAAAATACAACCCTCACTCACCATATTCAGCCTCTAAGGCAAGTAGCGATCATTTCGTGAGAGCCTATCACGACACTTACGGAATGCCGACAATCGTAACAAATTGCTCCAACAACTACGGACCTTATCAGTTTCCTGAAAAATTGATTCCTCTATTTATCAATAATATACGTCATAGGAAACCACTGCCTGTATATGGCAAAGGAGAAAACGTCCGCGACTGGTTATACGTTGAAGACCACGCAAGAGCGATAGATTTGATTTTCCATAAAGGAAAAGTTGCTGAGACTTATAATATCGGCGGGTTCAACGAATGGAAAAACATAGACATTATCAAAACAATTATAAAAACTGTAGATATCGCTTTAGGCAGAATTGCTTTGAGCGATGAGCAACGAGCAATGAGCAGCTCACAACTCAGAGCTCTCAGCTCAATGCCAGATGAAATGTTTCCTGACATGAATCTCATAACTTACGTCACAGACAGATTAGGCCATGACGTACGTTACGCCATCGACTCAACAAAGTTGCAGAAGGAACTCGGTTGGGAACCATCACTCCAATTTGAAGAAGGAATTGAAAAAACCGTAAGATGGTACCTCGACAATCAAGAATGGATGGACAACGTCACCAGTGGGGATTATCAGAAGTATTATGATGAGATGTATAAAATGGAACAACCATAATTTAACTTAAAAAAAAAATTAAATATTTCTTTCATTTACAAAAAATAAAACTTACCTTTGCAAGTTGCGTATAAGACATTTTTGCACTTACTCACAAAAAGCTATATCACTAATCATCATATGGTTAGCAATAAATACTGTGAGTAAGGAGGCGAAGCTGTATCTATAAGAATTGAAAAACTGAAAACTGAAAATTTGGAACCGAAAGTTCGGAGTCAGAGCAAAAACACAATATCATGTCATACAAACATTTACAATTTCCAAAAGATTCATTGTTCTTAGTAACTGGCGGTGCTGGTTTCATTGGATCTAATCTTTGTGAAGCCATCTTGAATCTCGGATACAAAGTCCGTTGTCTCGATGATTTATCTACTGGCAAGCAAGCTAACGTGGATATGTTCCTTGACAACCCTAATTATGAGTTTATCAAAGGTGACATCAAAGACCTTGATACTTGCATGAAAGCTTGCGAAGGTGTTGATTACGTTCTCAACCAAGCGGCATGGGGCAGCGTTCCTCGCAGCATCGAGATGCCGTTGTTCTATTGCGCCAACAACATCCAAGGAACATTGAATATGATGGAAGCTGCTCGCCAATGCGGAGTGAAGAAATTCGTTTACGCTTCAAGTTCTTCGGTCTATGGCGACGAACCAAACCTTCCTAAAAAAGAAGGCAGAGAAGGCAATCTTCTTTCACCTTACGCTTTGACAAAACGCTGCGATGAAGAATGGGCTAAACAATATACAAAACACTATGGTCTCGACACTTACGGAATGCGTTACTTCAACGTATTCGGACGCCGTCAAGACCCTCATGGAGCATACGCCGCAGTTATCCCTAAATTTATAAAACAGCTTCTTAACGACGAACAGCCTACAATAAACGGCGACGGCAAACAAAGCCGCGACTTTACATACATCGAAAACGTTATCGAAGCTAATCTCAAAGCTTGTCTCGCTTCTTCAGAATACGCTGGCGAAGCTTTTAACATAGCCTACGGCGGAAGAGAATATCTTATAGATATTTATTACTCTCTGACAAAAGCTCTAGGCAAAGATATCGAACCTATATTCGGACCTGATCGCAAAGGCGACATCAAACACTCTAACGCCGACATCAGCAAAGCCCAGCAGATGCTTGGATATGATCCTGAATATGACTTCGCCCGTGGCTTGAACGAGGCCATCGAATGGTATAAAAACAATTTGTAAACAATAAAAAAACATTATATATGAACGAAATAAAGATTTGTGTTATTGGCCTAGGTTACGTTGGTCTTCCATTAGCACGTTTATTCTCAACAAAATATAAAACTGTCGGTTTCGACATGAACGCAAAGCGTTGCGAAGCTCTCATGGCTGGCCACGATGCCACTTTGGAAGTCTCCGACGAATTATTGCAAGACGCCATCAACAATCACGGATTCAAATGTACAGCAGACATTGAAGAAATCCGTGATTGTAATTTTTATGTAGTCGCTGTTCCGACTCCTGTCGATGAACATAACAATCCAGATTTGACTCCGCTTTACGGCGCTTCCACAACTGTTGGTAAAGTCATAAACAAAGGCGACATCGTGGTTTATGAATCGACAGTTTATCCTGGCGTTACAGAAGATGAATGTCTCCCTGTAGTTGAAAAAGTATCAGGTTTGAAATTCAATGTCGATTTCTTCGCAGGTTATTCACCTGAACGTATCAATCCGGGCGACAAACTTCATACAGTGGAAAAAATCAAGAAAGTCACTTCTGGTTCAACACCTGAGATAGGCAAGATCGTAAATGACGTTTATGCGTCAGTCATTACAGCCGGAACACATCTCGCCCCAACGATGAAAGTTGCAGAAGCAGCGAAAGTTATTGAAAACTCACAACGCGACATCAACATCGCTTTCGTCAATGAACTTTCAAAAATATTCACCAAGATGGGTATCGACACCAACGATGTTTTGGAAGCAGCTTCAACAAAATGGAATTTCTTGCCTTTCAAACCAGGACTCGTTGGCGGTCACTGCATCGGCGTTGACCCTTACTATTTGGCGCAATGCGCTATGACATACGGTTACAATCCTGAAATCATCCTCGCAGGCAGAAGGATGAACGACAGCATGGGCGCATACGTCGCGGAGCAGACAATCAAATTGATGCTCAAGAAAGGCATTCAAGTTTTGAATTCAAATATCTTGATTTTAGGTTTCACATTCAAAGAAAACTGTCCTGACTGTCGTAACACAAAAGTTGCAGACATCGTTAAAGCATTAAACGAATACGACTTAAACATCGACATCTACGACCCATGGGCAAGTCCAGCAATTGCAAAACACGAATACAATATTGACATCACAAACGAAATTCCTACAGATAAATACGATGCAATAATACTTGCTGTATCACACAAAGAATTTGCAGAACTCAATGTCAAGAGCTTCGGCAAAGAAAATCATGTCATTTTTGATGTAAAAGGATTTTTGAATAAAGAATTAGTTGACGGAAGATTGTAAAAAGAAGAAAAAGTTATTATGTCAATTTTCAAAGATAAAATATTATTAATCACTGGCGGTACTGGTTCATTCGGTAATGCGGTGTTGCGTCGCTTTTTAGATAGCGATATTAAAGAAATTAGAATTTTCTCTCGTGATGAGAAAAAACAAGATGACATGCGTCATCATTTGCAAGCTCAATATCCGGAACAGGCTAGTAAGGTTAAGTTCTATATAGGTAATGTACGTAACAGAGAATCTGTTGACGTAGCAATGCGCGGTGTAGATTATGTTTTCGCTGCTGCTGCTCTCAAACAAGTTCCTTCTTGCGAGTTCTTCCCTATGGAAGCTACAATGACAAATGTAATCGGTACTAACAATGTCCTTCTTTCTGCTATTGAGCATGAGGTTAAAAATGTTGTTGTGCTTTCAACAGATAAAGCTGCATATCCTATCAATGCTATGGGTATCTCAAAGGCTCTTATGGAGAAAGTGGCAATCGCTAAAGGTCGTGAACTTGGACAGAATGCCAAGACTACGATCTGCTGCACTCGTTATGGTAATGTAATGGCTTCTCGCGGTTCTGTCATTCCTTTATGGGTTGAACAAATGGAACAAGGCAAACCTATCACAATCACTGATCCAAACATGACTCGTTTCATGATGACTCTCGATGATGCTGTTGATTTAGTTATCTACGCTTTCACTCATGGTGAAAACGGAGACCTCTTTGTACAAAAAGCACCTGCCGCAACGCTCGACGTACTCGCAGAAGCATTGAAACAAACTTACGCAAAAGTAAATCCTAAATATGCAGAAACAGAAGTTAAAGTTATCGGTACTCGTCATGGCGAAAAGTTATATGAGACCCTCGTAACTCGTGAGGAAATGGCAAAAGCAATCGATATGGGTGGTTACTATCGTATTCCTTGCGATAATAGAGACCTTAACTACGATAAATTCTTCACAGATGGCAATGAAGAAATTACAAAGATTGAAGATTATCATTCACACAACACAGCTCGTTTGGATGTTGAAGGAATGAAGGAACTTCTTCTTAAATTACGTTTTATCCGCGAAGATTTAGGTTTACAACCAAGAAGTAAAGCAAGGGAAATCAGATCCGAATGATTTGACAATCTCTCACAAAGACACATGCATTTTTGCGAGAATTAATAGAAAAATATTATGAAACTTGATAAGGAATTATTAGATTCAATAACTCAAAAAGCGAAAGAAAGCCCACGCTTGAGAATGAATCACAATCTTCATGACTCATTGGAAAGCAAGGTTCAAAGATTATTTAATGCTTTAGAACCAGGGACAATTTTACCGATACATCGTCATCAAAACACGGATGAGACTTATATCTTAGTTCGTGGGAAAATAGAAGTTATATTCTATGATGATGATAAAAATGTCATAGACAGATTCGTTGTTTGTCAGGAAGACGGAACTTTTGGGGTACATATCCCTAAAGGCACATGGCATACAATAGAAGTACTTGAAAGTGGTTCTATAATTTTTGAAGTCAAGGAAGGTCCTTATCAGCCTATTTCAGAAAACGACATATTATGAAGATATTAGTAACTGGAGCTAAGGGCTTTGTCGGTAAAAACCTTGTAGCCCAACTGAAAAACATAAAAGACGGCAAAGCTCGTTGTTATGGTAATTTAACTATTGATGCTATTTATGAATATGACATTGATAATACAATAGAAGAACTTGACGCTTATTGCCGTGATTGCGATTTTGTCTTTAATCTTGCAGGCGTAAATCGTCCTCAAAATCAAGAAGAGTTTATGCAAGGTAACTTTGGATTTGCTTCTACATTACTTGACACATTAAAGAAATATAAAAACAATTGTACGGTAATGATAAGCAGTTCCATCCAAGCTACATTGGCTGGTCGCTTCGGTACATCCGAATATGGTAAGAGTAAGAAAGCTGGTGAAGAACTAATGTTCAAATATTCAGAAGAAACTGGTGCGAAAGTTCTTGTATATCGTTTTCCGAACTTATTCGGTAAATGGTGTAGACCAAATTATAACTCAGCCGTTGCTACATTCTGCAATAATATTGCTAATGACCTTCCAATTCAAGTTAATGATAGAAGCACTGAATTAGAACTTCTTTACATTGATGATTTGGTTGAGGAAATGATTGCTGCATTGAAAAATGAAGAGCATCATTGTGAATTTGATGGTGTTGAAACAATATTGACCGATAACGGAAGATATTGTGCAGCTCCAATAACTCATAAGGTCACTCTTGGTGAAATCGTTGATTTGTTGGAATCATTCAAGACTCAACCACAGACACTTATCGTTCCAGAAATTCCATATAATTCTTTCGCAAAGAAATTATATTCTACATATCTTTCATATCTTCCAAAAGAGAAAGTTGCTTTTCCTTTAAAAATGAACATTGACGACAGGGGCAGTTTCACAGAACTTCTTAGATCTGCAAATGTCGGACAGATTTCAATAAATATATCAAAACCAGGAATCACCAAGGGGCAGCATTGGCATAATACGAAATGGGAGTTCTTCATTGTCGTTTCAGGTCACGGACTTATTCAAGAACGCAAAATTGATTCAGATGAAATCATAGAATTTGAAGTCAGCGGTGACAAGATAGAAGCGATTCACATGCTACCTGGATATACACACAACATCATAAACCTTTCAGAAACCGAAAACTTAGTGACAGTCATGTGGGCTAACGAAGCATTTGACCCTAACAGACCTGACACTTATTTTGAAGTTGTATAAAAAATAAAATCATGTTCAAGAATAATGGAAAACTTAAGCTGCTAATTATCGTTGGCACACGTCCGGAGATTATCCGCCTTGCAGCAGTAATAAATAAATGTAGAAAATACTTTGACGTAGTTCTTGCTCATACAGGTCAAAACTACGATTATAATCTTAATGGTGTTTTCTTTAAAGATTTGAAATTAGCTGATCCGGAAGTATATTTAAACGCAGTTGGTGATGACCTTGGCGCAACTATGGGAAACATCATTGACAAGAGTTATAAGTTGATGGTTCAGATAAAACCAGATGCAGTGCTTGTACTTGGTGACACAAATTCATGTCTAAGTGTTATCGGTGCCAAACGTTTACATATTCCTATTTTTCATATGGAAGCAGGCAACAGATGCTTCGATGAATGTTTGCCAGAAGAAACAAACAGACGTATTGTCGATATTATCTCTGACGTAAACATTTGTTATTCTGAACATGCAAGAAGATACTTAAATGCTAGTAATGTCGCTCCACAACGTACATACGTATGCGGTTCTCCAATGGCAGAAGTGTTACACAATAATCTCGCGGATATTGAAGCAAGCGACGTACATCAAAGATTAGGATTAGAAAAAGGGAAATATATATTATTATCAGCACATCGTGAAGAAAATATTGATACAGAGAAAAACTTCACATCTTTATTCAATGCTATAAATGCGATGGCAGAAAAATATAATATGCCTATATTATATAGTTGCCATCCACGTTCACGCAACAGATTAGCAGCATCAGGATTCAAATTAGATCCAAGAGTCATCCAACACGAACCATTAGGATTCCATGATTACAATTGTTTACAGATGAATGCATTTGCGGTTGTATCAGACTCTGGAACATTACCTGAAGAAAGTTCATTCTTTACAAGTGTTGGTCATAGTTTCCCTGCAGTATGTATCAGAACATCAACAGAACGTCCTGAAGCATTAGACAAAGGATGTTTCATTTTGGCAGGCATCAACGAACACGACCTTTTGCAAGCTGTTGACACAGCAGTAGAAATGGTAAGAGAAGGTGATAACGGAATACCAGTACCTAATTACGTAGATGAAAATGTCTCAACAAAAGTCGTGAAATTGATTCAATCCTACACAGGAGTTGTAAATAAAATGGTTTGGAGAAAAGAATAGATAAATTTAATTATGTTCAATCTTAATAAATTTATATCAGATAGTATTACGATGAGACCAATTAGTCTCTTTGCTAATGATATAGAAAATAATAAAGAAATATTACAACAAGAAATTGAAGGTAAAAGTGTATGTGTAATTGGTGGTGCTGGTACTATCGGTTCATCATTTATTCGTGCAATTCTTCCGTTTAAACCATCAAAATTAGTCGTCATTGACCTCAATGAAAATGGTCTTGCTGAGTTAACAAGAGATTTGCGTTCTACATACGGAATGTTTGTTCCTGAAGAATATCGTGCATATACTTTAAATTTTGCAGATCCTATCTTTGCTCGCATCTTTCGTGAAGAAAAAGGTTTTGATATTGTAGCAAATTTCTCGGCTCATAAACATGTGCGCAGTGAGAAGGATAAATACAGCGTTCAGGCATTGATAGAGAACAACGACATTAAAGCCAAGAAGTTCATGGATTTGCTTTGTGAGTATCCTCCTAAACATTTCTTCTGTGTGTCCACAGATAAAGCTGCCAATCCAGTAAATATTATGGGAGCAAGCAAGCGTATAATGGAAGATATGGTTATGGCATATACATCCAAATTCAAAGTAACTACAGCTCGTTTTGCTAATGTGGCGTTTTCCAATGGTTCTTTGCCAGATGGCTGGTTGAATCGCGTTAAGAAGAAACAACCTTTAGCAGCACCAAACGATGTTAAACGATACTTCGTTTCTTTAGACGAAAGCGGACAAATATGTATGTTGGCATGTATTTTAGGTAAAAATGGCGAAATATTCTTTCCAAAATTAGGCGAAGACCAAATGTTTACTTTTTCAAGTATTTGTGATGAATATGTAAAAGCCATAGGTTGCGAAAAGGTAGAGTGTACTAACGATGATGAAGCCAAGAAATTTGCCAACAATATGTCTTTTGATACCAATCAATATCCTGTAGTATATTTCAAAAGCGACACTACGGGAGAAAAAGCATACGAAGAATTTTATGTTCCAGGAGAAAAACTTGATATGAATCGTTTTCAAGGAATTGGCATTATAGAAGAATCCGAACATCGTTCGATGGCAGATATTGATACATTTTTTGAAGAAATGGAAGACATATTTGGCAATCCATCTTTTACAAAAGAAGAAGTTGTAGAAGCAATTAAACGATTTATTCCAAATTTTGAACACGAAGAAAAAGGGAAGAATTTGGATCAGAAAATGTAAAATGAAATGGGAAATTTTAAATAGTAGTTATCCTTTTAAAAACAAATGGCTTACTGTAAGAAAAGACAAGGTAAAAATGCCATCTGGTTATGAAATGGATGATTTTTATGTTTTAGAATATCCTAATTTTGTAAATGTAATTGCTATTACCAAAGATAATAGGTTTATAATCGAGGAACAATACAGACATGGAATACAACAAATAACCTATGAATTATGTGCCGGAGGATGCGAAGAAGGAGAATCTCCAATACAAACAGCAAAACGAGAGTTGTTGGAAGAAACAGGTTATTCGGGTGGTAAATGGCTTGAATATATGCAAACTGCATCTGATCCAAATTCAAGAACAAGTATTTGCACTACATTCATAGCAACTGGTGTAGAAAAAGTACAAATACAATCATTAGAAAAATCAGAAGATATAAAAATTCATTTATTATCGATTAATGATATTGAACAACTTCTTATAAAAGGCAAAATTATTGAAGGTGTAATGCAATCTGCATTATGGAGATATATTTACGAAAATAAAAACAAATAAATTATGGCTTATAAAATTCCATTGTTTAATCTTAATTTTGATGGTAAGGAAGCTCAAGCTGCTTATGACACCATTCAATCAGGCTGGATTTCAACTGGTCCTAAATGCGAAGAGTTAGAAAAAATGTTTGTTGATATGTTTCATGTCAACTATGCTGTAAGTATGTCTAACTGTACCGATGCATTGCACTTATGCTGTTTGGTAAGTGGAGTGGGACCCGGCGACGAGGTTATATGTCCGTCGTTGACCTTTGCAGCATCGGCTAATTGTATCCGCTATGCAGGTGCAACTCCGGTATTTTGCGATATAGTGGGTCCAGAACATATAAACATCGACCCAAAAGAGATAGAAAAAAAGATAACCGATAAAACCAAGGCTATACTTGTAGTGCACATGGCAGGCTTTCCATGTAAGATGGACGAGATAATGGCGATTGCCCAAAAGCACAATTTAAAAGTTATTGAAGATGCTTGCCATGGACCTCTTTCGGAATACAAAGGAAAGAAACTTGGTACTATAGGTGACTGTGCAGCTTTCAGCTTTTTCTCAAACAAAAATATCAGCACTGGCGAAGGTGGCATGTTTATTTCAAACAACAAAGAAATGGCCGATAAGGCACGTTTGTTGCGTTCGCATGGTATGACTACAATGAGTTATCAGCGTGCCGGAGGACACGCTACTGCATACGATATTATTGAACTTGGATATAACTTCCGTTTAGATGATATTCATGCAGCAATAGCCATAGAACAACTAAAGAAACTTCCCGGCGACCTTGAACAACGAATAGTAGTAAGAAAACGTTATATCGAATTGCTTTCGAAGGTGGATAACGTGGTAGTACCTTTTGCAGATAACACAGAATTTACATCCAATTACATTATGCCTATCGTTATCACAAAAGGCACTGTGGAAGACCGTGATGCCATAAGAAACAAAATTCACGAAGCAGGAGTACAAACAAGTGTTCACTATCCTGCAATTCACAGATTTTCCATTTACAAAGAATATGGTGCTGTGTTGCCACAAACCGAGTATGTGACTGACCACGAAATAACATTGCCAATGTATGCGGCATTGACTATGGAAGACGTTGAATATATTGTTAAAGTTGTAGATACCGCTGTAAATGGATAAAAAATCTGTTCTTATATTTGGTGTTGGCGAACTACAGAAGTCTATCATCGAAAGGGCTAAGTTGATGGGACTTTTTGTAGTAGGCATTGACCCTTGTACTGATGCCGTATGCAAAGATGTCGTTGATGCCTTTGAGGTAGTTGGAGGACAAGACTACGAAGGTACGCTTGCTGTAGCCAAAAAATACAATATTTCAGCAGTGGTAACTGCAGCTACTGATAAACCACTTGTAATGATGGCTCGTGTGGCTAAGGAACTAGGCTTGCGATTCTATTCCGAAGAAACTGCTGTGTGGTCCACTGATAAGTTTCAGATGAAACAACGCTTCATTAAAGGGGGGATTCCTTGTGCAAAAGGACGTTTGATTTCTAAAGCCGATGAAGCAAGCGATTTTTATTTTCCAGTGATAGTAAAACCAAGAGATAATTCCGGTAGCCGAGGGGTAATTTTTTGCAGAAATACCGAAGAATTGTCGGATGCCATAAACGAAGCATTACAATATTCCAAATTAGAAACGGTGTTGGTAGAAGAGTTTATCGAAGGACAAGAATATAGCATAGAAGCATTGCATTATGACGGCAAATCAGAAGTGATTCAGTTTACCGAAAAGACTACTACCGAATTTCCATACAATGTAGAACTTGGACATAAGCAACCTGCAGATTTAAGCGAAGTGCAAAAAGAAAATATTAGACATCTAATAAGCAAGATAGCAGATTGCATGCATTTTGAAAATTGTGCTTCGCATACCGAATTGAAGATAAACGAGCGTGATATATTTATTATAGAAACAAGCCCACGCCTTGGCGGTGATTATATTACATCTACATTGGTACCGCTTTCTACAGGTATTAATATGGAAGACCAACTGCTTAATATTGCATTAGGAAACGAAGTAGATACAAAAATCGGAAGGTTGGAAAAAGCATCTGCAGTGTGTTTCTTGTCCTTACACGAAGGCACTATTACCGCAATAGACACACAATTTAACAAAATAAAGGATATGCCTGGAGTTGAACAGCTCGATTTTAAATTAAATGTTGGCAATAAGGTGAACAAAATTACAAGTAGCCTCAATCGCTACGGACAGTTCATTGTCAGCGGTGGAAACAGAAAAGAAGTTGAGGGATACATCAAAGAGTATTCAAGAGCCATAAACAAATACATTAGAGTAGAATAATATGGAGAACGTTGTTATCTACGGAGAGACAGCCTTTGCCGAGCGCATATACTCTTATATAAAGTTTGAAAATAATATGAATGTGCTTGCATTCACCAATGCAAAAGCATTCAAAGAAAAGGATACCATACAAGGTATTCCAGTAATTGCTTTTGAAGAACTTAATGAAAAACTCGGTAACAAAGACTTCGGCATACTCATAGCTATCGGATATGTTCAGATGAACAATATCAGACAGAAAATATATAAGGAGTGTATAAATGCTGGTCACCGTATGGCAACATATATTTCAAAAAAAGCTACTTTATACTCTGATAACATTGGCAAGGGTTGCATAATAATGCCCAATGTCTATATTGGTCCTAATTGTACCATTGGTAAAGGCAACATAATCGCATCATGTACTTGTTTGTCGCATGACAACAAAATTGGAGATTTCAATTTTATATCTTCAAATGCGATCTTTGGCGGACACTCCACTGTATGCAACAACAGTTTTATTGGATTAGGCAGTGTAATAAGAGACGGAATAACAGTCAATGACTATTCTTTGATAGGCTCAGCGACAAACCTGCTTATGTCAACGGATACAAAAGGTATTTATGCAGGTAATCCTTCGCGAAAACTTGAAGGTAAGGACTCATTGAATTCAAAAATATAAATCCGTATTTTCAAAAATGAAGACTCTAGATATAGAAAAACGTTCAACAAAAGTAAATTGTAGCATCCTCGATGCTCTTAAACTTATGGATTCATCAAAGACCAAAATATTATTTGTCTTTGATGTCAACAAGTTTGAAGGTTTGCTCACTATCGGTGACATTCAGCGTGCCATTTTAAATGACATAAACTTGACTAGTCCAATATCATCTATTCTTGACAAAAACAAGATATACGCATCGGCTAATGAACAGATAGATGATATTAAAATAAAAATGTCTAAACTCCGTGCCGAATGTATGCCTGTAGTTGATGAGAGTGGCAATCTTGTAAAAGTCTATTCATGGAAAGACCTCTTCGGCAACAATGCACAGACAGAATATCCGAACCTTAATATACCTGTTGTAATTATGGCAGGGGGCAAAGGTACTCGCCTTGCACCGCTTACTAATGTTTATCCAAAGCCTCTTATCCCTATTGGCGAAAAAACCGTAGTGGAGACTATAATGGATAAATTTGTGGCACATAATTGTCATGATTTTTATATGTCGGTAAACTACAAAGCCGATAGCATAAAAAACTATTTCGATTTTATCAACAATCCGGAATATAACATTTATTATTTTCAAGAGGATAAACCGTTGGGTACGGCTGGTAGTTTGCGATTGTTGAAAGACAAGATTAATTCTACATTCTTTGTATCGAACTGCGATATACTTATCGAAGAAGATTATTCCGAGATATTGAACTATCATCGCAGCAACAACAATGAACTTACTGTGGTAGCTGCTGTAAAAACCTTGTCGATACCTTATGGCACTATCATTACTGGCGAAAACGGCATCTTAGAATCAATTGAAGAAAAGCCTACTCTATCGTTCAAGATAAATACAGGGTTATATATTTTAGAACCTTCGCTACTAAACGATATCCCCGATGAGTTTTATCATATAACACACCTGATGGAAAAACTAAAAACACAAGGTCGTCGTGTAGGTGTATATCCAATAAGTCAAAACGACTGGAAAGATATGGGCGAATGGAACGAATATTTACGAATGATAAAAGTATTGTGATGCAAGAAAAGAAAATTAAGGTCGTGTGGATATGTCATTTTTCTAATCCACAAATTAGAAAACATCTAAAGTTTAATGGCGTTATATTAAGAAACAAAAAAGACTTTTCTGATTTTGCAATTTGGAATACTAATGGCATAAAAGAATTTGAAAAATTTGATGATATCGAACTACATGTCATATCACCTCACGCATACATCTCATGCGTACAAGAATTTAATATCAATGGTATTTTCTATCATTTCTTTGGTTCAGAACATAATAGTGTATTTGAAATTATCAGAAAACGTATATCAAAAAAAATAAAAATAGGTTACAAGAAGAATGCAAAAATAATATGTAATCTTATCAACAAGATCAATCCTGACATTATACATCTTATTGGAGCAGAAAACCCATACTACGGAGAAGCTGCTTTATCAATTTCAGATGATAAACCATTAATTGTTTCTCTTCAGACACTTATGAATGATATGATGTTTGCATCAAATACAAATGATTCATCTGAAAATTATAAATATAGAGCAAAAATAGAATCAGATATTATAAAAAGATCATCATACATTGGTTCTAAGACGGAGCATTATCGTAGAACTATTCGTGAAAACATTAATCCTAATGCAAAATTTATCGACATGAGTCTTGCTGTTGGTGAAGACATCAATTTGACCGATTACCAGAAGAAATATGACTTTGTATATTTTGCAGTTAATATTTCAAAAGCTGTAGATTATGCCATAGAAGCATACGCTATAGCAAAAGAGAAACATCCTGATATAACACTCCATATTGTTGGCGGATATAGTGAAGAATACAAAGAGAAACTCAATCAAAAAATAAAAGATTTGAACATCAGTTCTGGTATCGACTTTACCGGTAAGCTTGCTACACATAATGACGTAATCAATGAGATTCGTAAAGCTCGTTTTGCGTTATTACCTTTGAAAATAGATATTGTTAGCAGTACTATCAGAGAGGCTATGGCAAATGGGTTACCTGTTATAACAACAATTACTCCCGGAACACCCACATTGAATGAAAAAAGAGTATCAGTTCTACTTAGTGAAAAAGGTGATTTCAATTCAATGGCTAACAATATGAGCCTTCTTTTGAACAATGAATCTTTAGTTAAACAATTACAAGAAAATGGAGCTATCACTATTACTGAAAAATATGGAAATACTGCATTTATGAATGAGTGGAGAGAAAGATATTACGAAATAATTAAGGATTTTTACAATAAATAACCCAATGGCATTCGCAATTGATAATAAAAAGATAACCAAGAACACATTAGCTCTTTATATAAGAATGGGGATAACAATGATTATCTCATTCTTTACAGCAAGAGTAACATTACAACAATTAGGTGTTGATGATTATGGATTAAATAATCTCGTTGGCAGCATTGTTTCCATGTTCTCTTTTTTAAATGGTTCAATGGGTACCGCTGTACAGCGTTTTTATAGTGTAGAAATTGGTAAAGGGAATGATGATAATCTTAAAAAAATATTTGGAACAGGATTATATCTTCATATAATAATAGCAATTATTACAATTATTGCCGCCGAAATATTTGCGATATTCTTTTTGCACAAAATGAATATTCCTCAGTCACGTTTATATGCTGCACAAGTCGTCTTTCAAATATCAATAATATCATTAGGGTTAAATATTGTAAATGTGCCTTATGCCGCTCTTCTAAGAGCAAGAGAAATGTTCTCGCAAACAGCAATAGTTGAAATCATACAATCACTATTAAGATTGGTGGTTATATATTTCCTTGTACATATCAATTACGACAAACTTATCACATTCTCCCTGTTAAATTTTGGTATTACTCTGTTCCATTTAGGAGCTTTTACATTAATGGCATATAAATTTAAGGAAACGCATACAATCCCCAACAGAAATAAAGAACTTATTAAAAAAATGACTTCTTTTATTTCAATGTTAGTAATTACAGTATTAAGCCAACTAGCCAAAACACAAGGTATCATCATTCTCATAAACTTGTTTTTCAATTTAGCCATTAATGCAGCCTATGCAGTTGCTGTACAAGCATCTAATATGGTAAATACTTTCGTTATGAATTTCAAGCAATCAATGGTTCCTCAACTTATGGCATCTTATGGGGCTGGAGATATAAAAACAATGCATAAGATAATAAATACTGGAACGAAAATAACATTTTTATTACTACTTATGATTTCTATTCCGTTAATTTTCGACGGAAATATCTTATTAAAATTATGGTTAGGTAACCCACCTGAATATTCAGCAAGACTTGTTTCCTTAGTATTAATTTATATAAATATTTCATCATTTACCTATTTTCATTATCAAGGTGTTCATGCTTCGGGGAATATCAAAGAACAACAGATTTGGATTTCATCTCTCTATATATTGAATGTTATACTTATATACGTTGTACTTAAATTAGGTGCAAATTTTGAATCTGCATTATATGTAAATATGTTCATTAGTTTATTACAATGTATTATAAATTTAATTTATGCTAAAAGATATTATAACTATGATTTAGATTTTTTTACTAAAAAAATATTTATACCTTGTCTGTCGGTCATAATCATTATCAGTACAACATTATTACTTATATCAAATATGTTCTCTTCAGAAATAACAAAATTTATTGTAGATTTCATTCTCGCCGAAATAATGATTATTTCTCTAGGTTATTTTATTATTTTAGACAAATCTGAACGAAATAAGATTAAAAATATCATTGTAAATTTTTTAAATAAAAAATGAATCAGAAAGATACATATTTCATGGTACTGCAAACAATGCTTGCAATCTTTGGCGTTCTTGTAGGATATCCAAAATTAGGAAATATTTTTATCATAATAGCAGCACCATTTGTATTACTAATGTTAATTAAAAAAAATGCCATATTTTTACCAGCATTAATATTACATTGTACATCTCAAACATCTATTATATTTTTAGTGTCTCTTTCTATTATTATACTTACTATTCTTAACTATAAGAAAATATCTAAAAATAATCATATTAAAATATTATTTTGGTTGTTGATTTTATTATTACCTATATACGTATATCTAACATATCAAAAAATATCATACGATGGTCTTAAATGGCAACATGCTTTAATGTACACTGGGTATTATTTGGCATTTTGGAGTTTTATTTATGGGTATATAATTTCAAATACATTCAATTGGAAAGTAGTAAAATCATTGATAATAACATTGTTGTTATTATTTATAATCAGTCTGATTTCATCTTCAATTCCGTCATCTAGAATTTATAGCATGGTATTATATATGGGTATTCCGTACGGATTATTCACTTTACATAATACATCTAAAAAAGTGTTAGGTTTATCAATAATAGTAATATCATCCATAATGTTATTTGGAGACCGATTTCTAACCTTTACTGAAATTTTAACAATTTTAATTTCAATCATAGTTTATCTGTTATGGAATATGAAGGTAAGGAAATTTGCTAAGAAAATAATCAGTTTACCTGCATTTATAGTAATTGCTGTTATAATGGTTACATCCATTAATAATTATAGTAGCATGAATGTCGATTATACAGAATATGGAGATTATGAGAACTCTAGGACATTCGACAACATCTATAACCGTGCTCTGTATAAATTATATGATGATAGAGCTGTTTTCTGGGTAGCAGCATGGGAACAAATAATGTACATAAAACCAATTATGCCAATGCATGATATACCAGATATTATCGCATACAGAAATGATGGTAATGAACTTGATGCATCTGTTTTTGGTGCTCATAATACTCCATTGCAATTAATAAGAATTTTCGGCATTTTAATGGGTACTATATTGATAATATGTTATATTTACACAACGTATTTATCAAGCAATATCATTCTATGTAAAAATATTGAAAAAAAATTAATCCCACTGTTTATAACTATTATATCATATGTTATAGTTATATTTATGACTGGTACTGCTATAATGCTCCCGCAATTTAGTTTATTTTATTTTGGAATTATGGGGATAGCATATAATAAATCATTAGAATTAACAAATAAATAATCTTTTAGTTCGATGCATATATTATTCATAAAAAGTTTTAATCCATTCTATGAGAATGGTGCAAGTGCTAATCGCTTTGCTGGTCTTATTAAAGGTTTGCTTAATCATGATATTAAAATAACTATGTTAATTACAGGTGGTTATAATAACTTTAACGAATTCAAGTTGAAAGGTCTTGTACATGGTTATAATAACTTGACTGTATATTATTCAAATCATCTTTTCAACAATAATATATGGTTTAGAAGATTGAATAAGTATGTTTTATCAAAATTGACAAATAAAAGAAACAGCAAGTTTTTGAAAAAATATCTTGATAATGATTTTGATTATATATGGTTAACAAAAGATTCCAGTATATTATCTATTTTTAACAATTATTATAAAAATATAAAAGGGAAAACTCTTATAGAACTGAATGAATTTAATGATATTCATAAAAGTAATGCAGTAACAGTTAATAAATTACAGTATAATGCAGCTGATATTGCGGATGAAATATTTAAAAAAGCTGCAAAAAGAATTGATTGTTTTGCTGTAATGACAACAACATTAATCAATCATTATAGAGCATTTACAAAACCTAATGCCCAATTCATGCACCTTCCAATGACTGTTGATTTAAAAAGGTTTCAAAGTGTGGATACAACAGATCTTTATAAAAAACCATATATCGCATATACAGGAACTTTCAACAATGCTAAAGATGGTGTAGATATCTTAATACATTCTTTCGCTAATATATCACAAAAATATCCATCATTACATTTATACTTGGCAGGATTTTATCACTATGATGTTGATAAACAAAAAGAAATAATAAACAAGTATAACTTAAATGATAGGATAACTTATCTTGGCGTACTGAGTAAAGAAGAGATACCTCCGTTTATTTGCAATGCTGAATTATTAGTTTTGTCTCGTCCTGATTCTCATCAAGCACAGGGTGGTTTCCCAACAAAATTGGGAGAATACCTTGCTACAGGAAGACCTGTTTGTGTAACAAAAGTAGGTGAAATACCTAACTACCTTGAAGATGATGTGTCTGCTTTTTTGGCAGAACCTGGAGATGTTAATTCATTTACAGATGCAATGGATAGGGCTTTAAGCAATCCAGAAAAAGCAAGAAAAGTCGGATTAACTGGCCGTGAAGTAGCTAAAATAGAATTTAATTCTGAAATCCAAGCGCAAAGACTTGCTGATTTCTTAAAACAAAACCTTGAGAAATGAACATAAAACAAACTATTACACATAATCTTCTCAACATCCCAGGATGGCGCACAAAACGTCATATAGTTGTCATCGAAAGTGACGACTGGGGTAGTATTAGAATGCCTTCAAGAGAAGTTTACAATAAACTTTTAAATAGTGGTATTCATGTAGATAAATGTCATTACTGTAAAAACGATTCTATAGCAAGTGAAGATGATCTTTCACTGTTATTTGATGTATTAAACTCTGTAAAAGACAGAAATGATAATCCTGCCAAAATAACAGCAAATTCAATTATAGCAAATCCAGATTTTGAGAAAATCAAAGAATCTAATTTTGATGAATATCACTATAAACTCATAACAGAAGGATTAAGAGAAATAAAAGGATGTGAAAATTCTCTTAAGTTATGGAAAGAAGGTAATGACAAAGGCTTCTTCATCATTCAATCTCATGGAAGAGAACACCTTAATGTTTCTAGATGGATGCATTATCTAAAACAAAATTACAAAGAAACAAGATTCGCATTCGATTTAGGTGTTTATGGTCTCAGTACAAATCTCACATCTGAAAAGAGAAAGTCTTTCCTTCCTGCATTTGATTTTGTCACATTAGAAGAGGAAAAACAAACTAATGATATTGCAATTGATGGATTAAAAATATTTGAAGAAATATTTGGTTATAAATCCACTTCTTTTATCGCTCCCAATTATGTATGGGGAAAATCTTTGGAAGAAACTCTTAGTAATAGTGGCGTAAATTATATCCAAGGACAACAAATTGCTCGCTACAGAAATTCAGTAAACGAAAAAAATAAAAAAAGACTACGTTATATAGGTAAGACCAATAAATATGGTCAGATAGATTTAGCACGAAATTGCATATTTGAACCTTCCGAAAATCCAAGTAAAGACTGGGTAAATACTTGTCTTAAAGATATTGAGATAGCTTTCAGATGGAATCATCCAGCTATAATATGTTCTCATAGAGTTAACTTTGTTGGAACCGTTAATATTGAAAATAGAGATAATGGTTTAAAAAACTTATCCTTATTACTCAAAGAAATAAAAAACAAATGGCCAGATGTTGAATTTATGAGTTCCGACGAATTAGGTAATCTGATAAAAAACAAGAATCAATGAACAGTGAGAATATAAATATATTTATTTCCGGTGATTTCAGATCCAATGGTAGAATAAAAGATATTATAAATAACAATGATTTTGATTTAATTTATAATGACATCTTGAAAATCATCAAAAATTCTGATATTTCCGTAACGAATTTAGAATGTCCATTAATAGAAGATGGTTCTCCTATCAAAAAAACTGGTCCGAATTTAAAAGCAAATATAAAAAGTATTGAAGCGATAAAACATGCAGGCTTTAATATGGTTACATTGGCAAATAACCATATGATGGATTATGGAGTTAAAGGTTTAAACTCAACAATCAATGCCTGTAATGATAATAACATTAAATATATCGGAGCTGGCAAGAATTTAAAAGAAGCTCAAACGATTAGATACTTTGAAATTAAAGGCAAAAAAATTGCATTTATCAATTGCTGCGAAAATGAATGGAGTACAACCAATGGAGATGATCCAGGTTGTAATCCTTTAAACGAGATTGACATATACAATCAAATAAAAGAAGCCAAGTCTAGTAGTGATTATGCAATACTCATTATACATGGTGGTCATGAGATGTATGAGTACCCAAGTCCAAGGATGAAAAAATTATATCGCTGGTTCATTGATTTAGGAGTTGATGCTGTCATTGGTCATCACACTCATTGCTTTAGTGGTTATGAAATATACAAGAACAGACCTATAGTTTATAGTTTAGGTAATTTTATATTTGACAATAGCAAAATGAGAGACTCTATATGGAATTATGGTGCCGTAGCGATATTGTCAATCAATGGTAATGACATCAAATTAGAATTTCATCCTTATTGTCAATGTAATGAAAAACCAGGTATTTTATTACTTGAAGATGAAAAAAAAGAAAACTGGTTAAAAAACGAAGAAGCCAAAAGCATAATTATTCAAGACGACAAATTATTAATGGAAAAATTTAATGCTTTTGTCGGCAAACAAGAAAAATTATACAGAAGCTATCTGGAACCTAAATCACATAAGCTAATCATCGCAGCAAAAAACAGAGGTATTTTACCAAGACGCATAAGAAATGATAAGGCTTTACTATATATGAACCTAATTAAATCAGAAGCACACAGAGATATTATATTACAAATACTTCAAAATATAACACAATAATTATATATCATGAACTTTAAACTATTCAGACTAATTCACAATGAACGTCCTTATAAAAGATATTATTATCAATCATTAAGGAGAGACAATTTTATATTTAGGACTCTAATGGAGATTAAAATATATCTTAATATCTTCAAAGAGGCTGTATATCTTCCATTTAACAAAAAATATAATACACAGCAATTCGAAGGTAAAAGAAAATCCAAATTCAGAATGCTTCTTGAAAACTTAATTTGGAGTTTTAAATATAAAGAAGTTTGCAAATATTATTTCTTATATGGATTAGACTTAAAATCCCATTCTATAAAAGATTATGTAGCATACACAGAATTTAGAGTATTAAGAAATATTATAAATTTTAGACAAAGAGAAAATGTAAAATCTCTATATACCTTCAATTATTTAGTTCTTGCAAGAGATAAATTTATTTTTTATCAATATTGTAAATCACTAGGAATGCCATATCCTAAAACGATTGCTTTAGTCCAAGGTGGTTCAATCAGTTGGTACAATGGTGAACAAATGACTTTCGTATCACCAAATACAATTACAGAACATAATTTTGATGCATTCTGTAAAGAAGTAAACGGAGAGTCCGGCAAAGGAGCTTTCTCTCTTAAATCTGAAAACGGTAAATTATTTAGCTTCAACAAGGAAGTTTCAGTTTCTGATGTAATGGATAAAATAGGGAATTCAACATTTATTATACAAGAAAAATTAAAGAATCATCCTATAATTAATGAGGTTTATTCAAAATCTCTTAATACATTGAAACTTATTACAATTATGAACAGAGACGGCTCCGTAGAATTCTTTGATGGGGTAATGAGATTTGGCGCAGGTAATAGTTATGTTGACAATGCTTCACAAGGCGGCGTTTTCGTTGGCGTTAATGAAGAAGGTTATTTACAAGAAGTCGGTTATCATGAACCTGGAATCAAAAAAAATCTTATTGTAAATGGTTATCATCCAGATACAAATGTTAAATTCGGAGGAATGAAATTGCCATTCTGGAACGAAATGCTTAAAACTGCAAAAGAATTTCACAAATTTTTCTATGGGATTCCATCAATTGGTTGGGACGTTGCATTTACTCCAAATGGTTTTGTTTTCACTGAGACTGGTGAGGATTGGGAAATACCAGTTTATCAAGTAACTAATGGGGGTAAACGGGAACAATATTATCGTACACATGGTTATGCATTAGATATTAAATTAAGGAGAATATAAATTAATTAAGGGGAATATAATGATAAAAAGAATACTTAATATTTTACTATTGTTTCTTAAAGTAAAAAGTCCTTTTAAAACAATAATAATAAACTTTAAATTACTTCCATTTAAACAAGCAATACGTATGCCCATATTAATATATGGCAATGCTGTATTCCGTAGTTTAAAAGGTAAAATCATACTAAAAGGTAAAAAAATATATCCAGGAATGATTAGTATTGGAGCCTATAATTGGCATCCAGGACAATTTACTCCTGTTACTTTAACAATTGATGGAACAATATATATTGAAGAATATTGTGGTATAGGTATGGGAACTTATATACTTGTTGCAGAAGGAGCAACTTTAAAAATAGGTCCACATACCATTATAGGTAGTAATAACAAAATAATGTGCTTTGATTCCATTACTTTTGGTAAAAATTGCAGAATACCTTGGGAAACACAATTCACAGATACCTCATTCCATTACGTTGAAAAAGATAACGTAATTCCTCCATTAACAAAGCCTATTATACTCGGTGACTATTGTTGGATAGGAAATAGAACAACTATATCTAAAGGAACAATATTGCCTAATTATTCAATCGTAGCTTCAAATTCTGTAGTAAACAAAGATTTCTCAGATTGTGGAGAATGTTGTTTTTATGTTGGTTCTCCTGCAAAACTTAAAGGAACCAATATGAAAAGAGTATTCGATCTCCAAAAAGAGAAAGAATTAGATAAAAAATATGGCTATCATAGAAGAGCCTTGTAATTTATATAACAAGAAAAGGAAATATAAAAATATTATGAAAAAACAATTAGTTGTATGTGGTGGTGGCAGTAGCTCACACACACTTATACCATTTTTGAAAGACTCTATTTTTGATGTCTCTGTATATACATCAAGACCTGAGAAATGGTCAAATACAATAGAATTAGAATGGCATGACCCTTCTGGTAAAGTAATGGGGACTTATTCCGGTTCAATAAAAAAAGCTTCTAGTAATCCTGAAGAATTATTCCCTAATGCGGATTATGTCGTTTTCTGTATGCCTGTTCACAAATATCGTGTAGCCTTACATGAAATAGCCCCTTATCTCAATAAAAACAAAACTGTGTTCGTAGGAACAGTTTATGGTCAGGGTGGATGGAACTGGATGGTTGATGAAATCCGTAAAAAGCACGATTTAAACAATGTCGTGACTTTCGCATTCGGTCTTATTCCTTGGATTTGCCGTCTTATAGAATATGGCAAAAAAGGTGTAACATACGGTTGTAAAGCTATGAATTATGCCGCAACTTATCCAAATAAGTATTTCGATCAGGTAAACGAAGAATTTTTTAATGAAGTTTGCTACAAATGGTTCGGCAAAGGCAAGACAGAACAAAGTGAGAATTTCTTGTCATTATCACTATCTGTTGACAACCAAATAATACATACTTCAAGATGTTTTGGTTTATACAAAGTTCACGGAAGAACTTGGAAAACCAAAAACGAAGTACCTTGGTTCTATCGCGATTATGACGACGTATCTGCTAATTTATTAGCTGATTTAGACGCTGATTATGAGAAAATCAGAGTCGCAATTAAAGAGATGCATCCTGAAAAAAATTATCGTCACATGCTAGATTATCTGGCATTGGAAAGATTTTCTTACCAATCTGAAAACTCAGATATAAAAGAATCATTTGTAACATCTCAGACATTGGTTTCAATCCAGACTCCTACAAAAGAAAATGAGGATGGATTATGGGAAGTAGATAGGAACCATAGATTCTTTATGGATGATATCTACTATGGAAATTGCATAGCGAAATGGATGGCAGAACAACTTAATATTGAAGTTCCTACCATCGACGCTATTATAAGATGGGCTCAGGAAACAAGAAACGAAAAATTAATCGATGAAAATAACAAATTGATACTCGAAGGTGAAGACTTGTCTGCACCATTGAAATCAGGTATTCCTTGTTATTATGGATATAAAAATATTGAAGATATAATTGATTAAAAAATGAAATTAGGCATTCTTGTATCATCAAATACTTGGGAAAAGAGTTTCCAAAAAGCATGTGAAAAGTTAAATATCGACTATGCCATGATCGATATTAATTCACATAACTGGATGAATAATATCAAAGAAGTAGATTCAACTATTGATGGATACATCGCTACTCCACCATGTTCATTTCAAGAGTATAAAACAATCTATGATGAGAAATTATTTTTCATCGATCAATTCTTCAAGAAACCAATTTATCCTGATTTTAAGTCATGTTATATCTACGAAAGTAAAAGGAACATGGCTGCTTTCTTGGATTTCTTCAACATTCCACATGCTAAGACTGTGGTGTTTTCAAAAAAAGAAGCGGCTTTGGAATATCTCAAAAATGCGACATATCCTTTGGTTATAAAAGCGAATATCGGTGCTGGCGGCAATGCCGTTGACATAGTCTCTTCATATTGTAAAGCCAAAAGAATAGCCAAGAGAACCTTCGGATGCTATAAAGGATTGTTCTGCACAGGAAATAAACCGTCATTGAAAAAATTAGGAATTCCTGTCAAGATTTCAGGATCCGGACAGAGACATTTTATGATAATACAAGATTTTCACAAAATTAAATGGGAGTGGCGCATTCTAAAAATCGGCGATTCTTATTTCGGACATCAAAAACTTCTTAAAGGCGACAAAGCGTCAGGTTCCGGATTAGTAGGTTGGGTCATGCCGCCTCAGGAAGTATTGTACATGGCAAAAGATATTTGCGACAAAGGCGGCTTCGATGTCATGGATGTGGATATCTTTGAAACAGTTGACGGCAAATATTTAGTAAACGAATTACAGGCCCAATTCGGCAGTTATTTAGATTATCAAATGATGGTTGATGGTAAACCTGGTCGATTGGTTTATTCTGAAGAGAAAGGCTTCGTTTGGGAAGAAGGTGTATTCAATGTAATTAATAGTTGTCTGCTGAAAGTTCAAAACTTTGTCGAGATACTTTCGAAAAAATAAGATCCGAAATAATCAATGAATAACAATCGTATCAAAATCTGTCTTGCTATTCCATCACTTCAAGCTGGAGGTATGGAAAGAGTGATGAGTGAAATCGCTTGGAATTTTTCAAAACGTGAAAATATAGAGCTACATCTTCTCATGTTTGGAAAAGATAGAAAGATATTTTATGATATACCTGAAAACATAACTATTCACAAACCGGATTTTGAATTTAACGATAACAAACGTACCTTATCGACTATAAAGACGATATTCTTCATCCGAAAAGAAGTAAAGAAAATCAATCCCGATAGAATTTTAAGTTTTGGTGAGATATGGAATAGTTTTGTTCTTCTGTCTTTGTTTGGGACAAAATATAAAGTTTACATATCCGATAGATGTCGTCCTAACAAATCATTCGGCAAGGTACACGATACATTAAGGAAAATACTTTATAGCAAGGCAACAGGTGTTATAGCCCAAACAAATAAAGCAAAAGAAATATATTCCTCTCAATTCCATAATGATAATATTGTCGTCATCGGAAATCCTATCAGGGATATTAAATCTCGAAATATTGAAAGAGAAAATATCGTAGTATCCGTAGGAAGACTTATAGACACCAAAAATTTCGATCAACTGATAAATATTTTCAACAACACTAATAATGATAATTGGGAATTGGTTATCGTCGGTGGTGACGCTATAAAACAAAACAACAGCGTCTCATTACAAAAGCAAATTGATGAATTGAAAATATCGAATAAAGTCACACTCGCAGGGACACAAAAGGATGTTGAATCTTACCTTTTAAAAAGCAAAATTTTCGCTTTCACATCAAGCAGCGAAGGTTTTCCGAATGTAGTCGGTGAAGCCATGAGTGCAGGTCTGCCCGTAGTATCTTACGACTGTATAGCCGGACCTAGCGACATGATTGACGACGGAAAAAACGGATACCTTATTCCGTTATTCGATCAAGAAACATTTAGCGAAAGACTTAGCTATCTGATGGATAATGAAAACATCATTTCACAGATGAGCAAAAACGCCAAATCAAGCATCGTAAAATTCAGCACAGATAACATCTGCGAACAATACTTTAATTTCATAACCAAATAAAATCATGACTTTTCAATCGGTAGAATATATCTTATTTTTCCCTCTCGTATTTATTCTTTATTGGACAATATTCGGTAAAAATAAAAATCTTCAGAACGCTTCATTGGTAACCGCAAGCCTATTGTTCTACGGTTACTGGGATTGGAGATTCTTAGGTCTGTTATTATTTACCGCTTTCACGACTTTTTACGCAGGAATATTATTAGACAGAGATTACAATCAAAAGAAAAGAAAACTTATTTCCACTATTAGCATCGTCATCAACCTGCTTATATTATTTTTCTTTAAATATTATAATTTCTTCGTACTATCATTTGTAGATTCTTTCTCTGCATTAGGAATACAGCTGAACCTGAATACTCTGAAAATAATTCTTCCTGTAGGTATCAGTTTCTACACTTTCTCAGCGCTAAGTTACAGCATCGATGTATATCAAAGAAAAATAAATGCTACAAAAGACATTTTAGCATATTTGGCTTACGTAACATTTTTCCCATCAATACTCAGCGGCCCAATTAGTAGAGCACAAAAACAATTGCCCCAATATTTTCAAAAACGCACATTCGACTACAACAACGCTATAGAGGCTTGTAAATACATACTTATCGGCGGATTGATGAAGCTGTGCCTCTCCGACCGTTTGGGCATTTATGTTGACAGTGTGTATATGAATATAGCCAATCATAACGGAACAACGCTGTTATTTACCTCCGTTTTATATTCGATACAACTTTATGCCGATTTCGCAGGATATTCTTTAATGGCCATCGGTTCTGGTAAATTACTTGGAATTAATCTTCAAGAAAACTTCAACCGTCCGTATTTCGCGAAAACCGTGACAGAATTCTGGCGCAGATGGCATATCTCATTGACAACATGGTTCAGAGATTATATATATTTTCCGCTTGGTGGAAATAAAGTCGGCAAGGCAAGATGGATGTTTAACACTCTGACAGTCTTCGTAATAAGCGGTTTGTGGCATGGAGCAAACTATACGTTCATAATATGGGGCTTTATCCATGGAATATGCATGATAATAGAAAGACTGATTTATGGAGAAAAAATCAAAAAAATCAATAACGCTTTCTCCATTCCGAATCTGCTTAGAATAGCACTGACATTTTGTATCGTGACATTCTCGATGATTTTCTTCAGAGTCGAAAGTTTGCATGACGCAATATTGGTTATCAATAAGATATTTACAAGTTCGGGAAGTCTTTTCATGGATAAGAGCACTTTGCTCCTAGCTTCCATATCATTCGTATTGGTCTTCGCCTACGATTTGACAAAAGAATATAACATAAAGATACATTTACTTGATTCCAAGAATACGCTCGTCCGATATATGACAGCTGCATTGATAATATGCTACATCTTGTTATTCGGTGTTCTTAATGGCGGTTCTTTCATTTATTTCCAATTCTAAAGCCTTATGAAAAAAGGATTAAAAAATTTCCTCATATCGTCAATAATCGTTTTGACACTTGTAATAATCGTTGATTTTGCACTTGGTAAAACAATGCAGTTCATGATGCCGAATACAAGTAATAAAACAGAAATAGGGAAAACGTATTTTTCTTTAAATGAAGTTTCTACTCCTGTTGTTATCGTTGGAAGTTCAAGAGCAGCTCATCATTACGTTACGACTTCTATAGAAGAAAAATTTAATCTCGAAGCTTACAACGTTGCTAGAGACGGTTGTTACTTCAGTTACAATTGTGCTGTAGTGAATTCCATACTCAACAGGTATAGTCCTCAAATTATAATCTGGGAAAGTGACATCAATAGTTTATATGAGAAAAGTAATGATCCTTTGGAAAGTCTGTATCCTTATTACAAACAGAATGATTATATCACTAATATCATTGAATCAAGTACCAATTGTACTGATAAATTAAAACTGACCAGTAATCTTTACAAATACAATTCCATCGCACATAAAATCGCGATGATTAATATTCTCAAAAGTAGTTTTACAGACAAAACCATAAAAGGATATGCACCGTTGGCTCCAAAGAAAAATTCAACGATGAAACTTGAATTATACGAAAATGCAAAAACTAAAAAATTAAGTACTTCCAAAATAGAGTTTTTTAGAAACACATTAGAAGAAGCTAAGAATAAAAATGTGAAAGTCATCGTCGTTGATTCGCCTAAATACATGTTATTAAATCCTGATAATCCATCCGCAGAGATGATAAAGAAAATCTGTGACGAATATGATGCGACTTTTATCAATAATACCCAACTATCAATATTTCTGGAACACCCTGAATATTTCAATGATAAGACACACCTTAACAGAGACGGAGCTACGATATACACTAACATCTTTATCGATCAAATCGTAAATAATTAATTACATGAAAAAACTCCTAATCATTAATGTTACTGCAAATAGCGGCAGTACTGGTCGTATAGCTGAAGAAATAGGACAAACAGCTATGGACAATGGTTATGATACATATTTCGCATACGGCAGAATCGCTAATAAATCTAAAAACAAACTCATAAAAATTGGTAACAACCTTAATGTAAAGTTACATGGAGTTGAATCGATGTTATTCGATAATCATGCTTTCTCATCTAGAATAGCAACGAAAAAATTTATTCGTGAAATTGAAAAAATAAAACCGGATATTATCAATATTCATAATCTTCACGGTTATTACATCAACGTAAAAATATTATTCGACTACCTGGCAAAGATAGATGTTCCTATTGTCTGGACTTTCCACGACTGCTGGCCATTCACAGGTCATTGTTCTCATTTTATGAGATATGATTGTCAGAAATGGAAGACAAAATGTTACAATTGTCCAAATCGTAAAGGTTATCCAAAATCACTTTTATTTGATAGATCTCAAAGAAATTATATTAGAAAGAAAGGATTATTCACCAGTGTTGATAGAATTACAATAGTTTCTCCATCTGACTGGTTAAGCAATAATGTAAGAGAGTCTTTCTTCCATCAAAAAAATATCATCACTATCAACAACGGTACAGATATAAATATATTTACGCCTAACAATGATAATTCAAAGTCAAAATTTGGAATAAACGATGAAAAAATAATTCTTGGAGTTGCAAGTGTATGGACGCAACCCAAGGGATTATATGACTTTATAAAACTAAACGATTTATTACCAAATAATTATAAGATTATTCTTGTCGGACTTAACAAAAAACAAATAGAGACACTTCCTAAAAATATTATCGGAATAGAAAGAACAGAAAGTGTTCAGCAATTGGCTGAATTATATAGCATGGCTGACGTTTTCGTAAATCCTACATATTCTGATAATTTCCCTACAACAAACATAGAAGCTCTTGCCTGCGGCACACCTGTAATCACATATAAAACTGGCGGCAGCCCTGAAGCCATAGACGAGAAAACTGGAATCGTTGTAGAACAAGGCGACATCAACCGACTAAAAGAAGCTATAGAATCTGTGGCTGAAGATAAAACCAAATATACAGAACATTGCAGAGAAAGAGCAATGAAACTGTATAACAAACAAGACAGATTCAACGATTATATTGATTTATTTAATTCTTTAATAAAATAGTTATGTACACTGGCGGAATAAAATCGGCATTGAGAGTAAACATAAGTAATATTCCCGGTTGGAGAACAAAACGTCATATTGTCGTAATAGAAAGCGACGATTGGGGCAGCATAAGAATGTCATCCAAAGAGGCATTTGAAAGAATGCTGAAAGCTGGAATGCCTGTCGATAGAAGTCATTATAATATGTTCGACTCTCTGGAATGCAACGACGACTTGGAACAAATGTTCGAAACACTTTCGCGATTCAAAGACTCAACAGGCCGTCATCCTGTGTTTACTGGAGTTAATGTCGTCGCCAATCCTGACTTTGAAAAGATAAAGGAAAATAATTTCACAGAATACATATTTGAACCATTTACTGAAACTTGTAAAAAATATTCCAATCACGATAAAGTTTATGATTTATGGAAAGAAGGTATCGACAAGCGATTGATGATGCCTATTTTCCATGGCAGAGAACATCTCAACGCTCAGTTTTGGATGAGAGCTTTACAAGCGCAAAACAAATCTACATTGGTCGGTTTTGAGAATGGCGTAACAGGAATGCCTGGTATCAAAGGAGAAAAATTACCTGATTTTCAGGCGGCATTCCAAATAGAAACAAAAAATGACCTTATTTATCAGAAAGAAGTCATAAAGACAGGATTGAATCTGTTCGAGAAATTGTACGGATATAAATCAAGATATTTCGTTCCTACAAACGGCCCGTTCAACAACACTTTGGAAGATGTTCTGAATGAATGTGGAGTGAAATATATTAATACCGGAAAGAAACAAAAAGAGCCACTCGGCAACGGACAATATAAAATAAATACACGTTTTATCGGCGACAAAAACCAATACGGACAAATTTATATCACAAGGAATTGTTTCTTCGAGCCATCGAGTTCTGGTTTTGAATGGCCGGCAAATACAAATTGGGTTAACAACTGTCTAAAAGAAATGGAAATTGCATTCCGTTGGAACAAACCAGCGGTCATCAGTTCGCATCGTGTAAATTATATCGGTTATTTACATCCTGAAAACAGAGAAAAAAGTCTAAAACAATTATCAGAACTTATCAGCAAGATGTTAAAGCGCTGGCCAGACATTGAATTTATGACATCAGATGAATTAGGAGATTTGATAGCTAAAGAAAAATGAAAGAGAAAATAGTTTTTATAAACCAAAGTACTGGTTACTTAATGATTGACATTGTTAATGCGTTTGCATCGCAATGCCAAGAGAGCGTCCTTATTGCAGGTAGCGTAAAACAGAATGAAAGGCAGCTGAATTCATCTACAAAAGTTGACAAGATAATTGAATACAACAGAACGACAACACTTAAACGACTTTTGACTTGGATTTGGAGTACCATTCAGATTTATTTTAAACTTCTGTTCAAATATCGTGGCTGGTATGTGGTTTATGTTACAAATCCTCCATTGAGTTATCTACTTTCTTTATGCCTTAGAAATCCTTTTTCAATCATAGTTTATGACATCTACCCTGACGCATTGACAAATGTCGGAATAAAAAAAGGCAGCTTTATCTATAAAAAATGGGCTAAATGGAATAATAAGTTATTTAAGAAAGCTGATGTAATCTACACACTTAGTTCTGGTATGAAAAAGAAGTTAGCATCATATACAGAAGACAACAAAATAGTTTCTATCCCTAATTGGTCTGCATCAAATAATCTGAAACCTATAGAAAAAGAAGCGAATATATTTATAAAAAACAATGATTTAACTGATAAATTCATTGTACTATATTCAGGAAACATCGGCAATACACATAACGTGGAATATATCATTGAAGTCGCGAAACAACTGAAAGATAACAGCGACATTCAATTCCTAATCATTGGTGAAGGTGGTAAAAAGAAAATGATTGAAAATAAAGTCACTGAATATGGACTGAAAAATTGTACATTCTTAACTTGGCAAAGCGTTGAAATGATGCCTTATTCATTAGCCTCTGCCGATATAGCCGTGATAACTTTAAATGATGATACAGCATCATTAAGCGTTCCAAGCAAGACTTATAATTTGTTAGCTGTAGGAGCACCTTTGTTATGTATTGCGCCAAAAGAAAGTGAATTGAATAAGTTAGTTCTAGAATATAATAATGGTAAATGTTTTGATAAGGAGTCTATCAAAGAAATGACAGAATACATACTTAATATATACAGAGATTCTGCCTTAAAAAAAGAATTAAGTGATAATTCTTTGAAAGCATCGAGACAATTCACATATAAAAATGCGGAACAATATGTACAAAAACTTCTTCAAACGAAATAAGTAACAAGTCTCAAAAATTATCGAAAATATGTATTTTGATTTAGGATTAATAAGTAAATACAAAAAAGAGCTGATGGGATTTAGCGCAATAGGTATAATATTATGTCATGCGCCAGCTACTCTTTATGATTTACCATCATTTGCTGAAAAAATAATGTCTCTTGGACAGATATGTGTACCTATATTTTTCATGTTGTCTGGAATGGGCATTTTTTATTCTTTAGATAAAAATGATAATTTAATTCAATGGTATAAGAAAAGATTTATCCGATTGTTTATTCCATACCTAATTCTTACTATTCCATATTATATCTGGTTTGGTTATGTGAATGGAGATTCTATTCTGACTACTATACTTAATATTTCCACAATTAATTATTGGATAAATAGAAGAGGTTTGTGGTTTGTATGTATTATCATACCATGTTACATTATAGCTCCATTTATCTATAAATTATATTTAAAAAATAAGAACCTCACATTATTTATATTTATATTCGTATTTATTATTTCATTTTTCCTAGGAGACTATAAAAGTGCGGTTATACAAGCGTCATTCTTTTTTTTAGGGATGTACCTTACACCATTCATACAAAAGAATACAAAAATTAATTGGTTATTGACATCATCGTTAGGTATATTATTGTATGTAATTTGTGCTAAAGTAAGTATGTTGTCATTTTTACCGAGATTATTCTTTTTATTACCATTATCAATATTGATTCCCATATTTTTTATTGACAAAATATATTATGTGAAAACTTTCTCATTTATGGGGAAAATATCTCTTGAATCTTACTTAACAAATTGTTTTTTTGGAGTTATTTTTATGCACTACGGACATTCCATAATTCCAGAAAATTATGCAAAAGGTAATTATATTCAATATTTACTTGTAATAATTATGGGAATTACAGTTTCATATTTTACACATAAATTATCTAATATAATTTTAAATAAATGTACAAAAACTTCTTCAAACGCTTAATTGATTTTACAATAGTATTCATTGTATTATTGATAATATGGCCATTCTTATTGCTGGTGACAATATGGCTTCATTTCGCTAATAAAGGTGCAGGCGCTTTCTTCACTCAAGAAAGACCTGGTAAAAACGCTAAAATATTTAAAGTCATAAAGTTCAAGACCATGACTGACGAACGTGACGAGAATGGAAATTTACTTCCTGATGCTCAACGTTTGACAAAAGTTGGTAAATTTGTACGCTCAACTTCAATCGATGAGTTACCTCAGTTGATAAACGTTCTTAAAGGCGACATGGCTTTGATCGGGCCTCGACCTTTGTTGGTAAAATATTTGCCTCTATATTCAACAGAGCAAGCTCGTCGCCATGAAGTGAGACCTGGAATAACAGGCTGGGCTCAATGCAATGGAAGAAACGCCATCAGCTGGACGAAAAAATTTGAACTCGATGTTTGGTATGTTGACCATTGTACATTATGGACTGACATAAAAATAATTTGGATAACAATAATGAAAGTTCTAAAAAGAGCCGACATCTCTCAAGATGGTCAGGCTACAATGGAAGCTTTCAACGGAAATAACTAAGAGTATGAAAGATATTGCAATATATGGTTTTGGCGGATACGGAAGAGAAATCGCCTCTATAATAAAATCCATAAATTCTATTGAGCCAACATGGAACTTTATCGGTTTCTTCGATGACGACAACTCCAAATTAGGATTAGAGAACGAATATGGCAAAGTATTGGGCAACATAGATTTTGTCAATAACTACAATAAACCATTATCTGTCGTGATGGCAATCGCATCTCCTAATGTCCTGGAAAAAATAATTACCGCAATCGACAATCAGAACATATCTTTTCCTAACATCATCGCTCCTACAGTGTTTTTCTTCGACAGAGAAACAATGAGAATCGGAAAAGGTAATGTTATATGCCATCATTGCAGAATTAGCACGGATGTTACTTTCGGCGACTTCAATCTGATTAACGGCTGCTGTTCTTTTGGTCACGATGTGAAGCTCGGTAACTACAATATGATGCAACCAGAAACCAGAATCTCAGGAGAGACATCCATCGGTGACAAAAACTTTTTCGGCGTACGCAGTACAGTGCTTCAAGGAATTAAAATAGGTAACGAAACCAGAATTGGCGCAGGAAGTTTTATCATAAGAAAAACAAAAGACGGACAAACATATTTCGGCAATCCAGCTAAAATGTTGAAAACAGAATAAAATAAGAATAATATTAACCTAAAAAGTATATAATTATGGAACAAAAATTTTTTGATTTACTTAAAGAAGCTATTGAAATAGAAGATCATGATGTAAATATGGAAGACCAATTCAGAGAATATCCAGAATGGAGTTCTTTGGCATATCTGTCAGTCATAGCCATGTTAGACGAAGAATACGACGTTCAGATTGAAGAAGCTGAATTCAAAAAACTTCGCACTGTAGGTGATCTTTATAACGCTATCCAAAAATAAGACTAATGGCTAAATTAGAATTTGAACATGTAGGTATAACTGCTCTCGCAGCAGCTGTACCTCAGCATGTTATCAACAACTACGAATACACCGAATTCTTTCCAAAAGAAGAAGTGAAGGAAGTTGTTGATAAAATCGGTGTTTTCGAACGTCGATTCGCAGACAAAAACACATGTTCTTCCGACTTATGTTTTGCCGCTGCTGAAAAACTTATAGCTGACAATAACATAGATAAATCAGAAATTGATTTGCTGGTATTCATATCACAAACTCCAGATTATAGAATGCCTGCAACATCTGTGATATTACAAGACAGACTTGGTCTCTCAAATAGCACAATCGCATTTGACATCAACCTCGGATGCTCTGCTTTCATCTATGGTTTATCCGTGGTTTACAGCATGATGCAAAACTCTAGCCTTCGCAAAGCACTTATTCTTGACGGAGAAACTCGCTCTAAAGTTTATTCTCCTAAAGACAGAAGAAGTGCTTTTATTTTTGGTGATGCCGGCGTTGCAGCTCTCATAGAACGTAATGAAAAATTCGGCAAAAGCTATTTCTCATTGAATTCAGACGGCTCCAGAGAAGGTCTGATTAAAATTGATGCTGGCGGCTATAGAAACATGAGCTCTGCGGAAACCGTCGTCGAACATGTCGTTGATGAATTCGGAAATATCAGAAGCGCCGAACACGGATATATGCACGGAGGCGATGTATTCAATTTCGTTATCAGAGAAATTCCTCGCGACATAAAACAAACACTGGAATTTACAGGAAAAACAAAAGACGATTTCGACTATTACGTCTTCCATCAGGCAAATAATTTCATCAATTCATACATAGCGAAAAAGATGAAATTAGAAGATGAGAAAATTCCTGCAACAATTTCAAAATACGGTAACACCTCATCTGTTTCTGTCCCTCTCACAATAGTAAGCGAACTCAAAGATAAACTGAATGATAAAAAAGAGTTGCTGATGAGCGCTTTCGGTGTCGGCATGACATGGGCGACTGGTATAGTACCATTTGTTGATTGTAAAATTAGCGATATAGTTGAAGTTAAAGATGGAAAAGCAATTTAACCCGTTTACTCTAGAAAACAAAGTCATCGTCATATCAGGAGCAGCTTCCGGAATAGGAAGACAATGCGCAATCAATTGTTCCAAAATGGGAGCAAAGCTTATCTTGTTGGATTTGAATGAAAACGGATTGGCAGAAACAGCTCAACTGATCGACAAAGACACCGAATATTACTCAGCAGTAATAAATCTTACCGATTATGAAAAAGTAGAAGAAATAATTTCTGAAGCCGTAAATAAAGTCGGTAGAATAACCGGATTGTTGAACTGTGCGGGAATATCAACGACTCTTCCATTAAAAAACGCCAAGCCTGAAGTTTTGGACAAATTCTTCCAAATAAATGTATATACCGCATATTTCTTAACAAAGACAGTATGCAAAATGGGAAATTTCTCCAAAGACGGCGGCAGTATCGTTCTGTTTTCTTCGGCAGCCGGTCAATACGGAGAAGCTGGCAAATCAATCTACGGCATGACAAAAGGAGCTTTATTCTCATGTGCCAAATCACTCGCTTGCGAACTCGCCAGAAAAAACATCCGTGTCAACTCCATATCTCCAGGTGTGATTGTGACACCGATAAACGAGAATCTTCCACACATTGCCGATCCAGAATTAAGAAAACATACAGAAGACCTGCATCTCTTAGGACTTGGAAATCCTAATGACATCGCCAATGCTTGCATCTATTTGCTTTCAGACGCATCGCGTTGGGTGACAGGTTCTAATTTGGTTGTTGACGGCGGTTATACGACAAGATAATGACAATAACACGACATATCAATTCCATATTCGATTCTAATACATATATTTTAGAAAATAAATCATACGATTATTGTTGGTTAATTGATATTGGTGACGCAGAACCTGTTCTGAAAAATTATAACATAAAAGGAATTTTTCTCACACACACACATTTCGATCATATATACGGTATAAATAAAATCATTGAAAAATTTCCTGATTGTATCGTATATACGTCAAAATTCGGTAATGAAGCTCTATTTTCAGATAAACTAAACTTATCGAAATATCATGAGTCTCCGTTGGTCTTCAAAGGCGATAATATTCAGATACTCAATGATAATGACAAAATAGAACTTTTCCCTAATATCTTTTTAAGAACAATTGAAACTCCTGGGCATTGCCAAAGTTGCCTCACGTATTACACCGACGATTATATATTTACCGGGGATTCTTACATACCTAATATGAAAGTCGTGACAAATTTACCCAAAGGCAACAAACTTCAAGCTCAAGAATCATTAGAAAAAATCAAGAATATTATAGGTTTGAGAACAATTTATCCAGGCCATGGAGAATGTTCCAAATCAAAAAATTGAAAGCTAACGGCTACTGCCAATTGGTTTTTATCAATAAAACAAATAATCATGTCACAAAAACGCATTTATCTCTGTCTCGCTCACATGAGCGGTAACGAACAGAAATTCATACAAGAGGCTTTTGACACCAATTGGGTGGTGCCTCTCGGCCCTAATGTCAATGGCTTCGAAAATGACCTCGAAGCTTTTGTCGGTGAAAATAAAAAAGTGGTGGCTCTTTCCGCTGGTACAGCTGCCATACATCTGGCGTTGCTGGCTTGCGGTGTCGGCCAAGGCGATGAAGTGATTGTCCAGTCTTTCACCTTCTGCGCTTCCTCGCATCCTATTACTTATCTCGGAGCTACACCGGTTTTTGTAGATTCTGAAACCGATACCTGGAACATGGATCCTCAACTTCTTGAAGAAGCTATAAAAGACCGTATCGCCAAAACAGGTAACAAACCGAAGGCTATAATTCCTGTGGCTCTTTACGGTATGCCTTATAAAATCGAGCAGATAATGGAGATAGCTAACCGCTATGAAATTCCTGTCATAGAGGATGCCGCTGAAGGCTTCGGTTCAAAATATAAGGGACAAGTATTGGGTACCTTCGGTAAGTTTGGGATTCTTTCTTTCAATGGAAACAAAATGATCACCACATCTGGCGGAGGCGCACTCATCTGCGAAAACGATGCCGCAAAACAGGAAATCATGTTCTATGCAACCCAAGCTCGCGAGAATTATCCTTATTATCAACATGAAAAAATCGGCTACAACTACAGAATGTCTAACATCTGTGCGGGTATCGGACGCGGCCAGATGACAGTAGCTGACGAACACATAAAACATCATCAACATGTATTTCAACTTTATAAGGAACTACTTAAAAATGTTGATGGTATCAAATTACAAGAAAATCCATCTGCTGATTACGACAGCAACTACTGGCTCAACACCATTACCATCGAGCCTTGGGTGAAAGTGAAAGGCGAGGAAAACGCATACGCCGCTACATTGAACGGAGCCGTCGGTGGAGCAGGCAGCGTGACCCATGCAGCTTCATCTTTACAAACTGATTGCCAGCCTAATGATAATGTAGAAGCTATGCGTATCGCCTTGGATAAGGCCGGTATAGAAGCTCGTCCTCTTTGGAAACCTATGCACAAACAACCTGTCTATAAAAGCAATCCGGCTTACATCAACGGCGTAAGTGAAGAATTGTTTAAAAAAGGTTTATGTCTGCCTTCAGGCCCTTGTGTGAGTGATGAGGATGTGAAATATATTGTAAGGTGTATAGTGGAGAGTATAAAACTTTAATTATGAAAAAAGTATTCGTTTCGGGTTGCTATGACCTCCTTCATAGCGGTCATGTTGAGTTCTTCCGTCAGGCAGCTCAATATGGAGAATTATATGTAGGCATCGGTTCCGATAAAACTATCTTGCATTATAAGAATCATAAGACTGTCTATTCAGAACAAGAACGTCTCTTCATGGTGAAAAGCATCAAATATGTAAAGGATGCTTTCATCAACGCCGGTGACGGCATCTTGGATTTTATCCCGACACTGGATATTGTTAAACCAGATATTCTCGTCGTCAACAGCGACGGAGGTTCTGATTCAAAACGTATGGTCTGCGAAGAAAGAGGCATCGAATATATCGTTCTTGAACGCGACCCGCACGAAGGCCTCGAAGCTCGTAGCAGCACCGAACTGAAGAAAAGCCCTTGTTTCATCCCGACTCGTCTCGACTTGGCTGGAACATGGATAGATCAGCCTTACGTAAGCTGCCACGCTCCTGGTTGGGCACTGACAATCAGCCTGGAACCTAACTTCGAGATTCGCGACAGATGCGGTCTCAGCACTTCCACTCGTAATGTCATAAAACGTATCTGGCCTTACCAACTTCCTAACATGGATCCAGAAACATTGGCCCGACTAGTATTCTGTTTCGAGAATCATCCTGAAAGAGAAGACGGTATCATCAGCGGCGCTCAAGATTCTATAGGTATCTGCATACCAGGATTATGTCGTCATTACTACGACAATCATTTCTGGCCTGATAAAATCGAGACTTGCGAAAATGAAATGGTCTTGAGTTGGTTGGAAAATCATCTTTGTATGATTCCTATGGAACCTCGTCGTCCAGGTTGTTCTGTCATCGATGGAATGGATGTCAACAAAGAAAAAGTGCAGACACTTGCCAAAGCTGCCGATGATTGCTGGAACGCAATTCTTAATACTGACTTGGAAGCATTCGCAAAAGCATATAACGATTCTTTCAACGCACAAATCGCGATGTTCCCTGCAATGATTCAAGGTTGCGTTCAAGATTATATCGACAGATATTCAAAAGAAGATGATGTACTTGCTTGGAAGATGCCTGGCGCAGGCGGCGGAGGTTATCTGGCTTGTGTCGTCAAAAACGCTGAATCATTCTGCGAAGAATATCCTGACGCTATCAAATTGAAAATAAGAAGATCGGGATTTTAAATAAAGGGAATGGTTAGAGTTAAATTCTAAAATAACATGAAAAGATATTGTCAAACTCTCTCTCTCGTCAACGATCAGGAGTTGATCGAAAAATACGTGGAAATACATTCCAACGTCTGGCCTGAAATTATTGAAGGTCAACGCGAAGTCGGAATTCTAGATATGCAGATTTTCATAAAAGGAAATCTGCTTTTTATGATTTGTGACACCGTTGATGACTTCGATTGGAATCGCGACATGGCTCGATTGGCGACACTTCCACGTCAGACTGAATGGGAGGCTTATGTGGCTAAGTTTCAAGGATGCCGCTCCGATGCACGCTCTGATGAAAAATGGCAGATGATGGAAAGAATTTTTTAGTGTATTTCATACTACCAATAAGCTATCAACTATACACTAAAATTACTATCTTTGCAAAAATCTTATAGACTTTGATCATGAATAACAATCATCTCATCATAATGGCTGGCGGTGTCGGTTCTCGTTTTTGGCCAATGAGTACACCAGAGAGACCTAAACAGTTTATCGATGTTCTCGGTGTAGGGAAATCATTGATTCAACTTACTGTAGAACGCTTTGGAAACGTCATTCCTATTGAAAATGTGTGGATTGTTACTTCTGAAAAATATAAGTCGATAGTCAGAGAACAGCTTCCAGAAATTCCTGAAACTCAAATTCTTCTGGAACCTTGCATGAGAAACACAGCTCCTTGCATCGAATATGTAAGTCGTAAAATCTACGCCAAATATCCTGAAGCAAATCTGGTGTTCTCTCCCGCAGATCATATCGTCTTAGACATAAATACTTTCCGTGAAACCATCAAGAATTCTTTAGAATTCACCGAAAACCGTGAAGCTATCTTGACTTTAGGCATGATGCCGACTCGTCCTGAAACAGGATATGGATATATAAAAAGTCAACGAGACAATGAGACGGCAAGACAACAAGTAGAGTCACACAGCCGTGCGTCTATACACAAAGTCGAAGCCTTCAAGGAAAAACCAAATCTCGAAACCGCAAAATCCTACCTCAACGAAGGCGGTTATTATTGGAACTCCGGCATCTTCATCTGGAATGCCAAAATGGTTGTAAACTCCATTTCAACTCTCGTCCCAGAATTAGCATCCGTCTTCGATAAAATAGAACCTTATTTCTATACCGAAAAAGAACAAGAGTCTATAAATCAATATTTCCCGACTTGCCCAAACATTTCAATAGATTATGCCGTGATGGAAAAATCCAAAGACGTTTTCGTTTATCCGGCTGACTTCGGATGGAGCGATCTCGGCACCTGGGGCAGTCTCTACACTCATCTCCAACAAGATGAAAACAATAACGCAGTGGTCGGACAAAACGTAAATCTCGTCGAGTGTAAAAACTGCGTAGTCCATACCCCTTCAGAACGCAAAGTCGTGATACAAGGACTTGACAATTATATCGTTGCTGAAAGTGACAACACTCTTCTTATTTGCAGAAAAGAAGAAGAACAACACATAAAAGATTGGCAGAAATAAACATAAACCTTAACAAATAACAAATATGAAGAAACTACTTATAAAATTAGCATTGGTCTTATTTAGAGGGAGATATGCACCAAGATCATTCTCAAAATGGTTAGTTCTTTTGTTTGACTGTTTCTTATTCATCGTATCTTTCTGGAGCTTCGTATTTTTAAAATATCTGAACGATTATAAAGGATTTAATCTTACAGGTGAAATATTACATTTAGTTCCTATCTTCATAGTATTTCTGATCAGTTCTCTCATCTTCGGATCTTATCAAGGATTGGTCAGATATAGCGGATTCGGCGACATAAAGAAAATCGGATTTGTATGTCTTAGCACTTTCGTGATGATTTTCATGTCGAAGACAATAATACCTAACTTCTTCAGCATCAACATCCAGAAATGGTTTTTACCTCATACCGATGCGTTTCTTGTATCAATATTGGCTTTTGTTTATCTGACTTTTTCCAGATTAGTCATCAGACGTATCTACAACGAGAATATCAGTCATAAAGAAGATCCTATAAATACAATCATATATGGAGCTGGCGATGCTGGTCCTATCACGAAAAACGCTCTCGATCAAGACACTTCGTCTTTGTACAATGTCATAGCTTTCGTTGACGATTCTGAACAAAAAATCGGAAAGACAATCAACGGTTTGCCAGTCTATAAACCAGCGAAAGTTTTAAATAAGGAATATATTGAAAAGAACAAGATAAAAGTTGTCATTCTGGCGATACCAAGTCTCCAACACGATGTCAGGAAAAATATTATCAATGATATAGTTAACCTCGGTCTCAGCGTAAAATCGATTCCTTATTTCAACCAGTGGGTCGATAATAATTTCACATACAATCAGATTGAAGATATTAAGATTGAAGACCTTTTAGGTAGAGAACCTATCGTACTTGACAAAGAAAATGTCGCCAATGGATTGAGAAACAAGGTGATAATGGTAACAGGAGCTGCTGGTTCAATAGGTAGCGAAATTTGCCGTCAAGTTCTTCATTACAAACCAAAGAAACTCATTCTCTTAGATCAAGCCGAATCTCCTTTATATGATATTCAATTTGAATTGAAGAACAACGAACCTTACCGTTCTTTCAACGTGCCTATGGAATTTGTCATCGGTAATGTGAAAGATAACGTTAAGATGAGAGAAGTCTTTGAAAAATTCAAGCCTCAGATCGTCTATCATGCGGCAGCATACAAACACGTTCCTTTGATGGAAGATTTCCCATACGAAGCTGTGTTCGTCAATGTTTTAGGTACTAAAAATGTTGCCGACTTAGCCATGGAATTTGAAGTCGAGAAATTCGTGATGGTCTCTACAGACAAAGCTGTAAATCCAACAAACGTGATGGGCGCCACAAAACGAATCGCCGAGATTTATACCCAAAGTCGTAAGTCGGAGAAGACTGTCTTCGTAACGACACGTTTCGGTAACGTATTAGGTTCCAATGGCTCTGTCATTCCATTATTCAAAAAACAACTGGCTAACGGAGGCCCTTTGACTGTAACAGACAGAAATATTATCAGATATTTCATGACGATACCGGAAGCTTGCAGCCTGGTTCTGGAAGCTGGCGTGATGGGAGAAAGAGAAGATATTTTCGTTTTCGACATGGGCGAGCCAGTAAGAATTTACGACCTTGCAACTAAAATGATAAAATTATCGAAAAAAGAAGGTATCCAAATAGAAATCACAGGTTTAAGACCAGGAGAGAAACTTTACGAAGAATTGCTTTCTACCAAAGAAAACACAATTCCGACAGAACACGCAAAGATTATGAGAGCTAAAGTCAGCCGCTACACAGAAAATGAAGTCAACGAGAAAGTAAATGAACTCATCAACTTGATTCCGACTTGCGATGACTTTAAGATTGTAGCCCAGATGAAGAACATCGTTCCTGAATTTATCAGTAACAACTCCATTTATTCATGCCTGGATAGAAAAGAAAACAAATGAAACTGAAATTTTTTTTCTTTACATTTATAATCTGTTTTATATCAGGTTCGGCTTTTTCTCAAGAACTTCTAATTCCTCTCAACGATGATTATGAGATGGAAGTTCAGGCGGCGGCCTATAATTCCGAGTATCGTTTTCATACAGCGATGAAAGCTTGGTCGGAATATCAGTTCAATGATATTTTGAATTTGGATAAACTGAACAAATCGCGATTCATTGTCACAGACTTCGATAAAAGATGGAAGACATTGTCATGGAATTCCATTTTCAATACAGACTTCATCGGTGCAAAAACCGATGATTTTTATATCGGCATAAACCCTATCGTTGATTTTCAAGTAGGCAGAGATGGAAGTAAGAGCACTTGGGTTAATACACGCGGTGTTGAAGTAAAAGGAACAATAGGGAATAACTTCGCATTTTATACAAATCTCAGAGAAAACCAAGCCGTATTTCCTGATTATTTGACAGATTACGCAAAGACAAACAAAGTCGTTCCTGGACAAGGTCACGCCCGTTGGTTTAAAGCAACAGGATTCGACTATGCCAACGCATCAGCGTATCTGACCGCCCGTCCTGTCTATTGGCTGCAAACAACTCTAGGATACGGCAAAAATTTCATCGGCGACGGCTACAGATCTCTGATATTGTCGGACAACGCTTTTGCATATCCTTACGTCAAACTCACGGCCGACATCTGGAACATACAATACACCTGTCTTTATTCACAAATGTCGGATATAAACAGAGTCTTGGACGACAAAACATTCGCCAGAAAAAACATAGTGATACATTATCTTGACTGGGCAGTCACAAAACGTATCAATTTAGGATTATTCGATGCTATTGTCTGTAAAGGTCAGGATGAAAACGGCGTCAGACGCGGATTGGATTTTCAATATATAAATCCGATAATATTTCTGCGCACGACAGATTATTACGTCGGAACATCACCAGATAACGCTATGCTCGGAGCGACGGCTAGTTTTATCGCAGGAAAACATACCACTTTCTATGCGCAGTTCGTCCTGGACGAAATGACAGTCAAGGAATTTATTGGAGGCAATGGTTATTACGCCAATAAACAATCATACCAATTCGGTGTAAAAAGCTTTAATTGTTTCAAAATCAAAAATTTATTCCTTCAAGGAGAATTCAATCTCGTAAGACCTTATATGTATTCGCATTATGACGGCGAAGACAATTACGCTCATCTCAACCAGCCGCTCGCTCATCCTTGGGGAGCTAACTTCTACGAGATAGTCGCCAGAGCGCAATACAATTACAAACGTTTCTATTTCCAATATAAGATGAATTTAGGACAATGGGGCGACGACATTACGGAAAAGGGCAAGTTCCAATATTACGGTCACGATATTTATCACGATTACAGAGATTACTATAGAATCAACGGTGAAGAAAAATACGGACATTATATGCTTACCGGAGAATTGAATTCACTGATGATGAACAACTTCGTTATATCATGGTTGGTGAATCCATCTTATAATCTCAATGTTTTCGCTGAAATGACACATAGAAAACAAAAAATCGAAGGCGGTGAAAATTATGACAATTTCATCATCAGTTTCGGCGTTAGAACAACATTAGACAGGAAATACTACGATTTTTAATAAATGACATCTATCCATAATATATTAGAAGAAAGAATATCCAACAAAAAATTCTTCCCAAATCTGAAACCTTTCCAAAAATCAGAATATATTTTTATGGCTTTGTTCGCTTTTTTCGTTCCAATATCATGGAGAATAGCGACTTACGTTATGATAGGGCTTTTTATAAGTTGCATCTTAAAAGGAATCTTTGAAGAAGGATTTAAAATCAACAAGTTACAATACAAGAACAAAGCCGTATATTTTATATCCATTGCCTTTTGGGCAATTTACGCCGTAAGTTTTCTGTATTCAGACAATTCTATCGAAGCAAGAATTCAGATAGGAAAAAAATTATCGTTTCTGCTTTTCCCCTTATTTTTCCTTACTTCAGATTTATCATATCTGACAAAAGAAAAAGTCAGAACGATAATGTATTGTTTTGTTTCTGGAATATTGACATTATTCATAGTAAATCTGATATGGGCAGGATATGATGTGATATTCAATGAAAAAGATCCCATAAGAATAACATCATATTATAAATTCTTCAAAACGAATTCTGTCTTAGAGACACCGCACAGAGCCCATTTTTCCATGTTTACCTGCCTAGGATTAGTATTTTGTTTCACTGAATTTTTCAAATCTAAATCAATTAAAATCAAGATTTTCAATTTTATATCAGCGGTTATTCTTTTCATCTTACCATTCTTCGTGACTTCAAGAGCCGGAATATTATGCATGATACTTCTGTTCATAATACTTCTATCATGGTTAATATTTATTAAGAAAGAAACAAAAACAGGAATAATTGCAGGACTTACCATTTTATCATTTTTAATGATAAGTTATTTCGCTTTTCCCAAAAGTATCAATCGGTTTACGGAAGCCATCGATAAAGTAAGAGACGGCAATGGCGACATACGACTGACATTAAGAAACAGCTGCAAGAATATATTGGAGGAAAATCTCATATTTGGCGTCGGTGTCGGCGACAGAAATGACATAACCATGAAAGCTCATTATGAATATAGAGATCAATTAACGACCGACATTCTGAACGCCGTCAATGCTGATTCTTTATTTTTGCAAAAAGGTGACGAAGATCTCTATTGCGAATATGCAGATACGACGTATAAATATGTTAACGATTTGTTTGACAAAGACAAATACGCTTTTATCCATGATGACTTGGCAGAATTCAGGTCGATAGGTAACTGCATAATCAGAAAACTCAACGCCCACAACCAATATTCCGACACCATCATCGCAGTCGGCATTTTAGGATTGATTCCGCTTCTAGTTCTTTTCTTGGCTCCAGTTTATCTTTGGATCAAAAACAAGAAATTCGACATTATTTTCTTTTCATTATTGTTCATCATAACGTTCAACTGCTTATTTGAGTCCGTCTTTGAGCGCCAGATGGGAATCATGTTCTTCGCATTTTTCTATTTCCTTTTTTTCCACGCCGATTTTTGTCAACAAAAAGCAGATAACAATCTTGAAATCAATGAGTAATTTTTCCATTTTCATAAAACACGCTTTCGATAAGATCGCCGCTTTTTTCGGAATAATCTTATTGTCACCTGTCGTGTTAATAATTTTTATCATACATAAGATCGTCATGCCAGGAGGAGCTTTCATATTTAAACAAGAAAGAATTGGGCAACATGGTAAAAAATTCTACATCTATAAGATAAGGACAATGAAAGCTGATTGTGATAATGATGATATATTTATCACGACTGCTAACGATGAAAGAATTACACCTTTCGGAAGATGGCTGAGAAAAACCAAAATCGATGAAATCATAGAACTGGTAAACGTGCTAAAAGGAGAAATGAGTTTGGTTGGTCCTCGCCCCGATGTCGCCGGCTATGCTGATATGCTGACAGGCTCGGACCGAAAAATCCTGGAACTCCGCCCTGGAATAACAGGTCCTGCTTCCATAAAATACATCAAGGAAGAAGAAATCCTGGCAAAAGTCGATAGTCCTAAAAAATATAATGACGAAATCATCTATCCAGATAAAGTTAAAATTAATTTAGATTATTATCATAATCGTAGCTTTTTGGGTGATATTAAAATAATTTTTAAAACTATTTTTCATAAAACATGAAAAATTGAAAATCTGGAAAAAATATATTAGACGCCACAGGAGTGACGTCTCTACAATTTCTAAAAAATGGTCTCAATAATAACTCCAGCATACAACAGCGAAAGATTTATTGCCGAAACAATTAAATCTGTTCTGAATCAGACATATACTGACTGGGAATTAATTATTGTTGACGATTGTTCGACAGATAAAACGTCTGAAATTGTTCTTTCTTTTCAAAAAGAAGAGACGAGAATCATATATATAAAAAACGAGACCAATAAAGGTTCCGCTATTTCTCGCAATATCGCCTTACGCAACGCTAAAGGAAAATGGATCGCGTTTTTGGACAGCGACGATGTCTGGCATCCTGAGAAACTTGAAAGACAAATCGAGTTCATGTTAAAAAATAATTACAATTTCTCATATACCGACTATTGCGAAATCGATGAAAATTCAAAGGAAAACGGAAAATCAGTCTCCGGTCCGAAGATAATCGGCAAAAACAAGATGTTAGCCTATTGCTGGCCAGGCTGTCTGACAGTGATGTATAACGCTGATTTTGTCGGTTTAATGCAAACTTGCGACATCAAAATCAATGAAGAATACGCACTTTGGATTAAAATCGCAAAAATGACAAATTGCTATCTTCTGAATGAAAATCTGGCGAAATATCGCAGACATTCTGATTCTCTGAGCAGTCAGTCTTATTTAAAACTGATAAAATGGCATTACATAATGTTCAGAAAATCAGAGAATAAAAATGTCATTTTTTCATTAATATTAACATTAGGCAATATCATTTTCGGTATTTATAAGAAAATAGTCTATCGTAAGAAATGAATCTCGGAATCTCAAAAACTCAGAATCTCGGAGTCTCAGAATCTTGGCGGCTCTATAAAGGATGCTGGATTTTCTTGGAAGAAAGTCAGGAAAGCCTGATTTCTGAAAAAGAATGTAAAGATTTGTTAAGAAAAGGCGGATTGATGGTCCGCAATACTTACGATTTCGACACAAAACAAGAAACTTCATTTTGGTTTATTGTTAAAGATAATTTAGAAGATATTTCAGAATTACCGTTTTCTGCAAGAAGAAACATCAGAAGAGCGTTAAGAATTTATAACATAAAAAAAGTTAACATAAACGAATTTTCGGAGAAAGCCTATCCAATAATCGTTGCGGCACAGAAATCGTATAAGGTAAGAACTAAAATCACAAGCGAAAACGATTTTTATTCTGAAATTGAACAATATAAAAATGATAATAACAAAGATTTTTGGATTGTAGAAAGGAAAAGTGACAATAAAGCTGTTGCGATAGCGATAAACACAATAAAAAGTGACAGCTGCGAATACGACACAATGCGCTGCCTTCCTGACACTCTTAAAGACAGATCCTACCCATATTACGGACTCATTTACGAAATGAATCTCTATTATTTAGGTGAAAAAAAATTAAGATATGTCAATGACGGCAGCCGGACAATAACAGAACATTCCAAGATACAAGAGTTTTTAATACATAATTTCAGGTTCAGAAAGGCGTATTGCAGACTCAATATTCATTACAAAAGTTGGATTTCTTTCGTCATAAAAGCACTTTTTCCATTTAAAAATATCATTCCATTCAGAAATATAAGAGCTATTTTAAAAATGGAAGAGTATTCTCGCAAATCAAAACAAATTGCAAATCAATAATTTAAATATTATTTAGAATATTTTTTAAAAAAAGTTAAAAAAATACTTGTCTGTAACAAAAAAAGATGTACCTTTGCACTCGCAATACGGAGATAAAACGTAGCAAACGCCTCCTTAGCTCAGTTGGTTAGAGCATCTGACTGTTAATCAGGGGGTCTCAGGTTCAAGTCCTGAAGGGGGCGCAAGAGAGAGATTACAAAGTGTAATTTTTTTATGTTTCATGTTATTAATTGAAGAAGATGGTTGCCTAAAAATTTAAGCAATCATTTTCTTTTTTGTATAATCCAGTTTGCTTTGAGCCATGAGCATCGACAAATGCCCAAAGCTCATAACTCTCGGCTCAAAGTCTTAAACCTATCTAAAAAATGAAAAAATCAGTTATCGGAATCGGAAGCGCATTAGTTGACATCTTGACACGCATCGACAATGACAGCATACTAGAAGAATTGAATATCCCTAAAGGTTCAATGCAATTGGTTGACGAGCAATCATCTGCCATAATAGAATCAAAGCTAAATCAACATAAAAGTTCGATGGCTCCAGGAGGATCGGCGGCCAACACAATACACGCCTTAGCGAAAATGGGAATTGAAACAGGATTTGTGTCGTTCGTCGGGAAAGACGAGATCGGCAAGTTCTTTGAAGACTCAATGAATTCGGTTGGAGCAAAAACATTATTATTCCATAGCGACAGCGTTTCTGGAACAGCACGTACGATAATCTCGGCCGACGGCGAGCGTACATTCGCGACAAATCTCGGCGCTTCCATGGAAATGAACGAAAGCATCATCACGCCAGAATTATTCAGAAACTGGGATTATTGTTATCTGGAAGGCTATCTCATCGCCAACAGACCGCTATTCAAGAAAGCCATATTCACTGCGAAAGAATGCGGTTGCAAAGTGATTCTAGACCTCGCAAGCTTCAATGTCGTTGAAGACAACCGTGATTTTCTGAACGAAATACTTTCCAAAATCGACATCGTTTTCGCTAACGAAGAAGAAGCCAAGGCCTTGACACAGATGAGCGCAAAAGAATCATTACATCATATCGCAAAAAACACAGAGATTGCAGTCGTTAAAATCGGTAAAAAAGGATCGTTGATAAAAAGAGGCGAGGAGGTTGTACAAATCGGCTGCAACAAAATCGATGTCGTTGATACTACAGGCGCCGGTGATATGTACGCCGCAGGATTCTTATACGGCTTAATAAACAATTATGACTTAGAAAGATGCGGAGTTATCGGCAATCATCTGGCGGAAAGTATCATTCAAGTCATAGGAGCGAAGATGGATGAAAATCGTTGGGATACATTTAGAAACATCGCAAAGATTTGAACTTTGAACTAAGGCTTTTGGTCGTTGAACTTTATTTTGCTATGAGCAATGGGCTGTGGGTTATGAGCAATTAAAACAACTCACTTCTCGTTGCTCACTGCTCACTGCTAATAGCTTTTCAAACATCAAACATTTCTCTATTTATTGTGATAAAAATACTTGTATTATTTAATTGAAATATGTATTTTTGCACTCCAAATTGGGGAAATACCAATTATTATCTATAAAAGAATTAATTTTAATATCAACATGAAAATATTCCAAACAGAAGACATCAGGAATGTTGCCCTCATTGGAGCAGCTAAATCCGGTAAGACAACGCTTGCTGAAAACATGGTTTTCGAAGGTA
>JAZLEO010000031.1:0-28680 GCA_045615285.1 Bacteroidales bacterium
ACGTCAGAGAAAGCTTTATACCAAAACAAAAGCATTTTTAGCCGAGTTTCCTTATCGAATTAAAATGTTCCTCGGCGACGGCAACAAAGGACTGCCGACTTACGGACCTTTCGACAGAATTCTGATAACAGCAGCTGCGCCTGAAATACCTCAAGCTCTCGTCGACCAACTTAAAGTCGGCGGAATGATGGTGATTCCTTTATGTGAAAATGAAGAACATCAGACGATGCTGCGTCTCACCAAACAAGAAGACGGAACTCTCAAAAGAGAAGAACACGGCGACTTCAGATTCGTCCCGATGCTGAAAAATCTAGGAGATGATTAGAAGACTACAAGTCAACAAGACTAATAAAAAACCGCATCAATGTTTCATTGGTACGTTTTTTTTAATGTTGAACTAAGTTACATAAGTTTCGATTACTTCATCTCAACTAATTTTCATTGTTTTGTTCTTTCTTTTTCTTCTTGTTTAGAAAATATGCGAAGCTTCCACCAACAATTAGTACAATTCCTATAATAATACTTATTTCAAATCCCGAACCATAGTAATCTTTGTCAATGCAGAAGGTGAGGCCCAATAGAATGAGTGACAATATGTCTACTATATAAGATATTATTCTTTCATTTTTTCTGGTGTTGCTTTTACGATGTCTTAATACATATATTCCGCATGTGCTTAATATAATGGTAAAATATATGCTTATAAGAATCCATGGCTCAACGTCAAAACTATAATTTTCAATATTTGAGATAAGCATGACAAAAAATACAGCAAACGCCATTGCTATAACCCAAAAAGGAACAGCGTATTTAAGTCTTTCTCTTATGTTTTCGTTTTTTGGAAGTAAATCGTAATAATATGCTGGAATATAATCTATAAATATGATGTAAATACCCAACAAAATTGATAATAAAATGATATTACAGAAGTATATTGTGTATTTTTTGCTTTTAAATGCGTATGGTTCTACAAATGGCTCTGATCTGTATGTCGCAACTTGCATCATTTCGCCCGTTGGCTCAAGTGACAATCCATATTCTGAAAGCATTTCATTTACTTCTTTAACTGATTTTTGTCCGGAGTAGAATTCTGGTTTAAAAAATACTTTATCATTTGCATAAATAGAATCCACTTCATTCAAGGTTGGTATATGATGAAAATCACGCAAACCTAATGCTAATAAATTGACATCTTGAATCACTCCTTCTTTGTATGGAGCTAAATTTACTGTGACAAGATTCTTTTTCGTATATATAGCCTGACTAAAAATTCCACCAGAATATACATATTGCATAGTTTTAGTAGCATTGCTTTCTTTCTTGAATCTTTCAATGTCAGATATAATAAGTCTGTATGACGGTTTATATAATGTATCTATTGAAAAACCAGCATTTTTTATAAAGTCATTACAGATTTTCTTAAGTTCATCGTTTGATGGTTTGTTTCTTTTTTTAGGGAATTTAATCACCCATGAAATTAGTTCATCGCTTAATGGTATGTCATAACATACATTTTTATAATCCAACAAGCCAGAAGGCCATGTCATAGATGTTAATATCGCATTACGAGAACCAGATATAACAAGTCTATCTACTTTTGCTTTTTTGTTATGCTCAAAGAAAAATTCATTAGGATTGGAACTTACATATCCTGGAACAATCTCTGCCACATAACATTCATTAGGATTTTCCGATGTAACTTCATAACGAATAGCTTCTTCCTCATAATTGCAGCTTGCCAATGATACCATCGCCAACAAGACGAATAAAAACCTTAATTTTCTCATAATTATTTAGTTTTATTAATTATATACTAAATTATCACACATTGGTGTGATAAGTAAATTATTGAAGCAGTATTTACCACTTTCGCTAAAATTTAGTTTCAATCAATACACAAATGTATAAAAAAGTCAACAAGACAACAAGATTTTTTTAAATATTAAAATACAAAAATCATCAACTTGTGGTCTTGTAGTCTTGTAGTCATAAAAAAAGAGGCCTTAAGCCTCTTTTTTATTTATTCCAAATCTGATATATTTTATCGTCAAGCCTTTATCTAACCAGATTTGTTCGTAATATGTTCTGATTTTCTTCACTTCCAAATCGTCGTCGTTGGCGTATAAGTTATCGTAGTTGTAGAAAATTGGAAGTCCGCCTTCCTGAGCAGTCTCAACTGTAAATTCGTACATCAAGTCGCTGTCGGTCTTGAGGTTGACAACGCCGTCTTGTTTCACGAATGTACGATAACGTTCGAGGAAGTTTGGTCCTGTGAGACGTTTACGAGCTTTTGAAGGCTGAGGATCCGGGAAAGTCACCCAGATTTCATCCACTTCATTTTCAGCGAAGAAATTATCGATGAGTTCGATATGGGTTCTGAGGAAAGCCACGTTTGAGAGGCCTTCGTTACGAGCTTGGCAGAGGCCGACCCACATTCTTGAGCCTTTGATATCGACGCCAATATAATTGATGTCTTTGTGAGCTCTGGCGAGCCCTACGGTATATTCGCCTTTACCGCAGCCCAATTCCAAAACAATAGGATTGTCGTTCTTAAAAAAATCCTGTTTCCATCTGCCTTTCAACGGAAATCCTTCTTCTTTGATTCTTTCAAATGAATATTCAAAAAGATTATTAAATGTCTTATTTTCCGCGAAACGTTCTAATTTATTTTTTCCCATCTTAATTTATTTTTGGAACAACAACCATGCAGATTCATTATGTTCACTCTTGATTTGTTCGAGACGAACCAAAGCGTCAGCCTTTTCCGCAAATGATTCATAATAAACCCTGATATAACCCTTATCGTTTTTATCTAAAGTAGATGCTTTTTCAAAACCTTGATTTTTAATAACATCGAGACATTTCTCAGCACTTGCTTCTGTCTGGAAAGAGCCGCCGATGATATAGTAGTGGATTTCAAGTTCATTGGAATTCATGATTTCAGGTACAAACTGAACTTCCGAATCATCCGACTCCTGAACCCCTGAATTCCCAACTTCCTGAATTCCTGAAATCCCGAATTCCTGAATTCCTGAATTCCCAACCTCCTGAATTCCTGAAGTTTCCACCTCCTGAATTTCTAAAGTCCTAGAATTCTGAAGCTCTAAAGTTCTAATAACGAATTCGTTTGGAGAAGAATAAAGGAAAGGATTCCAGCTTGCGAGATTAGAATCCGATTTATCTGTAGTCCAATTCATTACAAAAATCAAGAAGAACGCCACTACTGTATAAGCCAAGGTCTTGAACATACTTGGTTTTCTTCTCACGGCCTGAGGCGTCACTTCTTCGACGCTTTCTATCGCCATTGTATATTCAGTATTCTTCTCTTTCTGTTCGACTATAATCTTCTCTTTTATAATCTGATACGTCTCGGTACGGAAAACCGGCTGATAGTTAAAATCCGTCAGTCCGAAAGAATCGCCGAGCACATTAACATCTTCCTTAGCGTTGAAGATATAGTTACCATTAATATTAATAAGTTTACCGAAATCAGATAGTTCAAGTTTAAAATCGACATCAAGAATTGCGACACTTTGATTGACGAAATTGCGAATCTTCTCCAATGCGTCTTCTTTCGAGATTTTCTCTTTCATCGAAATGAAATCAGCGAGAATATCATCATTACCGTTCAACTTATTATTGAAAACTATTTCCTTATAAGGAGGCATAAAACGATGATTTGCGTAATCTATTGTAGCAGAATGTCTTTTAGAAATAAAAGCTCCGAATCCTGGGACAATCACACATTCGTTATCGTTCAATAACTCCTTTAAGTAATTAGTAATCATACAGTTAAAATTTTAAAACGGTAAATTATTTCGGTATGCGAATTTAAGAAAAATAGTTTAATCTTTGAAGAATTCAAGACATTTTTCTACATCTTGCGGAGTATCAATCGAATAACTTTCAAACTCTGTAATTCCCATCATTATCGAGTATGAATTTTCGAGCCAACGCAGCTGTTCAAGACATTCCGACAATTCCAGTTCCGACTGTTTCAAAGCCGCTATTTTTTTCAGCACATCGACTTTATAAGCATATATTCCGATATGTTTGTAGAACGTTCTGTTTTCCATCCACGATTTTTCATCTTTCTTCACTTTTCTCAGGAACGGTATTGTCTGACGGCTGAAATACAAGGCTTTACCCTTTGTATCGAAAACGACTTTCACCACATTTTCATCGAAGAGTTCGTCTTCATTTTTTATAGGTTTGCACAAAGAAGCGATCTGACTTTCTTCCGAAGAAATGAGAGCAGCCATCTGGTTTATTTGTTCCGGATTGATAAAAGGCTCATCGCCTTGGATATTGACGACGGCATCATACTGATTACCAATCTTTTCAACAATCTCGCAACATCTATCCGTCCCGCTATTATGTTCCGAAGATGTCATCATCACTTTCCCGCCAAAGGCCGCCACCGCATCGTAGATACGTTGATCGTCGGTAGCGACGACCACATCGGAAAGCAGTTCCGATTTAAGAGACTGTTCATAAACGCGTTGTATCATTGATTTGCCGTTTATCATCGTCAACGGCTTGCCTGGAAAACGAGTCGAGGCATAACGAGCTGGTATAATTCCTAGTATTTTCATTTTTTAGAGGTTTGGGGTTGATTAAAATTAACTCCACATTCCTAATTATCAAAAAAGTCCATTCAGAGAAGCGTTGATGCTGTCTATCACTTTGCTTAAATCTTCCGGATTTTCAAATTCCAGATTATCGCTGTCTATGATCAGGACTTTCCCTTTGTCATAATTCGCGATCCAATTTTCGTATTTATCGTTAAGAGATTTTAAGTAATCGAGGCGAATCGACTGTTCATATTCGCGATTACGTTTTGCGATCTGACGCACCAACGTCGGGATGTCGGCTCTCAGATATATAAGCAAATCAGGAGCTTGCATATATGACGACATTAGGTCGAAGAGCGATCGGTAGTTTTCATAATCGCGATCCGACATCAGTCCCATATCATAAAGGTTCGATGCGAAAATATAAGAATCTTCGTAAATGGTTCTGTCCTGAACCACGTCTTCACCGCTGTTCCTAATATCCATAATCTGACGGAATCTTGTCGTCAGGAAATATATCTGCAAGTTGAACGACCAACGCTGCATATCATAATAAAAGCTGCTCAAATAAGGATTGTTATCGACTTCCTCATAATGAGCCTTCCATCCAAAATGTTTTGATAACAAAGAAGTTAACGTAGTTTTTCCTGAGCCAATATTGCCCGCAATAGCTATATGCATAACAAAAATATTTTTCCGCTAAGATAATAAAAAGACTACAGACGACAGACAACGGACAACAGATTTTTTTTTAAATTCATTATGCATAATGCATAATCTGATGATTCAAGAATCCAAAAATATTCTAAAGTTCTAAATTTATGAGATTCTAAAATTCTACTTCGGTGCTTTCACCAAGAAATAAATTCCTATTATTGAGAATATTATATTCGGCAACCAAGCCGCCACAAACGGCGAGAACACTCCAGAAAGAGCGAACACGCGTGAAAATTCCATGAACAAAATATACGAAAATGTTATCACGATTCCTATTCCGAGATGCAGGCCCATTCCGCCACGCACTTTTCGACTCGACAAAGCCGCCCCTATGACTGTAAGGATAAAAATAGCGGCCGGCGATGCTATGCGCTTATGCATCTCTATCTTATACGGTAAGGTATTGTCTGCGCCTTTAAGTTGCAGATTCTGAATATGATCTCGAATCTCAAAAAGATTCATCTCTTCAAATTCTTCCTTGATGTTATACAAGTCACGAGGCTGCAAAACCAAAGTTGTGTCTTTCGTCGCACCTCTAACCAAGCTCTCTTCAGGAACCATACGGCGCTCGATATAATTAGAAAGTCGCCATCTTCCATCGATAGTATCGTAAGTCGCCTTATCCGCTATAAGCTTATATTTCAACTCATTATCTTTAAACTGCTCAATAGTGAACTTATAAGCGATCTTCTTTTTTATATCAAAATTACCGACATATACATAAACGCCTTTTTCTATTTGGACATGAATATTGGAGCCCGAACTTTTCGTCAGACGCTCGATATATTTGTTTTTAAAATCTCGTCTGACAGTATCAGTCTTGGGTATCAAGAAGTTACCAAGATAAAAAGAGCCAATCGACAACATAAGCGCCGCCATCATATATGGCAGAAGAAACCTCTTAAAACTGACTCCGCTACTCAGAATAGCGATGATTTCGGTATGACCCGCCATCTTCGACGTGAAGAAAATCACGGAGATAAATACAAAAAGGTAAATGAACAGATTAATAAAATAAGGTATGAACGGCACATAATAATGGAACACGACTTCTTTCAAGCTTGCGTTGTTTTTCATAAAGCTGTCGATATTTTCAGAGACATCGAAGACAATAACTATGATAATCAGCAAACTGATTGAAAAGAAGAACGTTCCGAGGTATTTTTTAAATATGTACCAATCAAGTTTTTTCATAATCAAATTCTGCGTGTGATTTTCGGCAACATCATATCGCGCCATGAAGCGAAGTCGCCATCCAAGATATGTTTTCTGGCTTCTTTGACGAGCCACAGATAAAATCCTAGGTTATGCACCGTCGCAATCATAGGACCCAATATTTCTTTGGAGACGATGAGATGTCTCAAATACGCCTTCGTGTAGTCTCTGTCAACGTATGTCGTTCCATTTTCGTCGAGTGGCGAGAAGTCGTATTTCCACTTTTCATTTTTAATGTTGATGATTCCTTCAGAGGTGAATAACATTCCGTTACGGCCGTTACGGCAAGGCATCACGCAGTCGAACATATCTACGCCGCGCGAGATGGCTTCGAGCAGATTCGCCGGAGTTCCCACGCCCATAAGATAACGCGGTTTGTCTTGAGGCAGAATCTCATTAACGACTTCTATCATCTCATACATTTGTTCTGTCGGCTCACCTACTGCGAGGCCGCCTATCGCATAGCCGTCGGCTTCGTGTTTCGTGATATATTCCGCCGAACGTTTTCTAAGTTCAGGATAGACGCAACCTTGGACTATAGGGAAAAGCGATTGATTATAATCGTAAACTGGTTCTGTTTCATCGAAACGTTTCCAGCAGCGGTCGAGCCAGCGGTGCGTTCTTTCCATCGATTCTTTGGCGTATCTGAAGTCGGCTGTTCCAGGAGTACATTCGTCGAAAGCCATGATGATGTCGGCTCCGATGACACGCTCTATATCCATCACACTTTCCGGAGTGAAAGTATGACGAGATCCGTCGATATGAGATTGGAAAACTACGCCTTCTTCCTTCATCTTTCTGATTCCGGTCAGAGAGAACACCTGAAATCCGCCGCTGTCGGTAAGAATCGGACGTTTCCATCCGTTGAACTTATGGAGTCCGCCAGCTTGTTTAAGAACATCCAAACCAGGACGTAAATACAGATGATAAGTATTGCCTAAAATGATATGAGCTTTTATCTCTTCTTCTAACTCTCTGATATGAGTCGCCTTAACGCTACCCACAGTGCCGACAGGCATGAAAATAGGAGTCTCGATAGCACCATGGTCGGTAGTCAAGACACCGGCACGAGCATTGCTCGCTGTATCATTTTTGACAAGTGAAAATCTCATAAAATTTTTTGGCAAAGATACTATTTTTTCCTATTAAATAAAATCATACTTTTGCAGTGAATTTAAAAGATTTCAATAATATATTCACTAAAAAAAATTGTCGTGAGCATAAGTTTCAACTTCAACGAGTTAAGTTTTGCAGTCTTAATAATTTTCATATCCGCATGGATGATACAAATGCTTTATCATTGGATTCTGTTCCGTCGTCTGGCGTTTTACAAAAAAGCTGAAAAAGAATGCAGCCACGAACCGGTGTCCGTCATTGTCTGTGCGAAAGATTCGTACGAATATCTCCTCGATTTGATTCCGGCAGTCTTATCGCAAGATTATCCGGAATTTGAATTGGTAATTGTTAACGATTGTTCACAAGACGACACCGAAGAATATCTGAAGGAATTGGCTCGTACGAATCCTAAAATAAATTTGGTTAATCTGACACAGAACCTCAACTTTTTCCAAGGCAAGAAATTTCCTTTAAGCATGGGAATAAAATCTGCCAGATACGACCTGCTTCTTCTTACCGATGCCGACTGCGTCCCGAGCACTAACCAATGGATTAAAGAAATGGTAGCGTCTTACGACAAAAAGACGGAAATTGTCGTTGGCTACGGGCCTTATTTTGAACGCAAAGGACTGCTAAACAAACTTATACGCTTCGACACATTATACATAGCGATGCAATATCTGTCGCTGGCTTTGGCCAAGAAACCTTACATGGGCGTAGGCAGAAACCTGTCATACAGGAAAAGCACGTTTATGAAAAACAAAGGCTTCACTTCACACTACAACATACCATCCGGCGACGACGATCTGTTTATCAGTCAGGTGGCCACATCCACTAACGCCAACGTATGCATCGATTCAATCAACAGAGTCGAATCTGAGCCTAAGAGATCTTGGGGAACATGGGTGAGACAGAAGAAACGCCACTACTCTACCGGAACAAAATACAAATCCAAGACTAACAGCATTTTAGGATTATTACTTGCAAGCCGACTCGCCTATTATCCAACTTTGATTGCCTTGTTTTTCATGCCGCAGGCTTTCAACATTTCTTTAGGGAAAGCTTATTATTTCATCATCGTCGGAATATTCGCTCTGATACACTATATCACGCAATTCGTCATCTACCACAAATCAGCCAAACAATTAGGAGAGAAACACTTAGGATTGATATTCACTCCGTTCTACGACTGTTTCTTTATGATATTCACGACAATCTTAGGATTTTGGAGCACTTTGTTCAAACCTAAAGGATGGTGATTTTTTTAGAACTTTAGAATTTCAGAACTTCAGAAGATTTTTGAGTTTTTGAAATTCTGAGATTTTGAGTAAAAAAAAATCTGTTGTCTGTTGTCTGTTGTCCGTTGACTTTTCTTATCTTTGCACCTCATTATTAATTAGAGAATTAATTAAAGCATAAATATATGAACGACTTTCAAAAAGAGATACTTGCAGGTATTCCTGACGAGTTACCATGCGTAAAAGAGTATGATTTAACTGTTAATCATGCGCCTAAACGTAAAGATATTTTAACAAAAGAAGAAAAAAGATTAGCGTTAAGAAACGCTCTTCGTTATTTTCCAGCCAAACATCACGCTGTATTAGCTCCGGAATTCGCAGAAGAATTGGAAAAATACGGACGTATCTACATGTATCGTTTCCGTCCTTCTTACAGCATCTACGCTCGTCCGATAGAAGAATATCCAGCTAAGTCAAAACAAGCAGCTGCCATCATGTTGATGATTCAAAACAACTTGGATCACGCTGTTGCTCAGCATCCTCACGAACTCATCACTTACGGCGGTAACGGCGGTGTTTTCCAAAACTGGGCTCAATATCGTCTCGTCATGCAATATCTCGCTAACATGACAGAAGAGCAAACTCTCGTGATGTATTCAGGTCACCCAATGGGATTGTTCCCATCACATAAAGACGCTCCACGCGTCATCGTCACAAACGGTATGATGATTCCTAACTATTCAAAACCAGACGATTGGGAAAGATTCAACGCAATGGGCGTGACACAATACGGACAGATGACAGCCGGTTCTTATATGTACATCGGACCTCAAGGCATCGTTCACGGAACAACAATCACAGTCTTGAACGCATCAAGAAAACAAGGCGGCACTCCAGCCGGTAAGTTATTCATCACCGCTGGTCTCGGCGGCATGTCAGGCGCTCAACCAAAAGCCGGTAATATCGCTGGCGTTGTTTCAATCACAGCAGAAATAAATCCAAGTGCGACAGATAAACGTCACAGCCAAGGCTGGGTCGATGAAGTCTATAGCGACCTCGACGAATTATTCGCTAAAGTCAATGAAGCTCGCGCTCAACAAATAGCTCGTTCTTTCGCATACCAAGGCAACGTCGTTGACCTCTGGGAATATGCAGCAGAACACGACATCCAAGTCGATTTAGGTTCAGACCAGACATCATTACATAATCCATTCGCTGGCGGTTACTATCCAGTAGGTTATTCTTTCGAAGAATCAAAACAAATGATGGCAGAAGAACCAGAAAAATTCAAAGACGCTGTCTATGCTTCATTGCGTCGTCATGTTGCAGCTGTCAACAAACTCACAGCTAAAGGCATGTACTTCTTCGACTACGGTAACGCATTCTTATTAGAAAGCAGCCGCGCTGGTGCTGACATCCTCAACGCTGACGGCAAGTTCCGTTATCCTTCTTACGTACAAGACATCATGGGTCCTATGTACTTCGACTACGGCTTCGGTCCATTCCGTTGGGTTTGTACTTCAGGCAAAGAAGAAGACCTCGCTGTTACAGACGAAATCGCTTGCAACGTCCTCGAAAAAATCGCAAAGAACTCACCTGTTGAAATCCAACAACAAATGCGCGACAACATCCAATGGATCAAAGGCGCTCGCGCTAATAAACTCGTCGTTGGTTCACAAGCTCGTATCTTATACGCAGACTGCGAAGGTCGTACAAAGATCGCTGCTGAGTTCAACAAAGCTATCGCCGACGGTCGTCTCTCAGCTCCTGTAGTTTTAGGTAGAGACCACCACGATGTATCAGGTACTGACTCTCCATTCCGTGAGACATCAAACATCTACGATGGTTCTTCATTCACAGCTGACATGGCAATCCACAACGTAATCGGTGACGGTTTCAGAGGCGCCACATGGGTAAGTATCCACAACGGTGGCGGCGTTGGCTGGGGCGAAGTCATAAACGGCGGTTTCGGCATGGTACTCGACGGCAGCGACGACGCTGACAGAAGATTACACTGCATGTTACACTGGGACGTTAACAACGGTATCGCTCGTAGAAGCTGGGCAAGAAACGAACCTGCTATGTTCGCTATCAGACGCGCTATGGAAGTAGAGCCAAGACTTAAAGTCACAATGCCTAACTTCGCAGAAGACAGCTTGATTAACGATATTATAAAATAAAGTTAAATCTCATGTAGAGACGCACGATTGTGCGTCTCTGCATTAATATTGCACGATTATTGCAACAAAACAAACAGACAATATTAAACATTAATAATTAGAATTTAAACAAATGAAAAAAATTTTACTTTCTTTAATCGTTATGGTTTTTGCAGCACAATTGTCTGCACAATCATTATCATTCAAATTTGAAGGTGAGACTGTTGAACCAGGCACAATCGAGCTCGTTTCAGACCTCAACTCTTCAATGGAAATCCAATTCGACTTACACGTCATCAACAACACAGAAAGCGACATCAACGTCGTTTGCCAAATGGAAGACAATTCTGGTATCGGCAGCAACTACCTCTGCTGGGGACAATGCTACATGCCAGGCGTACTCGAAGCTTCTAACGTGGTAGCAGCTGGCGGCGAAGGCATCTTCAACGGTCACTGCATGTTCGTTGACGCTGAATGGAACATCTTACCTATCGGAACTACAATTCCTATGGTTTACACTTTCTCAGACGGCCACGAACAATATACTTTCAACGTAAACTTCACTTACAATCCAGAATCTGTTGAAGACTTCAGCGCAGCTAATATTTTCAGCAATGCTTATCCTAACCCAGCTAACAATACTGTAAGCTTCGACTACAACATGCCATTCGACGTTAACTCAGCTTCAGTATCTATCTTCAACATGATGGGTCAAGAAGTCGTTAAACAAAACCTCAACGTAAGCGCTTCAAGAGTTGACATCAACGTAAGCGACTTAAACGAAGGTGTTTATTTCTACAGCTTAATCATCAACAACCAAACTGTTAAGACAAATAAATTCGTTGTTTCGAGATAAGACTACAGTCTTTTTCTACGATAAAAACATGAGCGCTGCATTTGAATGTGGCGCTCTTTTTTTAGACACAAAGTCGCAAAGTTGAGTTTTAGTTTTGACGAATGGGCGATGCCGGTTAAGGAACTCGAATGGATAGAAGAGAGGAAGCCCTGTAAGGGCGTCAGATTATAGGCAGGTATGTAGAGCAGAGCTCGGAATGCCTGTAAAGAAAATATGGCAAAATACCCCCAAGTGCCGTAGGTACGACAGAGGTTCTTTAGCTCATACGGAGCTTTGATATCATCACAAATCAACATTATGCAGGGATTTCGTGCTATTCGCACTCCATCACCTGCCTATTGTCTGCCGTTCCTCCAGAACTTCAATATTAGTCACCTATCTTTTTTAGCTCAATTACAAAGCATTTTTGGTAACATTACCATAAAAAAAACGCCCCTATTTTCATAGGAGCGCCTTATCTATCAGACTCGTTGTCTTTGTGACTCGTTGTCTTATTTCGCAAAGCTGACAGCTCTTGTCTCTCTGATGACAGTGATTTTGATTTGACCTGGGTAAGTCATCTCTGTCTGGATTTGTTTAGAGAGGTCGAATGAGATGCGGTCGGCGTCGGTGTCGCTGACTTTATCTGCCGCTACGATAACACGTAATTCACGGCCAGCCTGGATGGCGTAAGTCTTGACAACGCCTGGGAATGACATCGCCATTTCTTCGAGTTTGTTGAGACGTTGGATATAAGCCTCGACCACTTCACGGCGAGCGCCAGGACGAGCGCCAGAGATAGCGTCACATACTTGAACGATAGGAGCTATAAGAGTTTCCATTTCTATTTCGTCGTGGTGAGCACCGATGGCGTTACATACATCTGGTTTTTCCTTATATTTCTCAGCAGTCTTCATACCGAGTATTGCGTGTGGCAATTCTTCCTCGTTTTCAGCCACCTTACCGATGTCGTGGAGAAGACCAGCGCGTTTGGCAGTCTTAGGGTTAAGACCGAGTTCTGCGGCCATTGAAGAGCTGAGTTTAGCGACTTCTATAGAGTGTTGCAATAAGTTTTGTCCGTATGATGAACGATATTTCATACGACCGATCATTCTGATAAGTTCTGGGCTGAGGTTATGGATACCGAGGTCGATGACAGTGCGTTTACCTGTTTCAACGATTTCCTGTTCCACTTGTTTCTCGACTTTCTTAACGACTTCTTCAATACGAGCTGGGTGGATACGGCCGTCTGTGACGAGTTTTTGTAATGAGAGGCGAGCCACTTCGCGGCGGATTGGGTCGAAGCCTGAGAGCAAAATTGCGTCAGGGCTGTCGTCGATGATGATTTCTACGCCTGTGAGAGCTTCGAGAGCGCGGATGTTTCTACCTTCACGGCCGATGATACGACCTTTGATTTCGTCGTTTTCGATATTAAATACAGAGACTGTATTTTCGATAGCGTGTTCTGCCGCTGTGCGTTGTATTGTCTCGAGGATGATTTTCTTGGCTTCTTGGTTTGCTGACATCTTAGCCTCTTCGACTATATCTCTAGAGATAACCATAGCTTCTGCCACAGCCTCATCCTTCATCATTTCTTTAAGTTGTTCCTTGGCTTCGCCAGCAGTGAGACCTGAGATAGATTCCAACATCTTCTTTTGTTCATCTTGAATCTTATCCAACTCTGCCTGACGTTTGTGGATGTTTTCTTGTTGAGCTGTTATGCTTTGTTGCTGACTTTTAAGCTCATTAGCTTTCTTACGGATTTCTTCGTCACGTTGGTTAGCTTGCTGTTGTTGCTGTTGCACACGTGATTCTAGTTTTTGGATTTCGCGTTTGCGTTCGTTAGTTTCTTTTTCGTAATCAGCTTTCATTTGTAAGAACTTCTCTTTAGCTTGAAGTATCTTATCTTTTTTGATGACTTCAGCTTTTTCTTTAGCTTCTTCCAATAATTGTGAGCTTTTCTTTGTGAGTGCGTTACGCATCACTGTTGACGAAAGAAGGATACCGATTCCGGCTCCTGCTACAAGAGCAACTACTCCAAAAAGAGCGTATGCTGCTGTGTGACTCAATGCTAGTAAAATCATTTTTTTAATTCCATTAATCTCGGATAACGGAAAGAGTAAAAATCTGTCTGTTCAATGGGATAATAGTAAACCCCAAAAGTCACGTTTATGGCTGCCACGATACGCAAACGTCCACTGGCGTTAAAGCACCTTCGCAGGTTGAGGCCTGTTTTTGTACCCATGAGTCAACCGGAAATTAATGTTATAAATGTTAGGTTTACATCATGCGACGAACAGACAGATATATCTTCAAAGAACTTTGGTATCTATATTTTCACTTAACAAAGTGCCCAATTCATCGAGTTTTTGTTCCAAATACTGATCTTTATAGGCCGCATCCGATTCATATTTAACATTGAGAGTCGCCAACTGCAAGCATAGCATCGATAACAAATCTTGATAATCTCTATAATCGTACGCCTGCTTGTAAGATTTTATCTTTTCATTCAGCATCTCCGCCGCTTTCATCACCTTAGCCTCATCAGCTTTATTTACTGTCAGACGATAACTACGTTCTGCGATGACTACATTGATCTTTATTTCGTCCATTCCGTTCATTTACGTCTGATATATATTACTGTTCAGAATTCAACATTGCAACACAATTATCGATTTCTTTAACGAGCGCCTTTATTAATTGCCTACTTTCTCCTACCTCTTTATCGTTTCCGAGTACGTTAACAATAACTAATTTATTTATTTTTTCCTTCAATTCCGTGTTCTCCGTCATAAGCATCTCAAGCTCCAATTGAAGATCCTCATTATGTCGAACAAGTTTACTATTTTCTTCTTCAAGCTGATTCTTTAGCGCAATGAGCTTTCTTATCTTAACTTCTATTTCCGAAAGTGTTACACTTAAATCAGCCATTTCAATAGTATTACTCAGAATTTGCTACAAAGATAATGAAAAAAAATATCTTCTTTTACACTTTTCTTCAAAAAAAATTTCAACTTTTAATTGGCAATTTTTTATTCAAAAAATGCGTCAATAAAATAACAACAAGAGACGTATCAACAATTCTTTTTTATATTTTTGGTATTGTTGATTCGTCTCTACAACTCTCCCAGTTCCCAAATCCCGTCTCCTCAATTCCTAATTCTATAAACCACCGCCGTCCTGCTCACATTATATATCTTCATAAACACCTGACCGTCTCTGACTTCCGTTGGGAACACCGTTTCTTTATCTATATTTTCAAAACCTCCAAAACGGCTGTCATCGCTGCTGAAAACTATTTCATGATCGCCGGTATTCTTGACGTTTATTTCATAATCAGGTATCGATTCGCTTCCCCAATTAAAGACGAATATCAGATTATTTCTCTCAAACACTATCGTCTTATGTTCCTCATCGGCGTTCATCAGCCAGGCCAGCTCTGAATTCATAATATCATTTTCCTTAACGAACTTTAACATTTCCTTGTCAAATTCATTAAGCCAATAGTATTTCAAATCTGTATTGTCAACCAACGACCACTGACGGCGTGCGTGTTTGTAGCTCCATTCATTTTCCTGACGCGGAAAATCGATCCATTCAGGATGTCCGAATTCGTTACCCATGAAATTGAGCCAGGCGTTACCGCCGAGACTTATAGTAAAAAACCGTATCATTTTGTGCAGAGCCACACCTCTATCTACAATGATACTCGGCGTCAATTTCGACATCGAGCTATACATTTCCTTGTCCATCAACCTGAAAGCTATCGTCTTATCTCCCACCAGCGCCTGATCGTGCGACTCGGCATAAGCTATCGTCTTGACATCATACAACCTGTTCGTCATGGTGAAGAAGAAATCGTGCATATTCCAATCTTCTTCTTTCTGATCTTTCAAAATCTTAATCCAGAAGTCAGGCAGCCCCATTCCGAGACGATAATCGAAGCCGATACCGCCGTCTTCTATCGGAGCGCACATTCCTGGCATTCCGCTAACATCTTCTGCAATAGTAATATACGATTTATTCAACTGATGAATCAATGTGTTGGCGAGCTGCAAATATGTCACAGCTGCATCATTAACATTACTTCCGAAATAATCTTCCTGATTGACGAATTCCGTCCCGATACCGTGATTCTTATACAACATCGACGTCACTCCGTCGAAACGGAATCCATCGAAACGAAATTCTTCAAGCCAATATCTCACGTTGGAAAGCAGCAACCTCAGAGTCTCGATTTTTCCATAATCGAACAACCTGGAATCCCACTGAGGATGATAACCAGCATTTCCTTCAAGAAGATATTGGTTTTCTGTTCCATCAAAAAGATTCAATCCTTCACGAGTGTTTTTCACAGTATGTGAATGCACCAAATCCATGATAACCAATATATTCATCTCATGCGCAGCGTCTATCAAATCCTTGAGCTCATCTGGAGTGCCGAAACGAGAACTCACGGCGAAGAAATTAGAGACATGATAGCCAAAAGAACCATAATAAGGATGTTCAGCGACAGCCATCAATTGTATCGCATTGTAGCCCAACTCTTTTATCCTCGGCAACACGTTTTCCTTAAATTCTTTATAAGTACCGACGCCCTCTTTTTCCTGCGCCATTCCGATGTGAGATTCATAAATAAACAAAGGCTGTTGGCTGTTGACCGTTGACTGTTGAAGGCGGCACTTCGACAGGCTCAGCGACCGATTTGTGCCTTCGACAAGTTCAGGCACCGTACTCCAAAACTGCCCTGCGAAATCTTTATTATCTTCATTTTGAACGACTCTGTTGATATAAACCGGAATACGTTCCTGCTCTCCAATACTTGATTGCACCAGGACTTTCAGCAGGCTGCCTTTTGTTAATTTATTTTTATATTGCGAGTCAGGGAGGAAAATCGACCAGATTCCATCATCTTCTCTTTCAAGAGGATTAGCGTATCTGTCCCAGCCGTTAAAATCGCCGAACAAAGAAAGGTAATGCGCTGCTGGAGCCCATTCCCTATACCACCAACCGCATCTCATTTTATCGTATGTAAAACCGAAAAATTCGTGAGCCGAAGCGAACGATTTCAGACTTCCGTAATGATTTTCAATATATTTCAACAAAGATTCATATCTATCATAACGAGCCTGCACTTCTTCTGCCACAGGTTTCAACCAAGAATCTTTTTCTACGAGTTTCATCATAATTTCAAAATTTTAATTCCACAAGGTTCAAGAGTCACGGCAATACCTTTCGTACCAACTTCGTTAAGATTATATTCTATCTTCTCGCCAGTGAAGACGTCAGTGGCCACGTTTGAGATCCCGAGATTCTGAGATCCTGAGATCCTGAGATTATGAATTGTCTCGTTGTCTCTTAACATCATATAATCTAATGCGTCTTCTGATATTTTCACCTCGCAATATCGGCTTTCATCCTGATTAAAATTTATGATTATCAGCAATTTTTCTTCATTAAAATAACGAAGGAAAGCATAGACATATTGCGGATCGAAATTAGAGTACCAAGGATTGACCCACATCAAATCGTAGAATGCACCTTTATTAATAGCGTCGCTGGTAAGACGGAAGTTGAGTATTTTCTTATAGAATTCGTATAATTTTCTCTGTTCATCGGAGAATTCGCTGCCGTCAAACTTACCGCTCGCCATCCATTTCTGATGTTTCGGCATCACGGCATAGTCGAATATCGACGTTCTTCCGTCGTCGCCGCTGAAACCAGAAGCGCCTTCAGCGTCTTCGCCGCTCTCTTGTCCGTTATAGATCATAAACGGCCCTCTGTTCATCAGAGCTGCCATCGCCACGGCAGGCAAAGCCTTGAAAGCGTCGCCGACAAAATGCCTCGACGCAAGTCTGACCTCATCGTGATTTTCCATGAAACGCAGCATCACATCGCCGAAGCCTTGCAGTCCTTTCCACACATCAGTGATGGTATCGGCCCGTTGTCCGTAGCGGTAAATATTTTCCAAAGTATTGTAAAGCCCCACTTTATCATACAGATAATCGAATCCGGCTTGTATGAAATCCTTATATAAATGAGGCTGATAAATCTCCGCTATCATAACGACATCATACGAATCACGCAGCTCGTTTATAGACCAGCGCCAAAATTCTACAGGCACCATCTCCGCCATGTCAACACGAAAACCGTCAACGCCTCTCTCACACCAATACGACATGATATTCAGCATCTTATACCAAGTATTTGGAATTGTATCAAAATGTTTGCTGCCATTTGAATAATCAACGCCATAATTCAACTTCACGGTGTCGTACCAGTCATTCACGGAAGGATTCGGAATAAAGACATCGTTACCAGAAGCCTTGGCCGGGAATTCTTGATATTGAGGCGGCTGAGCCTGAAGCAACGGCACTTCGACAAGTTCAGTGAGCGTCGAAACCATTGACTGTTGACCATTGAACTCCGTCTCGGCGACTTCAAACTCCTCATTCGGTATATAATAGAAATTATTATCTTTCGCAAAACTTACATTTTTATCATCATTCTCTCCAAATTCCTCAATATCAAAAGGTTTACACAAAGACTTATATTCACGGGCAAGATGATTCGGGATAAAATCCATTATCACTTTCATTCCTTTTTCATGAATACGGCATAACAATTCTTCAAATTCTCCCATCCTATTACCTGGATTAACAGCCAGATCTGGATCGATGTCATAATAATCCATTATCGAATATGGAGAGCCAGCTTTACCTTTGGTTATCAACGGATTAGTTGGCTTAATCCCTAACTCTGGATAAGAAGTCATGGATGAATGACGAATCACGCCGGTTAGCCATATACAAGTGATTCCCAACGATTTAAGATTTTCCAGAGCATTATCGTTTATATCAGAGAAACGGCCGCATCCATTCTGTGACTTATCACCATCGAAGAGCGGTTCTGTATTTTTATTTCCGAATGTCCTTACAAAAAGCTGGTATATGTTCATAAGTTAAAGTCTTAGAGTCGCAGAGGTCCCCAACTATAGCGCAAAGATAGCAATTAGTTTATTTTTTTCAAAGTACAAAATTCTTAAAAATATGTTGAAACAATATTGGACGAAACTTGTTTATATGACAAAAGCCTGAATATGAAATCGACATTGAAAATAGAAAACAGAAATTACGGATATAATGCTACAATGCTTCCAGATTATGACGGTTTTATCATCATAAAACCTGGATTTCTAAAATATACGGACGACGTCATCAAGGATTTGCATCGTCTTGATTTTACGATAATTGAAGCTAAGGAAAAGACGCTGACCAAGGAAGAAGCGGAGGCGATCTACAGCTGCCATAAGGGACAGCCGTTTTTTAACGAACTGATAAACTACATGACTGCAGGGCCTTGCATCGGCATGATCGTGATGTCGCCTTTTTCCGACACAGAATCATCGACCGAAGCGATAAAGAAACTGAAGGACAAATACAGAAAACGTTACAGCATAGACAAGACCCGTAATGTAATACACAGCTCCGACAGTTATCAGAGCGCTCTCCACGAAGCAGAGGCGTTTTTTAACAAGTCTGAAATCCAGAATATCAGGAGCTCAAAAAACTTGAGATAATTATTTTCGGCTTAAATAAAATGGTGGTTTGAATTATAATCACGATTCATCGATGCGGGCGAAGTGCGAAACATGTCGTCACTTCGCCTGCCCACCCCAAAAAAAGTGGTATAATTGTCAATTGCTGACTGTCAACAAAAACGCATATTCCAAGGCTATTTCTTTTATTCCTTCGAAGCGTCCTGATGCTCCGCCGTGTCCGAAATCCATATTGGTTTTAAGATATAACGGATTGTCATCGGTTTTCATCTCTCTTAGTTTAGCGACCCATTTAGCTGGTTCCCAATATTGTACCTGGCTGTCATGCAAGCCTGTAGTGACGAGCATCGCAGGATAGTTTTTTCTTTCCACATTATCGTAAGGCGAATACGACTTCATATAATCGTAATATTCTTTTTCGTTAGGGTTACCCCATTCGTCATATTCTCCCGTTGTTAACGGTATGCTTTCGTCGAGCATCGTAGTGACCACATCGACGAAAGGCACTTGCGCTATTATTCCTCGCCACATTTCCGGAGCCATATTAGCGACAGCTCCCACGAGCAGACCGCCAGCGCTTCCTCCCATGGCGAACATCTTATCATTATTCGTAATTCCTTGTTCCACAAGATATTTACCGCAATATATAAAATCTAGGAATGTATTTTTCTTCTTCAGAAGCTTTCCGTCTTCATACCATTGTTGGCCTAATTCCTCGCCGCCTCTGACATGAGCTATCGCCCAGACAAAGCCTCTGTCGAGCAAGCTCAGCCGCGCCGTAGAGAAATAGGCGTCCATGCTGCTGCCATACGAGCCATAGCCGTAAAGCACCAGAGGATTACCGCCTTCACGTCGCATATCTTTTTTATATACGAGAGAAATCGGCACCTTCACGCCGTCGTGTGAAGCCGCCCAATGACGTTCGGTGACATAACACGACGGCTCATAGCCACCGATTATTTCCTGCCTTTTCAACAAGACCGACTCACGCTTCTTCATGTCGAATTCGTAGAGAGAAGCAGGCGTTGTCATCGAGTTGTAGCCATATCTCAACAGATGCGTGTCGAAATCAGGATTTCCTAAAGAATATGCAGAATATGCCGGCTCACCGAAATCTATGTAATAATCTTGTTTGTTTCTGGAATCGGGACATTGCGTCTCTATCGCATCCCACTCCATCACTCTTATCTTGACAAGTCCCTCGCTACGTTCTTCAACGACAAGAAAATCAGCGAACAAATCAAAATCTTCCACCAAGACATCATCTCGATGCGGCATCAATTCAACCCAGTTTTCTTTCTCGGTCTTACCGACAGGTGTCTTCATAATCTTGAAATTTTTCGCTCCGTCGGCATTTGTAAGTATATAAAAATGTTCGTTATAATGACCTATTCCATAGAGCAGATCATGCTGGCGTTTCTGGAAAATCTGAAATTCTCCGTAAGGATTGTCGGCATCGAGGAAACGCACCTCGGAAGAAAGGGTGCTCTCAGAGACAATCATTATATATTTCCTCGATTTCGACTTACCGACGAAACAGCTGAAAGTGACATCTTCCTCAAAATAAACCAATTCGTCATTGGCCGGATCGTCGTTAAGTTTATGGCGCATGATCTTGCATGAACGCAGCGACTCGTCTTTGACGCTATAGAATATCGTCTCGTTGTCGTTAGCCCACACCATATTACCGGTGGTGTTTTTTATCACCTCTGGAAAACTCCTCTGTTCATCTCCGCCATCTATACCTTTGATATAAATGTCATATTGTCGTCGGCTCACCGTATCGATGCTATAAGCAATGAGTTCATTATCAGGACTTACGGAATAAGCGCCTATATCGAAATAATGGTAACCTTCCGCCATCTTATTTCCGTCGAGGAGAATCTGTTCCGGATTATCCATATTATCTTTTCTGCGGCAATATACAGGATACTCCTTACCTTCTTCGTAGCGAGTGTAGTAATAGTAGCCGTTTCTCTTGACCGGATAAGAGACATCATCCTGTTTGATACGTCCCACTATTTCCTCATAAAGTTGATTCTGAAGAGGTTCAGTATCTTTCATCATCATTTCCTGATAGTTATTTTCTTGTTCAAGATATTCTATCACTTCAGGATTTTCACGTTCGTTGAGCCAATAATAGTTATCGATACGAACATCCCCATGAGTTGTAAGTTCACGGGGAGATCTTTTTGCGCTAGGTTTTTTCATATTGATTTAGAATGACAATGTTAATCCGATGCTTGGCATCAGAGGCAGCTGATAGATGAATTCAGCCGACACTATATCGATATAGAAAATGTTACTTCTGTCATATACGTTTGTCACGCTGAAGTCGGCTTCCAGGATGACGTTTTCCGTGAAATAAAATTTACGTTTCACGTCCAGGTCGAGGCGGTGATATGTAGGCAGCTGACCTGTGTTAAGTTCATCGTATATTATTCCGAGGTAGCCGCTTTCAGTATAAGGGTCGAAGTATATGTTATCGTATTGCAGTTTTTCATAGAAGGCGCTCACTTTCGTAAACGGGAATCCTGTTCCGAAGTTCCATCTGGCGCTGATTTCCCATTGATGCTTAGCTCCCGCCGTATAGGTAGCGATGAGATTCACGTTATGACGGCGGTCGTAGTGAGTGCGGTAGTTATGTATCTCTCCTCCTACATCTTCATAATCTTTATTGACATAACCCAAAGAATATGCGCCCCATAAATACCATCTCATATTTTCATATTTAAACGACAGATCTGCGCCGTAAGCTCTTCCCTTCTCTATCATAAAATCTTTTCTCAACAATTCAGGCGTTCCCTTAGGAGCTTCATAATCAGAATATTTCTGATTTCTATTCATACTAGTAAGCTGCCTGAAATCCTTATAATAAGCCTCGACATTAAGTGTTATATTGCTCATCACATCGAATTCAGTTCCTATTATATAATGTATCGCTTTCTGCAACTTCGACGTAACACTTTCGCCATCAAAACTCGACGGGATATTGGCTTGTCCCGACAAAAAACCGTAGAACAGATTAACCACGTCACGGTCGCTGTTCGCCGCTATAAGATTCTGCGAGTAAAAACCACCGGCGGCTTTGATCCTGAACCAATCAGTCACATTATATTTTATCGCAAGACGAGGTTCCGGTGACACTTCCGACAAAGAAGCGTAAGCCTGCACTCTCATGCTAGGCTCAAGAATCAGGTTATCGAATTGAGCCTTATATTTGACGTATGCACCCAGCTCAGTAGTATTATCTATCTGACTCATTTTGATACCATTAGACTTGGTATAATCGAACACCGTCTTAAAGCCGAGCATCTCCACGCCATATTTCAGCGTATTTTTTCCCAAGAAATAAGTAAAGGCAAATCCGGCATTAAATCCATTAATAGAACTCATTCTGTTGGGATTATTCTTCTCTTCGAGCGTCGCCACATAGTCGGAATAAGCAACGTTACCTTCAATCAGCACTGGCGATTTTCCAGGTATGACAACGAAGTTAACGCCGCCGCCGTAAGAATCCCAGCCGAAATTTGATATTGATTTATAGTTTTTGACATCATCGGTGAAGTTAAATCCGAAGAAATTGATCTTGCTTCCGTTTGTCGAGTTGATAGAAATTTTTCCGTAGATGTCGTTATAGCTGTAAGGCAACGAGTTACCGTCGAGTATATGTTTATATACGGTCTGACTTGTTTCCTCCAGATAAGAATTTTTAGCCGACACTATGAAAGACGCCGTCGCGTCGTCAGGATTCTTAGCTTTTTTTATAGGACCTTCCAGCATAAGTTTAGCGCCGAAAGTGCTGGCTCCCACTTTACCCGCGAGTCGTTTTTTGTTGCCGTCTCGCGTCGTGATGTCCATCACCGACGAAATGCGTCCGCCATATTCAGCGCCGAAACCTCCGGTATAAATCTCGGCGTTCCTTATGATATCGGTGTCGAATACCGAAAAAAGTCCGATGGAATGAAACGGATTATACACGACCATACCGTCCAAAAGCACCTTATTCTGAATCGGAGAACCGCCTCTGATATACAGCTGTCCGCCCTGATCTCCAGTAAAGATAACACCTGGAATCACCTGGAGATACTGCGCCAAGTCGGCCTGCCCGCCCATAGTCGGGATTCTGGTGATGGCCCTAGGCGTGATATTAATGACCGACGTCTTGGTCTCGGTACGCGCCTCAATCTTATCGGCAGTGATGTTGACCGCACTGAGAACGACCGACGATTCTTCAAGATAATATTTCTTGTTAACGACTTCATTCTTATGCAAAGTCACGTTTTCCCTTATGGTGTCATAGCCCAGACTGGTGACATAAACCTCATAATTTCCGTCAGGAATCTTGGTGATATTGAAAAAGCCGTTGATGTCGGTCGAAGCTCCGTATGTAGTGCCCTTCAGATACACATTGCAAAACATCATCGGCTCGCCCGACGATTTTTCATAAACGAAACCTTTCACGTTATTGTCATTTTGAGCCGACAAAACAGCATTCACGAAAACCAACAAAACAAATATCAATAAAAACCTTATTTTCATTCAATTTAATGTTACAAATTAATAACTTAGCGATGCTTTTCACGACATCTGATCTTCTTTGCAAAGTTAACGAAAAAATTTCGTGATAACGTATTTTGACATAAAAAAAGTGGCCGCATAAACTAGCAGCCACTTTCATTTTTTACGATTTCCTGAAATTCTGAATTCCCAGCACCAAGGCCTTTTTCTCGTCTTTCATAGTAGTGCCGAAGATGTAGAACTCATCGCCGTCTTTAACACCAAGATGCTTCCTCAGCTCATCGGCCGACAAAGGAAAATTACGAACCGCAACGCTGGCTTTTTTTAAAGTCACAGATTTTTCTCCACTCTGCGTCTTTGCGTCCTTGCGTCCTTGCGTCTCAAAAAGATTCTTTTTCGCTTTCTTATCAAAAGGAACTACATTCAACACTTCAAAGATTCTTCCCGGAAAGTCTGCAATCAATTCGTCTGAAGTATATAAATGACTGTTTCTATGTAACTTCTTGATATTAAATTTTTGCGACAGCAGTTTAAAACACGCCGCTTTCATACAAGCAGCTCCCGGTTCATAAAGATACTTCCCGATTTCATCGGCAAAAACCGGAATCGCATTATCTTCTTCCTCCTCAGTGAAAGAGAAATTCCAACTCTCGCGAAGGTCAGTCGCAAATATCGTGATGGAAGTCGCAGAGTCTTCACAACTTTGCGTCCTTGCATCTTTAAGTCCTTGCGTCTCTAATTCTTGTTGTCCGTCGTCCGTATTCCGTTGACAAGCAACAAGAAGTTCCTTACATTCATTCTTTACCGCAACGACATGAATCTCCTTAATATTTTTCAACTCTTTCTTGACAATATCGATGTCGAGCATAGGAGAAAGTTTCACCAAGACATTATCCGTCTTTTCAAACAAAATATCTTGTAATTCTGCCACATCAGGAGAACAATCATGGAGTGATACCATCTTACGGCCGTATTCGTCGCGACGAGCCGGGTCGAGATATATGCAATATACCTTCCCGCATTGCGATAAGAAATCTTCCGCTTTGGCATTAACGACTTCTATATTTTTATTAAGAATCCTGAAGTTATGTCGTGCCAACTCGCAGAGTTCTTCCTGAGCCTCGACGTAAAAAGTCTTATCAAAATTATCCGAAAGGAAAGCCGTATCTACACCCATACCGCCAGTGAGATCCACTAATATTTCTTCATCCACCAAATCACACGAATCCTCACCAAATTCTTTTCGTGTCGTTTCGTGAAGTTTTGTGGATTTATATTTCGCTGTCAGTTCCGAAGAGCATTGTTCTAAAGATAGGCGTTTAGGGAAAAGCAGATCTTCATTCTCCGCCCAAGAAGGCAGTTTCTTCTTCAAGACCTGACGTGCCTGTATCTGTCGTATGACGAACTGTTTATCGACACCTTCCGGAAACTTCGACAACGCCAGTTTATTGACATCGTCATTCAGATGATACTTTATAAATTCCTTGTTATCCATGATGTGAGTTATGAACTATGAGCCTTTGTCTTCTATCTCGAAGTCGCGAAGAGAAATCCCGTTCCCAATCCTCGTCCCCAATTCTTAATTCCTAATTCCTAATTTATTCTTCCATCTCGCAAACAAGACCGCCGCTGCTATCGTAGATGTTCCACCGATACAATAGGCTAATATTTCATTCATCCTGAATCCTTCCGGAGCGATACAGATATATGTCGTCACTACGCAAGTCATAAAGAGTGCCGGCAATAATGTCACAAAATAGTTTTTCTTTTCCATGACAAGATAAACCGTTATCGCCCAGAGCGTGAAGACCGACAAAGTCTGGTTGCACCATGAGAAATAACGCCAGATTATTGTAAATCCGTTGGCATTTAAAATACTGAAAATTAGCAATCCTAATGAAGCTACAAACAATGGAGCGCAGAGCAGCAATCGTTTCGAGATGCTTTTCTGTTCCAGATGCAGCATATCGGCGAGAATGAGTCGCGCCGATCGCATGGCAGTGTCGCCTGATGTTATAGGAGCTGCTATCACTCCGAGCACTGCAAGGATTCCGCCTAAAGCACCGAGCCAGTCCTTACAGATGAAGTCAACGACTTGCGCAGCCGTGAAGTCGGTTCCGTGTTCTTGGAAGAATGCCGTAGCGGCGGCCGCCCATATCAAAGCGACGATACCTTCAACGACCATAGCTCCGTAAAACACTGGTTTGCCGTGTCTTTCGTTCTTCAAGCAACGTGCCATGAGAGGCGACTGAGTAGCGTGAAAACCGCTGATAGCTCCGCAAGCGATAGATATGAACATCATCGGGAATATCGGCCCTGATTCGTATTTCGTTCCAAAGCCGTTCCACATCTCAGGTAGCGCAGGCTGTTTTATGAAAAGCATTATCATGATTCCTATCGCCATGAACATCAAAGCCGCACCAAAAATCGGATAGATGTTTCCAATGACCTTGTCGATAGGAAGAATTGTAGCGATGAGATAATAGGCGAAAATCACGACGACCCAGAAATATACGTTAAGATTCGTCGGCGTCATTCCCGCAATGAGTTGCGCCGGCTGAAGTACGAAAACTGCTACGACCAACACCATTAATAATAAGGTGAAAATTATCATCACTCTTTCAGTTTCCTTTCCGAGATATTTACCGACTATCTGCGGGAGACTTGCACCGTCGTTGCGAAGCGACACCATTCCGGAGAGATAGTCGTGGACAGCGCCGGCGAAAATCGTTCCGAACACAATCCATAAATACGACGAGGTTCCGAACTTCGCACCCATGATAGCTCCGAAGATCGGGCCGAGTCCCGCGATGTTAAGGAACTGTATCATAAAGATTTTCCATGTCGGCATCACTATATAATCTACACCGTCATTTTTGGTGACAGCCGGAGTGGCACGTTTCTCATCAACGCCGAACATACGGCTGATATATCTTCCATAAACGAAATATCCTAAAACGAGAATGACAATAGCTATTGTGAATGTTACCATTTTTTGTCTAAAGTTTAAAGTTTAAGATTTTGCCCCCTGAATTCCTGAATTCCTGAACTCCTAATTAAAAAACAATGAGCCATGAGCATCGAGCAAAAGCTCATAACTCACAGCTCTTCGCCAATTATGCATTATGAATTATGCATTATGAATTAAATTTAACTTTGTTGTCCGAATTCCATCAGATATGCCTTAATGAACTCGTCGATCTTACCGTCCATCACGCCTTGAACGTTGCTCGACTGATAATTTGTACGGTGATCTTTCACGCGACGGTCATCGAAGACATAACTTCTGATTTGTGAACCCCATTCGATTTTTTTCTTGCCTGCCTCGATCTTGTTTTTCTCTTCCATACGATGTTGGAGTTCCTTATCATAGAGTTGAGATTTCAAGAGACGCATAGCGTTTTCTCTGTTCTTAGGCTGGTCGCGGCTCTCGGTATTTTCGATGAGGATTTCTTCTTCCTCGCCTGTGTAAGGATCTTTATATTGATAACGGAGACGTACGCCAGACTCTACTTTGTTAACGTTCTGACCGCCGGCGCCGCCGCTACGGAATGTATCCCAAGAAATCTTTGAAGGGTCGATGACGACTTCGATAGAATCATCGACGAGAGGTGTCACGAAGACAGAACTGAACGAAGTCATACGCTTACCTTGTGCGTTGTAAGGAGACACGCGGACAAGACGATGCACGCCGTTTTCACCTTTGAGATAACCGTAAGCATAATCTCCATCGACTTCCATAGTGACCGTCTTGATACCAGCTTCGTCACCTTCAATCAAGTTGCTTATTCTTACTTTATAACCATGAGACTCTGCATAGCGGAGATACATACGCATGAGCATCTGCGCCCAGTCCTGCGACTCTGTACCGCCGGCGCCTGAATTAATTTTCAAGACGCAGCTCATCTGGTCGGCTTCTTCGTGAAGCATATTTCTAAACTCGAGTTCTTCAACGAGACGTATTGTCTCTTCATATTGTCTATCAACTTCTTCCTCTTCAGCTTCGCCTTCTTTAGCGAAATCGAACAAGACTCCGAGATCTTCGTTAGCCTTCACGATGTCGTCATAAGCTGTCACCCAACTCTTGACGTCGCGCATCTTACGCATGATAATCTTGCCATTTTTAGGGTCGTCCCAGAAACCGTCGGCGTTAGTCTGTTCATCTAATTCTTTAATCTGCATCAACTTACCGTCGATGTCAAAGATACCTCCTCAAGGATTCAATCCTCTTACATAGTTCTTTGCAGTTTTCTATTGTTACCATGAAATTGAAATTAAAATTGTGATTTGCAAAGATAATAAAAGACTTTGAACTTTGGCTATTGGCAGTTGAACTTTTTTAATTAGGAATGAGGTTTAGGAATTAGGAATTAAATCTCAAAACTTCAGAACTTCAGAAATTCAAAAACTCAAAATATTATAGTCTAAAAAATTCTGAGATTCTAAGATTCTGAAGTTCTGAGATTCTATCTTGGGCGTTCCGGTGAAGCCGTTGGACTTTCCGCTATTGTATAGACGCAAAATATTGCGTCTCTCCCCAAAGGATGCCGCTCCAATCCATAACGCATCGGAGGAGTCCCTACAGGACTTTAATTCTCTGACAAACAAAACAGCAGGCGTTCCGTGCTGCGCACTTCACAACGTAGAGACGTACCAATAATATGGTTCGGTAATCTTTTTTTTAAAACGAAGACACTTTCTAACCATATTATTGATGCGTCTCTTGAAATAATATTTGAGACGCATC
>JAZLEO010000032.1:0-36587 GCA_045615285.1 Bacteroidales bacterium
ACACCGTGGCATCCCTTGTTGTTTATTTTGAGACGTGTCAACGTGTGTTTATATTTAAGGTAACGTTGACGCGTCTCTACGTCTTTATTACATCTTTGCGAAATGTTGATAGAAAGCGATGATTGTCTCGATTCCTTTGAAGAAATGATCTACTCTGTAGTTTTCGTTAGGTGAGTGGATGGCGTCTGATCCTAAACCGAATCCCATCAAGATAGATTTTATTCCGAGAACTTTTTCAAAAGCAGAGATGATTGGAATACTGCCGCCGCTCTTCATCGGGATAGGGCGTTTGCCGTATGTATCCATATATGCTGCTTCTGCTGCTTTATAAGCTGGCAAGTCGATAGGACAGCCGTAAGCTTGTCCGCCGTGCATTGGAGTGACTTTCACTGTGACGTATTCTGGAGCTACGCTTTCGAAATATTCTTTGAATAAGACAGAGATCTTTTCATGATCTTGGTTAGGAACCAAACGACATGAGATTTTTGCGTATGCTTTTGAAGGAAGAACAGTCTTTGAACCTTCGCCTGTGTAGCCGCCCCAGATGCCGCAGAGATCGAATGTTGGACGGATGCCGACTCTTTCAATTGTTGTGTAACCGTTTTCACCACGTAATGCATTCACGCCAACGCCTGCTTTGTATTCTTCTTCGCTATAAGGAGCCATGTTGAGCAATTCACGTTCTTCAGCTGAAGCCTCGATGACGTCATCGTAGAAGCCAGGAATTGTGATGTGGTTGTTTTCGTCCATGACTTTAGCAACCATCTCGCATAATGTGTTGATTGGGTTTGCCACTGCGCCGCCGAACAATCCTGAGTGAAGGTCGGCGTTAGGGCCTGTTACTTCAACTTCCCAATAAGCCAAGCCACGTAAACCTGTTGTGATAGAAGGAGTGTCGTGGTCGATCATGCTGGTGTCAGAGACTAAAATGATGTCAGCCTTGACCAAATCCTTGTTTGTTACGATCCATTTTGCGAGGCTGCCAGAACCGATTTCCTCTTCGCCTTCAAGCATGAATTTTACGTTGCAAGGCAATGTATTTGTCTTCACCATCGTTTCAAAAGCCTTTGCATGCATGAAAGCCTGACCTTTGTCGTCGTTGGCGCCGCGAGCCCAGATCTTGCCGTCTTTTATGACTGGTTCAAATGGGTCGGTGTTCCATAATTCGATTGGATCGACTGGCATGACATCGTAGTGACCGTAAACCAATACTGTTGGTAATTTAGGGTCGATGATTTTTTCGCCGTAAACGATTGGGTTGCCTTCTGTTGGCATAACTTCAGCTTTATCTGCGCCAGCTGCTAAGATGCTGTCTCTCCAATATTCAGCGCATCTTATCATGTCTGGTTTATGTTCTGTTTGTGAACTGATTGAAGGAATACGGATTAAACCGAATAACTCTTCTAAAAAACGATTTTCGTTTTCTTTGATGTAAGAATTTGTAATTTCCATTTTAGTTGTATTATTGTTATTAAGTATTTATCTTATCTTATCTTATCTTATCTTATTATATTCTGTTATAATTCCTCATTTCTCATTTCTAATTTTATATCGTTGCCATCGAAGACGGCGTATGAAAAGTCTCTTATCCAATTGCCGACAACTGTTACAACGGCATTACCGACCTTATATTGCATCGGTTTATGCTGATGTCCGAAGACGAAATATTCCAATTCCGGATTTTCTTTCACACATTCAAGTGCGTATTTATAAAGACGGGTTTCTTCGATGACGGAGTAATAATTACTCTCAGCTTCTTTCTTTAGTTTCTTAACTCTATGGTTATGTGACCATTTTAATGCAAGTCCGATTCCTAAATCAGGATGAACCCATTTGAATAGAAATTGGTTGAATTTACATTCGAACACTTTTTTCAGGAATTTGTAACCTTTGTCGCCAGGGCCTCTTCCGTCACCGTGAACGAGAAGGAATTTCTTGCCTTTTAATGTCATAATCATCGGCTCGCGATGTACTTTTATGCCGACTTCTTTTTGCAGATAGTCGAATGTCCAAAGATCGTGGTTGCCTGCGAAAAGATGTATAGGTATCCCTGAGTCAATCAGTTGCGATAATTTTCCTAACAATCTGACATAACCGCGAGGTACTACGGTCTTATATTCAAACCAAAAATCGAAGAGATCGCCCATGAGGAAAATCATCTCGGCATCATTCTTTATGGAATCTAAAAAACGTACTAGTTTCAGTTCTCTTTCGTGCGAATCTTCGAGTGTTGGAACTCCGAGATGCAAATCTGTGATGAAATAAATCTTCTTTTCTGTCATTTCTAAATAAAAATTAACTCATCACTTGTAAATTATTTTTAACATAATTCAGGATTTCTTCGTCAAAACAGACGCCTTCTTCCTTATGAAATTTTATTCTGATAGGAATTGTAAACATCGGAATGTTATCGAATTTATGTAAAAACGAAGAACCTGTCAATCTCATGGCATCTTTTTCCGTCGTGATGATGACTTTATTTTTGCCTATCAGACTGTTGTATTTTTCTATTATCAAGTCGATGTCCTTTTCGTTGAAGCTGTGATGGTCGTTGAATTGAATCTTCGAAATGATGCTATATTTTCTTTTCAGATGATCTTCCAGAGGATATGTGTTAGCGATTCCGCAAAGGAGCAAGGCCGTCTTAGCTTCCTTAATATCAAATGTTTGGCTTATCTTGCTGAAAGGTTTGAAGTCGAGATATTCGATATAAGAGTAGAAAATTTTCTGATGGGGTAGAGGCTTGAGGCTGTTTTCAATGTCTTTTTTGTAGTAAGGCGTTATCACGGTCGGTGATTTCGTTACCACGATAATTTCGGCTCTTTTGGCGGCTCTTTTGATGTCTCTAAGATTTCCGGCAGGAACCAGATGGTCGTTGCTGTATAGATTGTAATAATCTGTTAACAAAATATTCAATCCAGGTTTTATTTTTCGGTGTTGGTAGGCGTCGTCGAGGAGTACTATTTGCGGAGGGTTTTCTTCTTGAAGGAGTCGCTTCATTCCGTTGCAGCGTTTTTCATCTACTGCGATTTTCACGTTCTTAAATTTCGTGAAATATTGAAGTGGTTCATCGCCGATGTCGTTATGTGTGTGGTTTTCATTGGCTAATAAATAACCCGCCGTTTTGCGACCGTAGCCACGACTTAAAATAGCCACATTATATTCGTCGGATAAAAGTCTTGTGAGATATTCTATATGAGGCGTTTTCCCTGTGCCGCCAAGGTTTAGGTTGCCAACGCAAATATTAGGAATGTTAAAATTCTTTGATTTTAAAAGCCCCCAATCATAGAATTTATGTCTTAAAAACAAGACAATGGAATAGACTAACGATATGGGTAATAATAATCTTTTCATAAAATTAAAACTCAACAAATTTACAAAATATTTTCAAGGAAACAAACTATTAAACGATAAAAAATCGTATCTTAGCGAAAAATTATAAAATGAATAAAGTCTCAGATATTTTAAGTTATATAACAGAGATCGCACCTATATGTTGGCAAGAAAATTATGATAATTCTGGCTTGCTTGTCGGTGATGCTAATGCATTGGTAGATAAGGTTTTGTTGACATTAGACGTGACTGAAAAAGTTATTGACGAGGCAATTGAAAATTCATTTCATCTTGTTATAAGTCATCATCCGCTGATTTTTAAAGGCCTGAAAAATATCCTCGTTGATGATACGACGGGAAGAATCATAGCCAAGGCTATTAAGAACGATATTTCCATAGCGGCGATGCATACGAATATCGACAATAGTTTTTATGGTGTGAATCGCGCATTGGCGGAACAGCTGGGCTTGAGAGACTTAAATATTTTACATCTCAGGGTTTCAGGATCTCAGGATTTCGGGATTTCAGGATCTCAGGTTGGAAGTGGAATGGTGGGTGTTTTGGAGAATGAAATGTCGGAAAATGATTTCTTAAAATTTATTAAGGAAAAACTGAATATCCCTGCGATTCGTCATACTGAATTATTAGGAAAGCCTGTTAAAAAAGTGGCGATTTGCGGTGGCTCCGGATCTTTCTTGATAAATGACGCAAAATGTTGTGGCGCAGACGTTTATATTACCGCTGATTTAAAATATCATGATTTTTTTGAGGTTGATAATGAGATACTTATGATTGATGCCGGACATTTTGAGACAGAACAGTTTACAAAACAATTATTTGCTGATATTATTCTCAAAAAAAATCCTAAATTTGCAGTTCAAATTTCGAGGGTGAATACGAACTCCGTTAATTACTTTGTTTAATATTAAATTTTTTATAAATATATGGAAGACAATAACTTAAAACATCAAAGCGCTGAAGAACAAGAAATTACTGTTGAAAGAAAACTTATTGAATTATATACTTTACAACAGATTGATTCTAAGATAGATAAAATCCGTATCATCCGCGGAGAATTGCCTCTCGAAGTTCAAGATCTCGAAGATGAAATAGCTGGTATGGAAACTCGTATCGCTAAATTCAATGAGGAATTGGAAAAATTCGCAAAAGACATCGTCGGTTATAAAGAAAAAATAAAAGAAGCTACAGCTCTTATCAAGAAGTACGAAGAACAACAGAATAACGTTCGCAACAATCGTGAGTATGAGTCATTGACAAAAGAAATTGAATACCAATCACTCGATATTCAGCTCTGCGAAAAACGCATCAACGATAGCACAAAGAAATCAGAGATGTTGAAAATTTCTTTGAATGAAACAAACGCTCGTCTTGAAGAACGCAAAAACGATTTGGAACTAAAGAAAAACGAATTGTCTTCAATAGTGGAAGAGACTGAAAAAGAAGAAGAAGAACTCATGAATCGCTCACAAGAAAGTGAAAAACTCATTGAAGAACGTCTTCTTACAGCTTACAAACGTATCAGAAAAAATGCACGTAACGGTTTGGCAGTCGTTAAAATTGAACGCGACGCTTGTGGCGGTTGCTATAACAAAATCCCACCTCAACACCAACTCGATATTCGTATGCACAAGAAAATCATCGTTTGTGAATATTGCGGACGTATCTTGATCGACCAAGACATCGCTGATATGTATCACAATGAAGTCGCAGAATGATGATATAAAGATATGAAAAATGGTTGCCAAGAAATTGGCAACCATTTTTTTTGTTTCGTTTTTTTAACAATCAATACAATTTGAATTTTAATGAGACGATCAGACTGTGGATGTTGTTTTTTTCATTCACGATTAAGTCTGGCGCTATTTCGTTATAATAATTAGTGTATTGTGAATATAAGTTATATTCGTGATTTTGCAGTGTGTATGAGTATGCGAAATCTATTGTCATAAAATGTTGGGTGTAACCGATGCCGCAGGATAATGAATTTCTTCTGTAATCGTTGCTAGATATTCCGTATGGGCTGCCATAAAAAGAGCAGCCGCCCCTGAAACATAAGTTCTGGTAACGCCATTCGGTTCCGAGTCGCAGATTCATCGTTGGCTTGAATGTCTCAGATAAGAATCTGTTGTATTCTGTGTAGTCGTATTCGTAAGAGCTTAGTCTGACAGAGCTGTAGTCAACGTATTCGTAATCAGCTGTTATCATTCCGAAGTTGCCGAATATGAAAGCGGCGCTGCCATTGACTCTCCATGGCGTCAGCATTGAGTAACTGAAAAATGAAGTCTTGACCAAATAGCTGATGTCGATTCCTATAGGTTCGTCTGTGCCTTCTATGTGGGCGGCGGTCTCGGTTCTCCAGCTGTCGGTTAGGTTGTATGTCGTCGGTGTGTGGACGGAAGCTCCGAGTCGCAGCCATCTGCAAGGATAAGCTATGACACCTAATTTGCCGTTAAATCCCCATCCTGTAGTCGCAAGTGCTTCTTCCTGTATCCAATAGTTTGTGTATGAGTTGGTTGAGAAGTCTTCTTTATAATCTGTGATTTTTTTGCTTGATACTTGAGGCATGTTGATCGCGAGCCCGAAGAAGAATTTGTCGTTGAAGTTTATGCTGGTGGCTAATGACCATTCGTTGGTTCCGCCCCATGAGTTGACGCCTTTGAGTTGTCGGAGTCCGCCAGCCGGAACTGGAGTTGTCAGTGATCCGTCGGCTTCAAAATTAATCAGGTATGTTTCCCATAGCGGGTAAATGTATGAGGGCGAATAATATTCCAATTCTTTTTCGTCATAGATGCCGTTGGCTATTATCTCAGCGAAGTAAGCGTCGATCAATGAGTTGCTCTCGTTGAATCCGTCAACGAAAATATTGTTGTTGAAATTGTTGGTTCTGTTCATGCCGAAAGCCCATGTCACAATATTTTTACCGTTTTTGTTTATTCCGACATATCCGATGTCGTTTACGGATAGTTTTGCTTTCGAGTCTGATGCCAGATTGCCGCTTAACTCTGATTTTGTGTAAGTCGTGTTGATGGATGGCGTGAATGTGAAAGTAGGTCTTCTGAATAAGCCCAAGCCTGCTGGATTGATGCTTATTGAGGAGAAATCCTGACCTACGGCGCCCATTGCGTTGCCCATAGCCATGCTTTTTGCGCTGCCTTGATAATAAGATGTCGAGATGTTATAGACATCGTAAATGTTTTGTCCGCTGATGCAGAAAGGCAGTAATGCCAATAATGTCAAAAATATCTTTTTCATAACTGTTGGTTTTTATCGTCTTCCTCCACCGACTCTAGATCCGCCGCCTACGCTTCCGCCGCTTCTGCCTCCTGAATTGAAGCTTCCGCTGCTTCTAGGAGAGCTGCTGCTAGGTCTGCTTATGCTGGAGCTGCTTCTGTTTTGAGAACTGGAGCTGCTTGGTCTGCTTACGCTGGAGCTGCTTCTGTTTTGAGAGCTGCTGCTAGGTCTGCTTACGCTGGAACTGCTTCTGTTTGAAGAAGAACTGGAGTTAGGTCTGACGTATTCTGAGCTAGATCTGACTTGACGGTTGCTGTTGGCCGGTGTGTATGATTTACGGTCTGTCGCATTGCTGCTGCTAGAAGGTCTGTTGTATCTGTTTTGGGCGTTTGAGACTCTTTCTTCGGCCGACATGCGAGGCGTTGTCGTGCTGATACCGCTGCTTGAAGGACGGCCGCTACTTGAAGGTCTGACGCTGCTTTCTGTTCTTGAGTTGCTCGTCGGTCTCGCATTCGCTGATGAAGGTCTGCTGTTATTTCCAGCTACATGCAATCCGCTTTGTCCGTTAGGCCTTGGCTTGGTAGGTGCTGGGGCGAGACCGCCTCCAGGATGAGGATGGTGTCCTCCAGGATGATATGAAGGATATATCGGATAATATGGATAATAGTACGGGTAATAGTATGGGTTGTAATAAGGTGTCCACCACCAGTCGTAATACCAATTATAATAGGATGGGTAATAGTAAGAAGGATAGTAAGGATAACCGTAGCCGAATCCGACAGAGACGCCGTAAGGATAGCCGACTCCGACATAAACGCTTGTGTTCCAGTCGTCGCCGTCTTCATCGTCGTAATAGTAGTCGTAATTGTCTTCCGGATAATTGTTGCTGTGACTTAGATAGTTGGCGTCGTAATATGTTTCGGTGCTGGTATATACTACGCCGTTGGTGTCTGTCACGGATTCTGTTTTTTCGTAGATTGGTTCTGCTTTAGGCTTTTGTGTGGCGTCTTCACTGTAATATGACTGATAATCATATTGTGAGTTGCTGCTTATCATTGCTGTGTTAAAGGTGCCGTCGCTCGACACGACTAATTCCTTGCCCGATTTGTCATCCTTGTCGAACGGAGAGTAATATGCATCGTCGTTGATGACGTTATTACTTGTGGAACAAGATGTTATAAGTGCTGATGCAGCGATGATGAAAAAAATAAAACGTTTCATTTTTATACCTTTTAAAGTTATGAAATCATGCAATTTTTTCTTAATTTTGCACGCAGAAAAATATACAAATACTATACCAAAATAACGATGGCAAAAGATTTAACATCTCGTAAAGAAAATTATTCCCAGTGGTATAATGATCTTGTTAGTAAAGCTGATTTAGCAGAAAATTCTGCTGTTAGAGGTTGTATGGTTATCAAACCTTACGGATATGCGATTTGGGAGTTCATGCAAGACGCTCTCGACAAAATGTTTAAAGACACAGGTCACGTCAACGCTTATTTCCCTTTGTTTATTCCTAAGAGTTTCTTCAGCAAGGAAGCAAGTCACGTTGAAGGCTTCGCTAAAGAATGCGCTGTGGTAACTCACTACCGTCTCAAAAACGATCCTAATGGTGCTGGCGTCGTAGTCGATCCAGACGCTCGCTTGGAAGAAGAACTTATCGTTCGTCCAACTTCAGAGACAATCATTTGGGATACTTATCGCAACTGGATCAAGAGCTACCGCGACCTTCCGATCTTGTGCAACCAATGGGCTAACGTGGTTCGCTGGGAAATGCGTACTCGTTCTTTCCTCCGTACCGCTGAGTTCTTGTGGCAAGAAGGTCACACAGCTCACGCTACACGCGAAGAGGCTTTGGCAGAAGCACGCAAGATGCTCGACGTTTATTCAGAATTCGCTGAAAAATATATGGCTCTTCCTGTTATCCGCGGCATCAAATCTGCTAACGAACGTTTCGCTGGCGCAGAAGAGACATTCTGTATCGAGGCTATGATGCAAGACGGCAAGGCTCTCCAGGCTGGTACTTCTCACTTCCTCGCACAGAACTTCGCTAAGGCTTTCGATGTTAAATATCTGAATAAAGAAAATAAATTGGAATATGTATGGGCTACTTCATGGGGCGTCTCAACTCGCTTGATCGGTGCTCTCATCATGGCTCACTCTGATGACAATGGCCTCGTACTTCCTCCAAGAATCGCTCCAATCGAAGTGGTTATCGTTCCTATCTACAAGACAGACGAACAAAAAGAAAGCGTGCTTAACTACTGCGCCGACTTAAAAAAACGTCTCGAAGCAAGAAGAATGCGCGTCAAATTCGACGACCGCGACACTCAGAAACCTGGCTTCAAATTCGCTGAATGGGAACTCAAAGGCGTGCCAGTTCGTATCGCTGCTGGTCCTCGCGATGTTGAAAACAACTCTGTTGAAATCGCTCGTCGCGACACTCTCGAAAAGACATCTGTGACAATCGACAATATCGAAGATTATATCACAAATCTTCTCGAAGAAATTCAAAACAATATCTTCCAAAAAGCTCTCGACTTCCGTCAATCAAGAACTGTTAAAGTCGATACTTGGGAAGATTTCAAAACTCAAATCGAGAATAGCATGTTCGTTTATGCTCACTGGGACGGAACTCCTGAGACTGAACAGAAAATCAAAGATGAAACAAAGGCTACCATCCGCTGCATCCCTCTGGACGACGACTTCGAAGAAGGTAGCTGCATCTATTCAGGCCAGCCTTCAAAACGCCGCGTGATTTTCGCAAGAGCGTATTAATAATTAACAATTGACAATTAGTTTTGATTGTCAATCGGAATGATTCTGCCGAGGGCATCCGGAGAGATATGTGATTTTATCTTCGGTTGCCCTTTGTAGTATATGTTGCCGAAATCGTAAATCCTGGCGCTCAGAAGATCGCTGCAACTGACATAGATGTCGTTGCCTCTGTATAAAACGACATTGGCTGTCCTGGCTGGCATTTCTTCAAGATGTATCGGCCCCAATCCTTTCCTGTAGGCGCTCAAACTGTCGCATCGGCCTTCAATGTTTACTAATGAAGAGCCTCCGTAATAGTTGATATTTAAGTTGTTACATCTTAATTTTAAATTGATGTCTCCAGATCCGTCTTCAATGTTGAAATCGAAAACCGAAAGACTGTCATTATTAATGTAGTCGTTGGAACGTAAATCTCCGATGGAACGGTAATAGATTTCGTAAATATCTGATTTATAATAAATATTCGCTGACGGAGTGAAATCGTTGTCTCTGAACATGTCGCCGATATTGTCGTTGTTTATTATCAGAATGTCGTCAATGACATCGCTGACGATATTCGGAATAAGGTTTTCGCCTGCCGTGATTTCTATAAGACAACTGTCTGATTTGATTAGGTTTATGTCTATATTACCGCTGATATGTATCTTGTTGAAGTCGGTCAGCTGTCTTGTCTCGTTGACGACGTCTCCGTTAGTCAGTGGCATTTTGTCGCATGACAATGTGAACAAAACCAGGAAAAAAATCGCTGGCGACAATAGTAAATGTGTAGTCGTTAAAAAAAGTTTTCTTTTCATAATTATAATCTTATTCCTAAGCCCCAGCCGACAAAATCAGCTACGCCGAAATGTGTGTTCAGAGCTATTTTTGCATAAAGGTGTTCACCTACATTGACTTTGAATCCTAGTTTTTGATACCAACGGCCGCCGCTCATGTCTTTTCCGTAGATATGATAGCCGAAATTTATCAGGAAAGAAGCTTCGCCCATGGTGAGTTCGTAGGCCAGCCCGACGCCAGGTTTCAGCATTTCCACGAAAGAGAACGCCTTACTGTAATATTCGCTCACTGAAATATATGAGCATCTGTTGTATAACAAATCCAAGCCGAGGCCGATTTTGCTCAAATTGCTGATTCTGTCCATGGCGTAGAATTCAAGGTCATAGACAGCCGTGTTCTTGTTTTGTCCGTATTTGATTCTTTTCACTCCGTAAGATAATCCGGCGTAATATTCTGGCTTTATTTTCTTGTGATTGTTGCCGCTGATTTGCTTTGGAATGTAAGTGTCTTGTTTATCAAGTAGATAAGTCGTGCTGATGCCAGCGTTTATGATATTGAAACCGCTGTTCGGGAAGTTGGAGCATCCGTTGGAGAAATGTGTGAGTCCAGCGAAAGCTGACATCTTGAAGCGTTCTGATATTCTTCGCTTGTATTCGAATGTGATGCTTACAGCTGCGTTGACATGAGAGCCGATTGAGGTGTTATGGTAATTATCAACAGGATGGAATTTCTCTGTCAGATAGCCTAGACCGACACCAAATCTTAGCCCTAAAGTGTTGACCTTGCTTTTGTTGAAAGGAAAACTGATGAATGGATATAATGCGTAGGCCTTACCGAGAATGTCAACATTCCCCAAATCGGAATAGAATGCCGCTACGCCGATAGTCGGATAATTGAAATACGGCTGCCAATCCTGATTTCCATAAGTCTGTTTCTGTAATGATAATTCAAACATCGGGAAATCAGCTGGATATGCAGTCATGTCATAATGATGATGTATGAAAAATCCGTAATTCAGACGTAAATCGATTTCCGTGTTGCGCATCAGAGAGTCGATTGAAAACGATTTGTTCCCGAAATCTTTTTTGTCTAAGGCAAATGCCTGGTTATGAATGAATCCGAAAATAAATCCGAAGCATGAAATGATTAAAAATAGCTTGTCCTTTTTCATAACGCAAAATTAGGAAAAAACTTCAAAATCTCATAACCGCAGAAATACGAATTTGTTTTCAGAAGTTTTTGATTTCTGGATTTCTGGGATGAAAAAATCATTGTCTTTTTTTATCTTTGCAAAAAAAATAATTATGAATAAAAATATAGATTCCAACAGCCAACAGCCAACAGCCAACGGCCAAAGTTCGACTCAAGCATTTCAGCGATTATTGGATATAATGGACAGACTCAGAGTGGAATGTCCTTGGGATAAGAAACAGACCATCGAGAGTCTGCGCCATCTCACGATAGAAGAAGTGTTTGAGTTAAGTCAGGCTATCGTTGATGAAGATTATCAAGATGTTAGAAAAGAACTCGGCGATATTATCATGCATATCGTCTTTTATTCACGCATCGCTCAGGATAGGAATTTGTTTACCATCGATGATGTTATAAACGGAATCTGTGAAAAACTCATCGTACGTCATCCTCATGTCTTTGGCGACACTTCTGTGAAAAGTGCTGAGGAAGTGGCCGACAATTGGGAGAAGATAAAGCTTACGAAAGAGCAGAACCGAAGTGTTCTCGGCGGCGTGCCTAATGCTTTGCCGGAACTTGTGAAGGCTTATCGTATGCAGGAAAAAGCCGCAGGCGTAGGCTTCGATTGGGAAAACAAGGAGCAGGTCTGGGATAAGGTCGAGGAAGAAATCAAAGAACTCAAAGACGAAATAGAAATTTGGGAACAGGGGGCAGGGAACAAGGAACGTGTGACGGAAGAGTTCGGTGATTTGATGTTCGCTCTCGTCAATTATTCCCGCTTCATAAAAGTCAATCCGATGGACGCTCTCGAAGTGGCTAACAAAAAATTCAGAAGCCGTTTTAATTTCGTTGAAGAGAAAGCTCGTGAAAACGGCAAGTCGCTCGTCGATATGACTTTGGATGAGATGAACGAACTCTGGGAAGAGGCGAAGAGGAATTAGGGATTGGGAATTGGGAATGAATAATTTAGAGATGTATTAATTGCACTGATAAGATAAATAATATGTAATTGCTGCGTCTCTCGAATTAAAAATTAAAATTTAAAGTTGAAAATTTAGGTAGAGGCGTCGTATCAAAATGAGAAAGTTTCTTTTTATAATATTGTTCTCTTTGTCGCTTGTCGCTCACTCGCAGTCGGAGTTCCAAACTCAAAGCTCATGCCTCAAAGCTCATGGCTCAAAGCTCAAATCTCAAAGCCTCACAATCCTATCTCAGCCTCTTCATTACGATTGGAAGGACTGGACGGCTTTCGCTGGAGTAGCTGCGGCAACGACTTTCGCCTTTGTTTATGATGACGAGATTTATGATTATGTTAACAGAAATTTAGATGATTATAGGACAAAAAACATTACTAAATATACGGATGTTTTTGGAGAAGAGTTGTTTATAATGCCTTCGATAGCAGCTGCTTATACCATAGGCGCGATCAATGAAAATCCACGTCTGAAGAATCTGTCGTTGGCTGCGTTGCAGAGTTTCATTTATACAGAAGCGGCCTCCGCTGGACTTAAAGTCCTCACATGTCGTGTAAGACCTTCCGACTTCAATAGCCAGCATCCAATGGCCAATAGCCAAGAATGGCTCGGACCTTTCGCTACTTTTGAAAGCACTTCTTTCCCTTCAGGTCACGCTATGCGATCTTTCGCCTTGGCGACGACAGTCGCAGGCTTCTATCCTGAAAAAAAATGGGTCGGAATCGTATCTTATTCTCTGGCGACAATGACATCGGTAGGACGTGTAATCGGTAATGAACACTGGACTTCTGACGTGATGGTAGGAGCTGCTTTGGGATATTTCATCGGCCGTGGAGTCGTTAGGTTCAACGAGAAAATAGGTAATATAAATTCTGTCAAGATAGAACCGGTCGCGACGAATTATGGCGTCGGGGTTTTGGTGAGATTTTAGGAATTTAGGAATTTAGGATTTCAGGGTTTTAGGGGGGATTTTAAATCTAAAAGTAATGTGCTGTGTGTGTTGGGGATTTTTGATTTTTTGAGATTTAAAAAAAGTTAAAAGTTCGGAGTTTAAAATTCAAAGTTTTTATTATATTTGCAAAATCTAATCATAAGCTAATCATTAAAGTAAAATGGGTGAATTCTTGAAGAGGACGGTATTTGGTTTCCTGTTTGTCGTAGTAGTTTTAGGCTGTATTTTTCTGGGAGGCTTTTATGCCGTAGCGCTTTTCTGTTGCGTGTGCGCCTTGGCTTCTGTCGAAATAGCGAACTTATTTCCGCACGAAAAGAAACCTCTGACCAGTGTCGTACAGTTTTCTTCAATGATGTTGTTTGTTTTCCTGGCTTGCTTCTCTTACGGAGCCGATACCATCGAAGGAAGACTTTTCATCGCTCCGATATTTTTCAACATACCTTTATTGATAGCTTTGTTTTCAAAGAAACATGATTATGTCAGTGTCGTCGGCGCTTCATGGCTTGCGATGATTTTCGTGGCTTTGCCGTGTGGAATCATGACGATGTTTTATAATGAGAGTATTATCGGAACAGATAAGGGCTGGATTCTTTTGATATTCGCATTCTTGTTGATTTGGGTCAATGATATTTTCGCATATCTCACAGGTGTTTCGATTGGAAGACACAAACTTTTTGAGAGAATATCTCCAAAGAAAACGATAGAAGGAAGCATTGGCGGAGCGGTTTTTACCATGTTGGTGGCTTATTTCGTGAATCGTTTTGTGCTCAATGTCTATTTCTTCGATAACTATATCAGTGATATTCAGGTGCTTTTCCTTGCTTTGGGTGTCGTTGTTTTCGGAACACTCGGCGATTTGACGGAGTCGATGATGAAAAGACATGCCGGTGTGAAAGATTCGGGCAATATCATCCCTGGTCACGGCGGAATATTAGATCGTTTCGACGCTACTTTCATGGCGATGCCTTTCGTCTTTATTTACCTATTATTAATTTAAAACGACGATCATGTACATACATAAAAAAGGTTACGGAGTTATATCTACGGTAATATTAATCGCTGCTGTAATAGTAGCGGCTGCTTTTCTCCTCATTCCGTTCAAGTGGCTGACAATCACAATCGCTGCTTTTTGCTCCGTAATAGTCTTCTGGAGTTTTACCTTCTTCAGAGTCCCGACAAACAGAACAACAACCATAGAAAAAGACGCTGTCATTTCAGCGGCGGACGGCGAAGTCGTCGTGATTGAAGAAGTGGAGGAAAAAGAATATTTCCACGACAAAAGAATACAGATCTCGATATTCATGTCGGCGTATAACGTACACGTCAACTGGTTTCCGATGAACGGCGTGGTGAGTTATTACAAATATCATCCAGGAAAGAAATTATTCGCGATAAATCCGAAATCGTCAGAACTTAACGAACGTAACACTTTGGTCGTCAAAGATGAACAGGGAAGAGAAGTGCTCTTTCGCCAGATCGCCGGCGTGATGGCACGACGCATCATCTGCCATGTCGATAAAGGCGCTGCAGCAAAAGTGGGCGAGGAGTTCGGAATCATACGCTTCGGTTCGAGAGTGGATTTCTTCCTTCCGATCGACTCTGAAATAAACGTCAAAATCGGAGATAAAGTCAAAGGAAAAATAAGTGTGCTGGCGCACCTTAAATAGAACTTTAGAATTTTAGAACTTTAGAACTTTGGAACTTTGGAATCTTTAAAACTAGTTGCCTTTTTTGAGTCTTTGAAATTTAAAAATAACTTGGCGACATGGAGTCTTAAATAATGTCACGGATTTCAATCAAATCATATATCTCGCAGTCGAGTTTTTCGTCATGCGAGATTTTTTTTCTGTTGAAATAAATGTGAAACATCCCGATTTCTTTGGCTGGGATTATATCGACAGCCAAATCGTCGCCAACCATGACGCTGTTTTCAACAGTACCACCGACGGTTTCCATCGCATGATAAAAAATCCTATGATCAGGTTTTTTAAATCCAACTTCTTCCGATATGAAAGATTTGTCGATAAGTTTGTCGAGACCGGAAGCTTTCATCTTAATATCTTGAACTTCAAGGAATCCGTTAGTTATTAAGTGAATGTTATATCCTTTTTCTTTGAGATGATTAAGAATTTCCAAAGAGTTCGGAACCAATGAAACCAGACGAGCTGCATAGTCGGTGTAGCTTTCGCCTAAATCGTGAGCCAGTTTCTCGTCATAAATGCCGTAATCTTCTAAAGGAAGACGAAACCGCTCGTTTTTCAAAAACTCCTTGTCGATTTTTCCCTGACGGTATTGTTCCCAAAGTCGGTTGTTGTGTTCAAAATAAGTGTGATGAAAATGACTCGCGCTAGGAATGCCATAATCAATAAGGCCGAAAATATCATAAATCTTATCAAAAGCAAGAATCGAACTTCTGTCGAAATCCCAAAGCGTGTTGTCTAAGTCGAAAAAAATATGTTGATATTTAGTCATTTATAATTATGTTGATAAGGTTATGAAAAATCATACAAAAATAATAAATAATATACCCGAACTTCTCTGAAAAAAATATTAAATTTGCGATGAAATAAATTAGACTATTAATTAAAATTATTAAATCACAATTATGAAGAAAGTATCTTTACTTATGTTCGCCATTATGCTTTTGTGTTTTGGCAATGTTAAAGCTCAAGATGATGTCGCTGTTATAGTTAGCGATAATTTTGACGGATTTACAGTTGGCGATAAAATCGCTGAAAAAGGTAATTCATGGTGGACAACATGGTCTAAGAAGCCAGGTTCGGCAGAAGACGGTGTTGTCGTTGAATTAGACGGTAACAAATGCGCTCACATGACATACGGCGTTGACCAGGTTCTTTTGTTAGGCGCACAACAATTAGGTGTTTATGATTTGGAATTTGACATTTTGGTTCCAAATGGAAAGAGCGGTTATTTCAACATCCTCCACAATTTCAACGGACAAAATTCAACATGGGCTATGCAGGCTTATCTCCACATGACTGACGACGGCGGTCAGAATCAAAGCGTTGTGGCTGGCGCTGGTACAGTTCACGCTGGTGGCAACTCAGTAGCAAGCGTCGCATGTGTTTATGATGAATGGATGCACTTCCGCCTTCACATCGACACAGACGCTGACTTGGCTCAATATTACTACAAATCAAATCCTGAAGCAGAAGAAGTTTTGGTTTATGAATGGAAATGGAGCTTGGACAGCTACGGTGAAAATACAGTAGGCCGTAAACTCGACGCTATGAATTTCTATCCTCCACTCGCAACATCAGAATATTATCTTGACAACTTCGAGTTGAAGAAAATCGGTGGTGACTCAGCTCCTGAAATTGTTTTTGAACAAGAATCATTAGAAGCTAACATCGGTCAGAATGATGTCACATCAGTGGAATTAGACTTTGAAAACACAGGCACATCAATCGCTGAATTCGTGGCTTGGGTTGACTATGGTACAACAACAACAGGCAGTGAAACAGTAAATTACATCAACTATGACAAAGAAATAGGTGAAACATCAGTATTGACAGGTTTGATGTTCGACGAGCCACAAGTCATTGAAATCGCTGCTATGTATCCAGCTGATACATACGGTAATTCAGTCGCTGGTACTTATATCGCCGGTATAGAATATCCGTTCTCATATTCACAATATCAGACAATCGGTATTGAAGAAGGTTCTGATGTCATCTTCCGCATCTACGGTCAAGGTTTATACGGCCAGCCAGGCGAAATTTTGGCTGAAAAAGTCTTGAGCTATGACGACGTTTTGAGCGCAATCCAAAACAACTCATGGACATTCGCTGAATTTGACGAACCAGTAGCTTTGACAGGTTATAATGTATGGGCTACAGTTACTTTCGTACAAGCTGTTAACAGCGATGACGTTGCTCAACTTCCATTCATATTTGACGGCGGCGAAGCTGTGCCTTACGGCGATTTGTTCCGTCTCGATAATACTGGCGCTTTCTACAAAGCAAGCGAAGTGTTCTCACAATCATACGGTAACTTCCATCTCCGCATGATCTGCTTGGGCGATCCTGTCGTAGGCGGCTGGGCTACTTTAGACAAAGCTGAAGGCGTCATGCCAATCGGCGCAAGCGAAACAATCACCGTCGATTTAAGCACAATCGGTCTTAAAAAAGGTGAAACATATAAAGCTAATATCGTGTTCTCAACAAACATTCCTGAAAATGGAACAATTGAAATCCCTGTTTCTCTCTATGTATGGGGCGAAAACGTTGAAGAATTCTTGAGCGAAACATACAACATTTATCCTAACCCAACAACTGGCTTGGTGATGGTAGAAGGCGAAAACATAAACTATATCGCAGTCTATAACTCAGTGGGCCAATTGGTTAAAGTTGTTATGAATTCAGACAATACAGTCGATATGAGCGCTTCAGAAAACGGCGTTTATTTCTTCAATGTTGTTGACAACGCTGGCCAAAGTTCAGTACAACGCGTTGTTGTTGCTAAATAATAGGCTTTGAGCTGTGAACTATGAGTCGCAGCTGTAAATACAAAAGGTCGCCATTTCAAATGGCGACCTTTTTAATTATAACGGTAATGGATTTAACAGCTCATAACTCACAACTCGTTGCTCACTGCAAAAAAATCAAAGTTCTTCGTTCAAAGTTCTTTGTTCAAGGTTCAACATCTGTCTCTGCCATTCAAATATCGCTACGGCGGCAGCATGGCTTACGTTCAAGGAACGTGTAGGGCCGGGAACGGGAATATAAACGATTTTGTCGCATTGTTTCAAAATATCTTCTCTTACACCACGGCTCTCGTTGCCGACAATAAAAGCTACATCTTCAGGCAGCTCACAATCATAAATACATTCAGCATCGTCGGAAGTCTCGATGGCGACAATCTTTTTCTCACCGACGATTTTCCTCAAATCATCGTCTTCTGTGTAATGCCATTTGATGTTATCCTTGCTGCTGGCTGCGGCCTTCTTTACTTTGGAGAGACTGTGAGTAGGAGCGATGCCGAGGAAACACATCTCCGACGCCCCGATATTGTCGGCCAATCGTATCAAAGAACCCATATTGTCGGGAGTCAGCAAATGATCCGCGATGATAATAGGTCTCGGAATATTATCATAAATCTTTTCCGGATGAGTCTCTTTGAATAAATCGTTGGATTTTAAGTACATTTTTGTAAAATTAGGAATTAGGAATTTTTTAAGAGTTCTAAAGTTCTAGAGTTCTAAAGTTCTTCCCCTGATAAGTATTGCGTTCTTCCATTCTTTTTTCGATGAGGTTAAGGACTTCGTCGTAGCGGAGGTTCATCCAAGGTTTTGAGATGAGATAACGAGGCGGGACTTCACCTGCGAATCGTTCTATTACTATTTCCGGATTTAATCTTTCTGTGAAGTCGATGACGAATTCGATATAATCTTCCAAAGTGAAGAGATGGAAAGCTTCAGGGTTGGCGAGATATTCTTCGGCCATGATGGTGTCTTTGAAAATCTGTAGCTGATGGAATTTCACTGTAGTTAAAGGTAATTCGGAAATTATATCGGCCATGTTTAACATCATCTCGCGGCTTTCTCCAGGAAGTCCGAATATGAAATGACCGCCGCAAGGAAGACCGTATTCGTGGGTGAGACGGATGGCTTTTTTAGCGGTCTCGAAATCGTGGCCTCTGTTGATTCGTTTTAGCGTCTCGTCATAAACCGATTCCACGCCGTATTCCAGCATCACATAATGCGATTTGTTAATTTCTTTTAACAAAGCCAGTTTCTCATCATCGATACAATCGGGGCGAGTGCCGACGACGATTCCAATCACGCCTTCAATTTCCAAGGCTTGCCTGTAAATCTTTTCCAGTTCATCGATGTTTTTGTATGTGTTGCTGTAAGGTTGGAAGTAGGCGAGATAATTCTTCGCTCGGCGATAACGTCTCTGGTGAAACTCGATACCTTCTTCAATCTGCTGGCGGATGCTTTTCTCAGGTCGGCAATACGACGGATTGAAAGCGTCGTTACGGCAGAACGAACAGCCGCCTGTACTGATTTTGCCGTCGCGGTTCGGACAACTGAATCCTGCGTCGATGCTGATTTTCTGCACACGACCACCGAAGTTTTTCACGAAATAAGAGTTATAACTGTTGAAACGACGTTCCATTTTTTATCTTTTTGCAAAGATAGGAAAAAGACAACAGACTACAGACAACGGTCAACAGACTTTTTTCAATTCATAATTTTTGAAGTTTTCTAATTGTGTTTTTGATAAAATCGGTAAATTTGCAAATTAGACTATCGGCGCCTGAGCTTGTCGAAGGCTAAGGATAGAATTATTAAGGAATGGTGGTTCCGATAGACACAACCACCGGGATATGAATAAAATCAATTAAATAAATACAACAATGGAAAAATTTAAGATAGGTGACAGAGTGAATTTTCTTAATTCCACTGGCGGTGGAACGGTGAAGAGAATCATTGATACGAGAATGGTGGAAGTGACCATCGAAGACGGTTTCGATATTCCGGTTTTGATGAGCGATCTCGTTTTGGATTTCCGTTCACAACCGGATGTGAGACAGCAAATCGTTGATAACGCACAGAAAGAGATACAGCAGAAACAGATTATCGAAGAAAAAGAGATGGAAGAAGCTCGTAAGAGTTCCTTGAGTCGTTTTGGCCGTAATGCCGAAGAAGAAGGACTTTATTTAGCTTTTGTGCCACAAGATCAGCAGTGGCTGCTCACAGGATTACTCGATGTAGTTCTCGTGAATAACACTTCTGCAGATGCTTTGTATAGCTTCAATATCAAGGAAAATGAAAAATTTATTAACGTGGATTACGGCAGCATCGCTCCACATTCTAAAGTCGTGATAGAGTCTATTTCCCGCGAAGATATTGAATATTGGTGCGAAGGTTACATACAAGTCATCCTTTCTCAAGAAGAAGCAGATTTCGTATATCATCCGCTTCATGCGCCTTTCTCATTCAGAAGCAGCAGGTTCTTCAAAGATGGAAGCTATGTGGAGTCGGGAGTTTTGGGTGAAAAAGCTGTGATGATAAGTCTCTCAAGCGTAGTGGCTTTGAAAGGTGGCGAGACGGATTTCACAAAACTGATGAAAGGCGACAATAAGAAAGCCGTCGCATCTAATCAGAAATTGGTCAAGGAAAAAGCAGCCATCGACAAACATCAGACAGCTCCCGGAGAAGCCATCGTCGATTTGCATATAGGAGAGCTGGTCGATAATATATTAGGTATGTCGAGCAACGATATTTTCAGAACTCAGATAAATTATTTCAAGAAGATGCTGGAAAGCGCCATTACCAATGAATACGACAAGGTGACATTTATTCACGGTGTAGGCAACGGAGTCTTGAAAAACGCTATCATCGAAGAACTGAAAAATTATGAAAACACCAGCAACAGAATGGCTTCGATAATGAAGTTCGGAGTAGGAGCGATTGATGTTATGATAAAAGAGAGAGATTAATTAGGAATTAGGAATTGAGATTTTTTAGAAACTCAGAAACTCAAAATTTTTCTGAGAGTTGGAGTTTATAAAAAAAAGTTTTGTGGATAAAAATAATTCCTCATTCCTAATTCCCATTCCTAATTGAAAAAAATCTTACCTTTGCACCCTGATCCTCAATTGTACATTGTACATTGAATTCCGGCTTCGTAGTTCAACGGATAGAATAAAGGATTCCGGTTCCTTAGATCTGGGTTCGATTCCCAGCGGGGCTTCACTTCAGAACTTTAGAACTCTAGAATTTTAGAACTCTAGAGTTTTTTTTGGCTGTTGAACTAAGAACCTTGACTCAGACTCAGACCCTGTTCCCGTTCCCAAATCCCTAAATCTACACTCTAAATAATTATTAACTAAAATAATTTGGAAAGTAATTTTAAACACTTTATCTTTGTCGGCAATCAAAATTTGTGAAATTAAGAAATAGGAATAGATAAATATTCCAGGATAATCTGCTATTAAGAGTTGGTAATCAATATAATACTTTAATTATAGTTATTCTTGTTATATAATAATCAATGACTTGTTGTCTGGTTGACACGGCGTTTGGTTGACATATAAAAGGAAAGTTCCGCACTGCTGCGCAATATGTCGGCTCATTAAATTTTGTTAATTTTTATTTGCATTTTTTGTGATAAAATCATTACATTTGTCGCAAAGAAAAAACAAAGAAAAAAGAGATAAAAGTTTAAAAAAGACATATTGAAGTAAGTGTTTACTTATTGCTAGTACATTTCTGAAAATCGCCAAAAAATAAGAACGAGTACAGCTGCAATTAGGTAAAGCTTCGCACGCATGTGCGGACTTTCTTATTTGTGTACTCAGGCGTTTGGCGATGCCCCAGAAATGCGAATAAGTTGAGTTCGCACTTTTTTTATAATGTCTGATGTCAAATGTAAAAGGCTAAAGACAAATTGGGAAATCGCCAGAGCTGTGGATTTATTGTAGTTTAAAGGTTGAAATTTGTCTGAAACCTTGATTAAAACCTAACACTATGATAACAGGCGAAATCAAAAACCGAATCGACACCATTTGGGACGCTTTTTGGACGGGTGGTATCACTAACTCAATCTCAATCCTCGAACAGATGACTTATCTGTTTTTCATGAAATTGCTTGATGACTCACAGAAGACTAAAGAAGCAAATGCAAGTCTCATGGGCGTGAAAATTGAACCTACATTCAAATCGGGCATGTGGCATAATCCTGATACGGATAAAGATGTTCCTTACGATAGTCTCAGATGGAGTGTCTTCAAAAATAAGGAAGCAGAGGAAATGTACAGACTTATCAGTCGTGATGTCTTCGCTTTCATCAAGAATCTCAACACAGGAAAGGAATCGGCATATAGCCGGTTCATGGAGAACGCAACCTTCATGATTCAGAATCCGAGAACTTTGGTGAAGATTGTTGAGGGTATTGATTCTCTCGATATGAACAACCGTGACACTATGGGTGACGTATATGAATATATACTTGGAAAGATGGCGGCGAGTGGTACTAACGGACAGTTCAGAACGCCAAGACATATCATCAGAATGATGGTGGAAATGATGAAACCTACATTACAGGATTCTATCTGTGACCCTGCAATGGGTTCGGCAGGATTTATCGTGGAATCTGCAAAATATATCCAAGAACATTATAAGAATGAATTGCTTAAAAAAGGCAATGCGGAACACTACAGAAACGGATTGCTTCACGGTTTCGACACTGACGCAACAATGCTTCGTATCGGTGCGATGAATCTTATGCTTCACGGTGTTGACAATCCTGATGTTGAATATAAAGACAGTCTTTCAACTGATAATACTGATGAAAATAAATATACTCTTTGCTTGGCAAATCCTCCATTTGCAGGAAGTCTCGACTATGAAGCAGTAAGTAAGTCTTTACTTGCTATCACCAAGACAAAGAAGACAGAACTTCTCTTTATGGCACTCTTTGTAAGAATGCTTCAACTCGGTGGCAGATGTGCTTCTATCGTTCCTGACGGTGTTTTGTTCGGAACAAGTACAGGACACTTGGCGATTAGAAAAGAGTTGGTTGACAACCAAAGATTACAGGCGGTTATCTCTATGCCATCAGGAGTTTTCAAACCATACGCAGGAGTTTCAACAGCGATTTTGATTTTTACAAAAACCAATGCAGGTGGTACTGACAAGGTTTGGTTCTATGATATGAAGGCAGATGGATTCTCACTTGATGACAAGAGAAATCCTGTAGCGGAAAACGACATTCCTGATATTATTGCAAGATTCCATAATCTCGAAGGAGAAGCGGAAAGAACAAGAAAAGACAAATCATTCTTTGTTCCTGTTGAAGAGATTAGAGAAAAGGGATATGACTTATCTATCAACAAATACAAGGAGATAGAAAGAGAGAAAATAGAATACGAAAGCAGTGACGTTATTTTAGGACGTATCATTGAGTTGGAATCTGACATTTGTATTGCATTGGATGAACTAAGAAAAAAATTTGATGTGATATGAAAGAAAGTTGGGAAATAAAGAAACTCGGTGAGGTTTGTGATGTCCTTAATGGTTTATGGACAGGTAAAAAAGAACCATTTGTAAATATATGCGTTATTCGTAACACAAATTTTACAAAGGATTGCAAACTTAATCTTGATGATGTTGCTTATATTGACGTAGAATTAAAGCATTATTCAACTCGTAAACTTGAAGTTGGAGATATAATAGTTGAAAAGTCAGGCGGTAGTGATAAACAACCTGTCGGTAGAGTTGTGTTATTTGATGTTGAAACAGGTGATTATTCGTTTAGTAATTTTACATCTGCGTTAAGAATAAAGTCAGATGTAGATTTGAAATCAGGTTATTTGCACAAATGCTTATATGCACATTACCTTAGGGGTGAAACATTCAAATTGCAATCACAAACTACAGGACTTCGTAATTTGGATATGAAAGGTTACTTGAGATTACCTATCCCCATCCCTCCACTTTCAGAACAGGAACGCATAGTAACGGAGTTGGATTTGATTTCAGGAGTTATAGATAAGAAGAAACAGCAGTTGAAGGAATTGGATTCACTTGCACAGTCCATCTTCTATGAAATGTTCGGTAATCCTGTGGAAAATGAAAAAGGTTGGGAGACAAGAATGTGGAATGATGTATTCATAACAAGAACGGGTAAATTAAATGCAAATGCAATGGTTGAAAATGGCAAATATCCTTTCTTCACTTGTTCTAAAGATATTTTTTATATTGACGATTATGCGTTTGATTGCGAAGCATTACTTTTGTCAGGTAACAATGCAACAGCAAATTATGATGTAAAATACTACAATGGTAAATTTAACGCTTATCAACGAACGTATGTATTAACATTAAAAGATGTAAATGTATATCAGTTTTTCAAATTTTCATTGGAGAATAAATTAACAATTTTACAACATCAATCTATAGGTGGAATGACTAAATATCTGACATTAGGCATATTAAACACAATATCATTCGTCATCCCTCCACTTTCTCTTCAACAAGAATTTGCTTCAAAGATTGAAAAGATAGATAAACAAAAAGAACTGATAAAACAGTCTCTTAAAGAAACAGAGACATTATTTAATAGCAGAATGAACTTTTATTTTAATTAAATGTTAAATTAGTTAGTAGTTAGTAATTAGTAGTTAGTAATTGGTAATGATTTATAATTGATTAAAATGGAGGGCTTATGAAGAGGAATGTTATTTTGGATAAAAGTAAGTTGTTTGCGTTGAGGATTATAAAATTGTATAAATATCTTAATGAGGTTAAGCATGAATATATATTGTCTAAACAGGTTTTGCGAAGTGGAACGAGTGTGGGGGCTAATGCTAAAGAGGCTTCTTTTGCTCAGTCTAAGGCTGACTTAATTGCTAAATTGTTTATTGCTCAAAAAGAGTGCGCCGAAACTGAATATTGGTTGGAACTACTACACGAAAGTGAGTATATAAACAATAGTGAATTTGAGGGCATATACGAAGATTGTCAAGAACTGATGCGTCTATTAGTAGCATCAACCAAAACATTACAAGGTAAAAACACAAAACAATAAATATATCACTAATTACTCATTACTAATTACTCATTACTAATTACCAATTATCATGAGAAACTTCGACTACTTGCAGGATTTGGAATTTAATGCCTTACATCGCTTGTGTGCTTCGGCAGAGGAACATCAGCAGTGTAATCCTGATATAAGCGTCATCAATGCAAGACGTGCGTTGGAATATATCGTTCATGCCTTGTATCAGATGAAGAATATTGAAGTCCCTGAAAGAACGTCATTGTTTGAACTTATAGAAGACGAAACTTTCAAGAATTTCATCGGTGATGAGACTGTGATGAAGTCTATCCATTATATCAGAAAAATCGGTAATAATGGTGCACATACATCAGAGGTGAGAAAAAGGGAATCTTTCTTCTGTATCCTGAATCTGTATAACGTAGTTTCAACTATATTAAAGAAACTCGGATTCATAGAAGAAATCAAACCATTTGACAAGTCACTTATTCCAAGCGTTCCTCAATCCATAATAGTTGCAACTCCAAAGGTTGAAGAAGTAAAGTCATCAGACAAAATCATTGCTGACGCTGATAAGAATGCCGTAGAATCTGACGTTCCTGTCGATGTACTTCCTATGGATATATCGGAAGCAGAGACAAGACGCTTGTATATAGATTTGATGTTACGAGAAGCAGGTTGGAAGATACTTGAAACAGATGGTATGATTCAACCTTCAAGAGCGTGTATAGAAGTTGAGTTACAAGGAATGCCGAACACACATGAAATCGGTTATGCGGATTATGTACTCTTCGGAAGCAATGGCAAACCTTTGGCAGTGGTTGAGGCAAAGAGAACTTCCGCTTCTCCTACAAAGGGAAAACATCAGGCAGAACTGTATGCGGATTGCTTAGAAGAGAAATACGGTGTACGTCCTGTGATATACTACACCAACGGTTTTCAGACATTCATCATTGACGGATTGGGTTATCCTCCAAGAAGACTTTACAGTTTCCACACAGAAGAGGATTTGGAACGACTGATACAGAAGAGAAACAGAAAGGATATCACAGACTTTTCAGTCAATGACAATATAACAGACAGATATTATCAGAAGACTGCAATCAAGGCGGTTTGCGAACATTACAACACAAAGCGCAGAAAAGGATTGCTTGTGATGGCAACAGGAACAGGAAAGACAAGAGTTGCCATTTCATTGGTTGATGTATTGAAAAGAAATGATTGGGTTAAGAATGTCTTGTTCCTTGCTGATAGAACATCATTGGTTAAACAGGCACACAGGAACTTTGTGAAACTTCTTCCAAACGAAACGACCACAATCCTGAATGAAAATCCTACAGAAAGAGATTGGAACGCAAGAATAACATTCTCAACTTATCAAACAATGATTAACTTCATTGACAATGATGAGAAACCATATTCTGTAGGAAGGTTCGATTTGATTATCATAGATGAAGCGCACCGTTCAATATTCGGTAAATATGGTGCTATATTCAATTACTTTGATTCAATGCTTATCGGATTGACGGCAACGCCAAGAAACGAGATAGACAAATCAACCTACGATATCTTTGAAATGGAACAAGGTGTTCCGAACTATGCCTATGAATTGGAAGACGCTGTTTCTGACGGTTATCTTGTCAATTATGTAGGATTCAAGCGTGGTTCGATGATTCTCAAGGAAGGTATCAAATACGACAATCTTACAGAAGAGGAAAAGGAACAGATGGAAAAGATTTGGGAGTATGAGAGAATAAAAAGTGCAACGGAAGGTGGAAAATTCAGAGACATCCAAAGCAATGAAATGTTCAGATATATCCATAATCTTGATACCATCGACAAGGTTTTGCAGGATTTGATGGAGAACGGATTGAAGGTTCAAAGCGGTGAGAAACTCGGAAAGACAATCATATTCGCATACGGACATCATCATGCAGAATTGATAGTTGACAGATTCAATCTTCTTTATCCTGAATACGGTGGAACAGGTTTCTGTGAATTGATAGACAATCAGAATCCATACGCACAGGATTGCATCGACAAGTTTGAAAAAAGAGATTCCAATCTACAGATTGCGGTTTCGGTTGATATGTTAGACACAGGAATTGACGTTCCTGACATTCTTAATTTGGTATTTTTCAAACCTGTCAAGTCTAAGATTAAGTTCATGCAGATGATTGGTAGAGGAACACGATTGTCACAGGGTGTATTCGGTGATGAAGACAAAAAAGAGTTCTATATCTTTGATTGGTGCTGTAACTTCGATTATTTTGAAAAGAATCCAAACGGAAGAGAAATAACCAATAACGCACCATCATTGACAGAAAAACTGTTCGGATTGCGTTCTGAGATTGCATATCATCTTCAACGTCAGGAATATCAGGAAGATGAATTTTCAAAGGACTTACACGATGACATCAAAAAAATCTTGAAGGAACAGGTTGCTGTATTGTCGGACAGTCATATTTCAGTTCGTGCCAAATGGGAAGAAGTAAGTCATTTCAAGGAAGATTCATCGTGGGTTTATATCTCGGAATTGGATACAGTGACATTGAAGAAAGACATCGCACCATTACTTGCAAAGAACACATTGGATGAAAACGCAAAGAAATTCGATATACTGATGTTGACGATAGAACTGTCGTTATTAGATGGAGAAACCGATGGTGGTAAGGCGATAGATAATGTCATTTTCGTTGCAGGTAAATTGGAAGAGAAAGCGACAATCCCACAGATTCAAGCGAAGATGGGAACAATCAAGGAGGTTTTGAACCATGTAAGTTGGACTAATGTCAATCTGAATTGGTTGGAGAAAGTCAGGGCAGATTTAAGAGACTTGACAAAATTCCTTATCGGAGAAAAGAAGAAATGGTTTGTCATAGATATTGAAGATGAATTGTCATTCAACGGTACGAGTGCAGGAATAACGACAAGAGTATCATATAAGAAGAAAGTCTTGGATTTTCTTGCAGAACACAGAAATTTACCTGTATTGGATAAGATATATTCAATGGAACAATTAACCATTGCAGATGTACACGAGTTGGAAAAAATCCTATGGAAAGAATTAGGAAGCAAAGAAGATTACGATAAATTCACGAAAGAAAATAATGTAGCGGTGTTCATTCGTTCCATCATCGGAGTGAACAGGAAGAATGCTGTTGAACGTTTTTCCACATTCATTTCAGGTTCAGAACTGAACTCAGAACAAGAAGAGTTCCTGATGACGATAATTTCATACGTCTGTGAGAATGGAGACATAACAAAAGACATCGTTGTCAACGAATCACCATTCGATGAAAGACTGTCGGTATTTGACGGATATATGCTACCACTCGCCAAATACATCGACAACATTCATGGTGTGGTGAATCCTGAGAGTGCGATTGCATCTTAAAAGTTGTGTGTAATACAGAATTTGATTAATACCCAAAAACAAACGCCCTATCTAACACGAAGTTAAATAGGGCGTCGTCATTTAAGGGAAACTCTTTATCTTGAGACAGTGATGCGTTTTACCGCTATTCCGTTTTCCGTGACAATACGTACCATATAAATGCCGCTTTCAAATCTGCTCATGTCGATGGTTTCGTTGTCGTTATCGGTTTCACGCTCATAAACGACTTGTCCCAAAGTGTTGAAGACGCTTACGTGTGTCATGGCTTCGGCCTTGATATTCAGTTTGCCGTTTGTCGGGTTAGGGTAGATCATCATTCCGTTTATTCCGTTTTCTGAAATTGAAGTGACTTCAACCACTACATAATTTTGTTCAGGATTGTTGTATGCGTTGGCTGGTTCCGATTCGCAGATTTCTCCGTTTTCTTCATAGACGGCTGTCACTTGATAGTAATATGTACCTCTTTCTATTTCGTCGAAGTATCTTTTTTCTGTTGTTTCGGCGATGAGTTCGATGTTATCCAATGATGTTCCGCGATAGATGTTGTAGTTTTTCAATGTAGGTGTTTTCGTAGGATTAGGATTCATGGCGAGAGTTCCGCCTGTGGCTGTGTTGACGAATTCCACTGTTTCGAGAGGCATCGTTGTGCCTTTTGCCTCGTTCGTGACGAAAGCGCGTATCATCCATGTTCCGTCGAAGCCGTAAGTCGCTGCGTCTTCCCAGGTCTTGCCATCTACCGAAATCCATCGTGCGTTAGGATTGTCTATTGATGATGACAATGCTGAAGGATATGCTGTTCCGTTGTTGGTGCCTAATACGATCCAGATGTTCATGTCGCCGTCTATAGGGAGCGGATATGTCAGGTCGATGTCAACGAATTCTCCGGAGCCTGTCGTGGTGAATCCTTGGCTGTGTACCAGCATTTCAGGTTTCGAGTCGCCTCCGTAATAGATGTTGACGGTTCCGTCTTGAGCCACAAAGTCGTAGAACGCCACTTTGGTGATGTTTGTGCTTGCGTAAGGTTCGAGCATTTCTATCGGGAACATGATTCCCCAATAGTATGAGCTAGGACCGCCGATTGATGTCACGAATATGCCGTCGCCGTAATATATCCAATCTGATGTTGAAGGGAGGTAAGGATATGCTAACATCGCTCCGAAAGATCCGTCTTCGTTTGCCACAGATGTAGCGTTAAGGTTTTTAGGAGCTGCGCATGGCATATCGTAAGTCACTTCTGTGCTTTGTGGACACGACATTGCGTAATATGTCACATCTTTCTCGCCGTCATAGACGACTCTTAATGTATATTCGTCACCTTTTTTAGCGTTTTTGTCCTTGTATGATTCGCCTTTGACGAGTTTTGAAACCATTACGCCGTTACGATGCAGCATTACGCCCAAAGCGTCGGAAGGCAGAATCCAGCTTATTGTAGTCTCGCCGTCGATTAATTCAGCGTTGAAGTCGGAGGCGTCTTCGAAATCGTCACATGCCGTATGTGTCCATGTGTATTCCGTCGCTTCGGCTTCACCTGTTGAATATACAGGAATGACTTTCGCAGTATATTCTTGACCTGCTGTAAGATTTTCAAATTGATAATAAGGTACGTTTAGGTTTTCGGTTATCAGATTGTTGTTCAGATAAACTTTGTATGAAGTCAATGATCTGTCAGGCTTTGAGGCGTTTACCAATTCAATGTCATCAACGTTGATGCGGTACATATCGGTACAGTTGAAGTGACGCAATGCGATGTAGATGTTTTGTCCTGAATATTCGCTGAGGTCTATGACTTTTTCAACCCATTCAGTTTGGGCTGTTGTTCCACGAATTGCTTTTCTTTCAGATCTTGTGGAGAATGTCTCTTCCCAGACCATGATGAAGTCTTCGCTTGAAGTGTTTCCGAGTAATGACACTGCCACGCCGTAATGTTCGTCAGACCAAGATGCGTCTTGTGCGCATACCCAAAATCTCAGTTGAGAATCAGGGCCGATATGATATTTTCTGTCTGTGACCAAGTAGTTGTCAGGGATGACTGGTCCGAGGTTGTTGATGTAAGATTCGGAACAAACGCAAGAATTAGAGCTATTGTGTCCGTAGCCGTATTCATCATATTCGATGATGTTTGTCCAGGCGTGTCCGTCACCGTCGGCGTCTATATTTACCCAGCCGTCGATGCCGTCGTCGTCGAAGTTATCTGAGAATTCGTCGCCTTTGCCGATGCTTATTCCGTCCCACATAGCCCATCCTGTAGGCGATACGTATAGATTATTAATAGGTGAGATTATTTCTTTCAGTTCTACATTGAATGAAGTCTCGCTTTTTATTTCTACGGTTTTATTTTCGTAATCGGATGAGAATCCGTCTTTTGTTACGGTGAATTCGTAAGTTCCCTTACGGAATTCGTCAAATGTCAAGGTTCCGTCTTCGTTCATGTAGCCGCTGTATTTGTAGCCGTTTTCGTTTAAGTTGACGAAGCTGATATATGTTCCTTTGGCAGGATCCTGGCTGTTGGTCTGTGCAGATACGGTCACTTTGGTGAACATGTCTTTATTGATTTCCTTTGACCATAATATTTCTGATTCACCTTCTTCTGTCATTACGGAAACGCCCCATTTGAAGGAGCCGAATTCTATAGACGACCAGGTCTCATCCACGAATACGGTGTCTGTGATGTTTGACTGCAACAACACTTGGGAATTATCGTCGAGTGTGTTTTTTCTGTAAATGTTGTAAAGGAACTCGTTTGTAGAATCGTCTTTTGTGGTGCTGTAGTTTGATAAAGTCTTTACGTTGCCGTTGCTGTCTTGCAGATAGCCTCTTAACATCCAGGATACGTTGAGTCCGTATTCGTAGGCGTGTTTCCATACGTTGCCGTCGAGAGAAAGCCAGTCGCTGCCGGAAATGTTTACGGTCTCACAGCCGGCGGCAGGGTAGAGGAGCTCGTCGCAGAATAAAGTAATCCATAAAGTCTTGGTGCCGTCTAATTCCACCGGGTTTTCAAGTTCTATTTCAACGAATCCGTTGGTTCCTGTCATTTGGAATTCTTGGGTAGATGCCAGTGTTTCGGGAGCGTTTTCGCCGCCGAGATAGATGTTAGCTGTATAGTTGGCGCTGCTGCTGTTGCCGCCTCTGTCGGAATCGAAAACCGCGATTTTCGACAATGACTTGCCAGCGAGTTCGGCGTCGGCAGGGAAGCTCACGCCCCAATATGTAGGTTCTATTTTTCCCGTTCCGATAGATGTTGAATAAGAACCGTTGTCGTAATAAAGCCAGCCTTCAGGAATCTGTTCTGGTTCTTTGTAAAATGTGATGTTGTCAACGAAATAAGCGTCTTCGCCTGAGTTCGTTGATGAGTCTTTTGTATATATCCATTTGTAAACGTGCGTGCCGGCTGTGACAAAATATTCTACATATTTCCAATCGACGCTGCCGGATATTGACGATTTCATAACGCTGTCGATGTAGAAGTCACCCGCATCGTAAAACGCTTCTGACGAGATTCTGTGGTAGAAGCCTACGAAACCGTCGCTTTTGATGTCAACGGTCAGTTCTATGTACGATTTGCCGTAATCTACGCCCTCGCATGTCGATTTTATTGCGAAGTTGCCTTCGTATGCGTTTTCTGTGATAGTCCAAGGATGTTCTTCAGATAACTTCCAGTCTCTTGTAGCAATTCCGTTAGTTTCAAAGTCTTCGTAGTTAGTAGTCGAGAATCCTGTGGTCCAGGAAAGAACGACAGATGTGCCGTTGTCAGTCGCATTGATCCACTTTACCGGATTCGTTTCTTGTGCATTCAGAGACAATAATCCCAATATGCACATCGCTGTAAAGAGTAATGATTTTTTCATAATTCATTTGTTTATAAAATATTTACAAATATATGAAAAAAATGTTTTACGAGCAATACGAAATAAAACTTCTGTGCACTTTATTATTAATGAAATTACAGATTTTGCGGTGAAGTAAAACTTAGAAGAATATTGATTTAAAAATCGTTAGACTGAAAATTTTTGTCACAAATTTGTCACAGTTTTAAAAATCCTTTGTCACAATTTTGTCACATTTTTTAACTAAAAAACGAACATAAACAAAATAAAAAAACTGCTGACTAATTGATAATCAGCAGTTTTATTTTTCAAAAAGATTTAAAAGTGGAGCTGGAGGGAGTCGAACCCTCGTCCAAACAAGGAACACCCATGCTTTCTACATGCTTATTTTGTTGTTGCTTTTCGAGTCAGGCAAGGAAACAAACACCCTAAACATGACCTTATCTCCTAAAGTTTCGCTATGCGGCCGGAGTTTCCGCATCGCTATCCTGAAATTGATGAGCACCTCGTACCCGGACCGGAATCAGGAGGATCCATCCGCGAGATGTCTCGTTCATCTACCTTGTAAATGAATGAAGCTTCGATCTACTGTGCTTCGATCAAGCAGCGAGAGCGTAAGTATTTTCGCCAATTATTTTTTTGCAGTCAAGATTATTGAGCGTCACTGCGAGGCTCAGCATGCTTACATGACCATTCTACAAGCTGTCAAAACCGGTCAACCCCAACTTTTCAATGAACAATTGACAATGCATAATGCACAATTTATAATGCATAATTATTGAGTGCAAAAATACATTTTTTTTTCTATATGAAAGAACGTGTTATAATTAAAAAATAATTATGCATTGTGCATTATGAATTATGCATTGAAATTCTTTTTAACGTCATTTCCGTCAATTGTATTTCCGCATAATATCACAAGTCTTTCTATAACGTTGTGAAGCTCTCGGATGTTTCCTGTCCAACGGTATTTTTGCAGTTCTTTAACAGCTTCTTCTGTAAAATCAGGAGCTGCTTTTCCCATCTCATTGGAAATATTTTCTACAAAATATTCTATCAGTTCCGGGATGTCGTCGATTCTGTTGCGTAATGGCGGTACATTGATGATGATGACACTGAGTCTGTGATAAAGGTCTTCTCTGAAGTTGCCTTTCTGTATCTCTTCTTTGAGATTTTTGTTTGTCGCCGCTATGATTCTGACGTTGACATTTATCTCGTTTTCGCCGCCGATGCGTGTTATCTTGTTTTCCTGCAACGCTCTCAAAACCTTGGCTTGTGCCGACAGACTCATATCGCCGATTTCATCCAGGAATAAAGTGCCGTTGTTGGCGAGTTCAAAGTCGCCTTTTTTCATCTTTATGGCTGATGTGAACGAGCCTTTTTCGTGACCGAAGAGCTGACTTTCAATCAGTTCTGATGGTATTGCCGCACAATTGACTTCCACGAAAGGAGCGTAGGAACGGTTGCTTAGTTCGTGTAGCCGTCTCGCCACGAGTTCTTTGCCTGTTCCGTTTTCGCCTTCTATGAGGACGCGAGCGTTGGTCGGGGCTACCTTTTCTATTATATCGTGAATCTCGTTCATGGCGGCTGAACTTCCAATCATCTGATATTTATGGCTTACCACTTTTTTAAGAGCTTTCGTCTCTGTCATCAGTTTGGATTTGTCGAGTGCGTTGCGCAAAGTGATGAGCAGCCTGTTCAACTCAGGCGGTTTGGCGATATAGTCGAATGCGCCTTTTTTTATCGCTTCGACAGCGGTGTCTATAGTTCCGTGACCCGAAATCATGATGACCGGAGCGTCGCTGATTTTCTTCGTTTCTTCCAGAAATTCTATGCCGTCCATCTGAGGCATTTTGATGTCGCACAAAATGGCGTCGTATTCGTTATCTTTCACCAAAGGTAGCGCCTCGATAGCAGAAGCCGCGTCATCGACCTGATATTGCTCGTGTTCCAGAATCTCTCTTAAAATGCGACGGATAGCAGCCTCGTCGTCAATAACTAAAATTTTCGCCATAATCAATGTTTTTGAGTGAGACGCATTTTCTTTAATCTGTAGTTAATCACAGCATTATGTTTTTTTAGCAAGTCGCCGCCGAGAACACCGTCGATAGGAGGGAGTTTTATCATTGCGTATGAATCGTTTACGTTAGATAAATCCATCGCTACGGCTTGATAATCATTGATTTTGAAATCGCCGAAACTTAGCTCTTTTATGAAGAACAAGCAACTTGAAATATCTGTACCACCGATTCCTGCCGAGATTCCTTCTTTCTCTGAAAAATCAGGATTGTCAATATAATTCAGAATCCTGTCTTTGTCGAATACTGTTCTCGAAGCTCCGGTATCAATGACAAAACGAGCAGCCTTGTTGTTTATGCAGCCTTCTGCGATAAGATGAAAACCATCATCCTCGATACTTATAATATTAATAGGTATTTCTATGTAACGATGCATTGTTTGTTGCTTTGAGATTTGAGATTTGAGCCTTGGGCTTTGAGAAAATTCTCGTAGCTCACTGCCCAATGCTCATAGCTAATTAAAAGTTCGGTCTCAGTGCATATTTATGATAGAATTCTTCGATGATTGCGACGGCTTCTTCCACAGTATCAACGATATGGAAGATTTTGAAGTCGCTTTCGCTCACCATGCCTTCTTTTAACAAGGAGTTCAAGAACCAGTCGTTGAGCGGTTCCCAGAACTCTTTTCCAACCATGATGATAGGGAAGGAGATGAGCTTGTTGGTTTGTATCAATGTGATGGCTTCCGACAATTCATCCAATGTACCGAAGCCTCCAGGGAAAGCGATGTAGCCTTGCGCATAGCGCATGAACATGGTTTTTCTTACGTAAAAATAGTCGAAGTTGATGCTTTTGTCGGCGTCGATAAAAGGATTCGGTTTTTGTTCGTGAGGGAGGACGATGTTAAGGCCGACGCTTTTTCCACCGCCGAAGTGCGCTCCTTTGTTGCCGGCTTCCATTATTCCCGGGCCGCCGCCTGTGATGATGCCAAATCCTTTCTTGACCAAAAGATAAGCGGCTTCTTCGGCCATCTTATAATATTTATTGTCAGGCTTTGTGCGGGCAGAACCGAAAATGGCGACACAAGGTCCTATCTTTGAAAGAGTTTCGTAACCTGTCACAAATTCCGACATGATTTTGAATACCGACCATGAGTCTTGTGATTTTATTTCAGTCCAGTTCTTTTCTTCAAAAGCCTCTCTTATTTTTGATTCGTCTGTCATATTTTTAGTTTTAAATTTAATTCTTCAAAGATAAGATTTTTTATGTGTTAAAGAAGAGAACTGCAGAAAATAATTTATAATTTTGCGATGAGCATTGAGTAGTGAGCAATGAGTAATGCTCATAATCACAGCTCATAACCTAAAAAAAATATGAAAAAAGAAAAAGATGCGATGGGAAAAGCGATTTCCGATTTTTATAAAGGACGTCGCGATGGTAAACTGACTGTGTTGTCTCCGATGTTTGACGATGATGAGATTCCGTTGGAGACATTGTTCCGCAGTTTCAGATATATGCCTAAACTTGAACAGAAAGCATTGAAGATGGCGAAGGGGAAAATCCTTGATGTCGGCGCTGGCTCTGGTTGTCATTCGCTCTGGCTTCAGGAAAAAGGTCATGATGTCACGGCGATAGATATTTCTCCTTATTCTGTCGAGACTATGAAAGAAAGAGGCCTGAAGAATGTAGTGGAACAGGATTTCTTCACCTTGGAAGAGAAATTCGACACTATCTTGATGCTGATGAACGGAATCGGTATCGTCGGCGCTATTGATAAATTGCCAGATTTTTTTAGACATATAGATAAGGTGTTGGCAGAAGACGGACAGCTTCTCTGCGACTCGTCGGACCTTTGTTATCTCTACGAAGATGAAGACGGGATAATAGAATTGCCTGACGATGGCAAATATTACGGCGAACTAGAATATACTATGTGTTACGACGATGTGAAAGGTGAACCGTTTCCTTGGCTTTATGTTGATGCCAATACATTGAGAAATTATGCCGAACTTCACGGATTTAAAATGGAGATAGTCAGAAGAGGAGAGCATTATGATTATCTGGCGAAGATTACGAGAATTAGGAATTAGGAATTCAGGAATTCAGGAACGGGTTGTAGAGACGTATCAATTACACCAATAAAAAATAACAATATGTAATTGCTGCGTCTGATAAATTTGAAAATTTGTAGGTATGCGATTCATCGCGTCTGGAAAGTTGGGGATTTGGGAACGAGAACGGGATTAGGGTTTAATGGTTAACGATCAAAAGTCAACGATAATTTTGGTAAAATGTGATATTTTTAGGGTGTTATTTTCCTTTTTTTATTGAAAATGATAATAAAATTTGGTTTAAAATGATAAAAATATTGCTGTAAATTATTGATATAAATAAAATTAAGAAAAATAAAAAATATTTTTAAAAAAGTGTTGTGTGATATGGAAAAGTTCCTATCTTTGCACCCGTAAACGAAAGGTTCTTACACAGAATGGAAGCTTAGCTCAGTTGGTTTAGAGCACCTGCCTTACAAGCAGGGGGTCGCTGGTTCGACCCCAGCAGT
>JAZLEO010000033.1:0-6532 GCA_045615285.1 Bacteroidales bacterium
CACCATGAGTAATGCCAAACCTGCAGTAGCTACTAAAGCATACCAGTTAGCTCCGAGGAATTCGCAAATCTTGTTGTAGCCTTCTGGCTTGATGATTGCGACAATGTTCATTGAAGCATGGAATAAAAGGAAGAACACCAAAGCTCCACCTGTAACAGCCATGATCAATTTCTTTGTAATTGATGAAAGACCTTTTGCCATAATATTTAATGTTTAAGATTTTTAAATTAGAACATCAATCCTGCTTTACCAACAATAATAACCAAAGTGAAAGCTAAGATTAGACCTACAACACCGACGATGACACCGACAGTACGCATGTGTTTAACATCTACCAAACCTGTACTGTAAGCGATAGCGTTAGGAGGTGTAGAAACAGGTAATATCATAGCGAGTGATGCTGCTAATGTCACGCCCATTATGAGAGTAAACACACCACCGAATGGATCGAGGACGCTACCCATACCTGTACCAACTGCCATCATAACTGGAATAAGAAGGTTTGCTGTTGCTGTGTTGCTGATGATGTTTGAGAAGAAATAACATAAAAGACCTGCACCGATAATAACAACTAATGGTGACCAGCTGCCAAATGGTATAGCATTAACCAATGAAGCTGCAAGACCTGTTTTATTCAAAGCTGTACCAAGTGCAAAACCACCTGCTACTAACCAAAGAACGTCCCAGTTGATTTCCTTAAGGTCATCTTTACCAAACAAACCTGTAACACAGAATACTGCGATTGGAATCATAGCAACAGTCTTATCACTAATACCTGTCCATTCACCAGTTACCCATAAAATAATTGTCAATGCTAATGTTACATAAGCAATAATAAGTCTTGGACCTTTTGCTGTTTCACCTTCGATATTCAATTCAAGATATTGATTTTTGAATGGGAATAAATTGATAAGCAATACCCAAGCCAATACAAGTAACAATATTGCAAATGGAGCCATAATTACTAACCAATCTAAGAATGAAATTCCTAAATTAAGGCCTTCAGGATTATTCAAATAATCTAATGCGATAGCATTTGGAGGTGTACCGATAATTGTTCCCATACCACCAATGTTTGCTCCGATTGGAATAGCCAACACAAGAGCTATTTTACCTTTATCGTCTGATGGCAAGTTACGCAATGCTGGAGCCATGAAAGTTAACATCATAGCTGCTGTTGCTGTGTTACTGATAAACATTGAGAAGACACCTGTAACGAGTAAGAATCCCAACAACACATATTTAGGATTTTTACCGAATATTGCTAAAAGACCTCTTGCTAATTGAACATCGATACCCATTTTTGAAGCGATGATAGCGATAACAAAACCGCCTAAGAAGAGCATAATTGTTGGGTTAGCAAATTCAGCCATAATAGCTTTTTGTGATAAAAGTGTGCCAATGTTTTCACCTTCTTTCAAAAATGAAATGGCATTGTCTGAACATGTCAACAGAAGAAGAACAACAATTAACATTGATGTTGTCCATGAAGGAATAGCTTCTGTGAACCATAATACTAATGTCAATGCAAAAATAGCAATAACACGATGCTCAACAACTGTAATGTTTGGTAATCCCAAAAATGATGAAGGGACAAACCACAAGAAAAAGAAAAGTACTGCTGCAATAGCAATCTTAATAATTTTTCCTTTGTCGATTGATGTACTCATTTTATTTGTTTTTTTTAATTGATTATTCCGTTTTGTAGAGACGCAATATTTTGCGTCTCTACTGATTTTTTATCCGCCGAAGTCGTCGAATGAAATCATTTCTTTTGGTACGCCGAGGCTGTCGAGCATCTTCAATACTGCTGCTGTCATCATCGGAGGTCCGCAGAGATAGTATTCGATTTCTTCTGGTTCGCTATGATTTTTAAGATAATTTTCTAACAAGACTTCGTGGATGTTGCCAACGTAGCCTGTCCAGTTGTCTTCTGGAAGCGGTGCTGAAAGAGCGATGTTGAACTTGAAGTTAGGATTTTCTTCTTCAATCTTTCTGAAGTCGTCGATATAGAAGAGTTCGCGTAATGAACGACCGCCGTACCAGTACGAAACTTTTCTGTCTGTATGTTTTGTAAGGAATAAATCCAAGATGTGTGAACGCATCGGAGCCATACCTGCACCACCGCCGATGAAGATGATCTCGCGTTTGGTGTCTTTGATATGGAACTCGCCGTAAGGACCGCTGATGGTGACTTTGTCGCCTGGTTTCAATGAGTAGATGTATGATGAACAGACACCTGGGTTTACTTTCATGAAGCCGCCGTTAACTCTGTCGAATGGAGGTGTAGCGATACGTACGTTGAGCATGATGATGTTGTCTTCAGCTGGGTAACTGGCCATTGAATAAGCTCTGAACTGTGGTTCAGGGTTATGCATGACGAGGTCGAACATACCGAATTTTTCCCAGTCTGCTCTGTATTCTTCATCAACGTCGATGTCTTTGTAGTTGACATCAACTTTAGGAACGTCGATTTGGATGTAACCGCCTGATAAGAACTTGAGGTGTTCGCCTTCTGGAAGTTTAACAACGAATTCCTTGATGAATGTAGCGACGTTTCTGTTGCTAACAACTTCACATTCCCACTTCTTAATACCGAAAATCTGTGGGTTGATGTGAATCTTCATATCTTCACGAACTTTAACTTGGCAACCGAGTCTCCAGTGATCTTGTTGTTCTTTTCTGCTGAAGAAGCCTGTCTCTGTAGGAAGGATTGTTCCGCCGCCTTCGAGAACTTGGCAACGGCACATACCGCAACTACCGCCACCACCACATGCTGATGGCAAGAAGATTTGTTCGTTAGCTAAAGTAGCAAGCAATGAGTTGCCTGGTTCTACTTCGATTTCTTTTTCATCGTTGATATTGATTTTCACTTTGCCCTGTGGAGCAAGTTTTTTTCTAACCAAAACTAATACTGTTACAGGAATCAAGACAACGATTAAAAATACTAAAATACTTAATAAAATACTCATTTCTTTTTCTTTTTAAACTGTAACATTAATTATTTGAAAGTGATACCAAGGAATGACATGAAAGCGATGCCCATCAAACCTGTAACGATGAATGCGATACCAGTGCCTTGTAATGACTTAGGAACATGTGAATATCTAATCTTTTCTCTGATAGCTGCAATACCTACGATAGCGAGGAGCCAGCCGAGGCCAGAACCTAAACCGTAAGAAAGTGACTGACCTACAGAGCTGAAGTCTCTTTCTTGCATGAAGAGACAGCCACCCATGATAGCGCAGTTAACAGCGATAAGAGGCAAGAAAATACCTAATGATGAATACAATGCTGGAGTGAATTTCTCTACTACCATCTCAAGGATTTGAACTATAGCAGCGATGATAGCGATGAAGAGAATGAATGTTAAGAAGTCTAAGTTGACATCAGCGAATTTTGGGCTTAACCATGCCAATGCGCCTGCTGAGAGAACGTATTTGTCTAACAAATAGTTGATAGGCACTGTGATGGCGAGAACGAAAACGACTGCTACGCCGAGACCGAATGATGTCTTAACATTTTTAGACACTGCGAGATATGAGCACATTCCGAGGAAGTATGCAAATATCATATTGTCGATAAATATCGAACGAATGAAAATACCTAATGATTCCATTATTTCTTATCCTCCTCTGGTTTTTGTAGCCACATGATAATACCTACAATGATTAATGCCATTGGAGGGAGAATCATAAGACCGTTGTTCATATATCCGAAATTGTAAAGTCCTTCAGGGATGACTTGGAAGCCGAATAATGTTCCTGAACCGAAGAGTTCGCGGAAGAAAGCGACGATAACCAAAATGATACCATAACCAATACCGTTGCCAATACCATCGAGCAATGATTCCCATGGACCGTTTGCCATAGCGAAAGCTTCAAGACGACCCATAACGATACAGTTGGTGATGATAAGACCGACGAATACTGAAAGCTGCTTGCTTACATCATAAACGAAAGCCTTTAAGAATTGGTCAACGAGGATAACTAAAGTTGCAATAACTATAAGTTGAACGATGATACGTATCTTTGAAGGAATACCTTTTCTTAATAAAGAGATAACAAGGTTTGACAAAGCGATAACCACTGTTACTGAAAGAGCCATTACAAATGCCGGTTTGAGCTTAGCTGTTACGGCGAGAGCAGAACAAATACCTAATATTAATACTGTGACAGGATTTGCCTTGCTCCATGGAGCTGTTAAAAGTTCTAAATTCTTACTCATTGTTTTTCAATATAAGGTAAATAAGATCCTAACACATTTTCAATCATATTATTAACTCCTTGTGAAGTTATAGTACCACCGCTGATAGCATCGACAGAGTGTTTTTGAAGGTCAGCTGATAATTTAGCAACACTGCCTTTAACAACATCAACAGATACGAATTCGCCATTGCTGAAGATAGTCTTGCCTTGGAATTGGCTTCTGAATTTATCTGTTGTGATTTCAGCACCTAAACCTGGAGTTTCTGATTTGTGGTCGAAAACAACGCCTACAACATTTTGGAAGTTTGATGTCATGCCGATGTAGCCCCAGATAGGACCCCAAAGACCTGCACCTTGAAGTGGAAGAACGTTGACATTTTCCTTACCATTATTAATAACAATAATTGGCAATACAAAGTCTTGTCCATTGTCTCTCTTATAAAGCTCGTCTTTCAAATTCATTGTGAAAGCTGCAAATTTTTGGTAGTTTTCTGTTGTTTCTTCAACAACTTCACCTTTACCATTTACGAGCATCATTTTAACGCAGTCTTTATTGAAAAGTTCTTGAACATTAGCGCCTTCTTCAATATTTACGTCGGCAGCTTGTAAGATGTTCATCATTTTTTCATTATTGACATTTGCTTCTTGGAATGGCTGTAATTTCAATGCTGCTACTGATAACAAAAATGCAACTATCACTGTCAAGACTGTGATGTAGAAGAAAATATATCTATCTTTCATTTTGCACTCCTTTCTGCTTTTGCCCAGCGTTTTTTACGTTTATTGATATTAACTGCTACTACACAGTAGTCGATTAATGGAGCGAATACGTTGAGTAACAAGATTGCGAGCATCATACCTTCTGGGTAACCTGGGTTAGCAACGCGGATTAATACTGCCATAGCGCCGATGAGGAAACCGTAGATGATTTTACCGCAGTTTGTCTGTGCTGCTGTAACAGGGTCTGTTGCCATGAAGATAGCACCGAACATGAAACCGCCCATTAAGTAATGATAGTAGAATGGAACGTCTGAAACGCCGATTGCTGTGAATAACAAACCTAATGCAGCTGCGCCGACGAATGTTGAGAGGATGACTCTCAAGCTTGCAACGCCAGTAACGATGAGGAATAATGCACCTAATAAGATAGCGATTTTTGATGTTTCGCCAACACTACCTGGAATTGTACCGATGAACATTTCCATCATGCTTGGAAGTTGTTCTACTGTACCGCCGTTCAACAATGTACCGAGTGGTGTTGCACCTGAATAAGCGTCTGCTTTTTCTGCAATCCAGATGCTGTCGCCTGACATTTGTGAAGGATATGAGAAGAACATGAAAGCACGAGCGAGAAGAGCAGGGTTGACAACGTTCATACCGCTGCCGCCGAACACTTCTTTACCGATGATAACTGCGAAAGCTACTGCGATAGCGAGCATCCACAATGGCACATCAGCTGGCATAATTAAAGGAATGAGGAAGCCTGTTACGAAGAAACCTTCGTTGACTTCTTCTTTTCTGACTTGTGCAAAGATGATTTCAATGCCAAGACCAACAACATAACTCACGATGTAAAGAGGTAAAATCTTCATCAAGCCGTAGCCGAAGTTTTGCATCAATGTTGCGGCTTCACCATGAGAAAGGAAATGTTGATAACCAATGTTCCATGTTCCGAAGAGGAAGCAAGGAATAAGAGCGATGAGGACATAAATCATGTTACGTTTCATATCGACAGCGTCTCTGACGTGAGCACCGTTGATAGTGACTTTGTTAGGAACGTAGAAGAATGTCTCCATTGCATCGAAGAATGAGTGGAAGCAATAAAGTTTGCCGCCTTCTTCAAAGTTAGGTTTTATTTTATCTATAAATTTACGTAATCCCATAATATTGATATTCAATTAGTTCATTTCTTTGCGAAGTAATTCTAAACCTTCACGGATGATTTGTTGAATTGGTGTCTTCGATGGGTCGATGACTTCACACAATGCGAAATCTTCTGCATCGATTTCATAGATTCCGAGTTCTTCCATCTGGTCAATATCCTTGATGATACAAGCTTTGATGAGCTGCATTGGATAGATGTCGAATGGGAAAACCTTTTCGAAGTTACCTGTCATAATCAAAGGACGAATACCACCGTTGAGGTTGGTGTCGAGAACCTTGCGGCTCTTCTTGCATAATGATGCGCCCATTGTGTTTGTTGAAGTGAACTTCTTGAAGTTAGGAGCTAACCAACCGAAGAGTTGATAGTGGTCACCTTCAGGGATAACTGATATTTGTGAGTCGTAGAATCCCAAGAAGTTGTCGCCGTTGATCTTCTTACC
>JAZLEO010000034.1:0-28202 GCA_045615285.1 Bacteroidales bacterium
TTAACTGAGTTGAGCCAGCCGCCGCTCTTAGGCATATTTTGTAACAATGATGGGAACAAAGCGCATAAAGCGAATGGAAGACCGAATGTCATCGCGAATACCAACATTGTGAGAATTGGAGCCCAGAATTCACCTGACAAAGATTGAATAAGAGCTGTACCGACGATAGGACCTGTACATGCGAATGATACGAGAACGAGTACCAATGCCATGAAGAATACACCGCCTAAACCTTTGCTTGTGCTTGTCTTACTATCAGCTTTGTTAACCCATGAACTTGGTAATGTCAATTCGAATGCGCCGAAGAATGAAGCAGCGAATACCATGAATATCAAGAAGAACAAGATATTGATCCATGAGGTTGAAATCCAGTTAAAGATACTTGCTGTTGTGTCTTCACCACCACCGAATCTAGCAATCAAAATGAGGACTGCAATTGGGAGTGTATAAAGAGTTACGATGAAAACATAGTACATGATAGCTTTGAAACGACCTACAGCCTTGCTTTCGTCACCGTGTAAGAAGAATGACACTGTCATAGGAATCATAGGGAAAACGCAAGGAGTCATAAGAGCTGCCAAACCCCAGATAACTGCGCCCAACAACATACCGAAAAGACCTTTAGTTCCTGATGTTTCAGCTTCATTTGTTGAATCAGCTTCAACTACTGCTGGTTCACCGAGTTGTACTTCAAAGTCATAAGTAATTGGAACACATTGTTCTTTACAGCTTTGACCTGTGATAACACCAGATACTGTTGCTGCGCCTTCTAATAATTTAACTCTTTGTGTGAAAACAGCTTCTTTTTCAAAGAAATGTTCGTCGATTTCAAAAACGTCGCTATAGTGAACGATAGCTTTTGGTTCTGCAACGCCACCGATACGTTCAATGCCGAGAGTATCTATGAATTCAAAATAGAGAGGCATTGGACCACCGAATGGAGTGTTTTGTGAATAAAGATGCCAACCATCTTCGATTTCAGCTTTGAATACGATGTTGTATTCGTTCTTGTTTAATTTCTCTGTTTCTACAGTCCATTGTACTGGTTCAAGGATTTGTGCTTTAGCAACAAAAGGAACCAACATGACTAAGAAAGTAAGGAGTCTTAAAAACTTTTTCATGATTTTTTGTTGATTTATTATAATAAATTTAATTAAATTTTCTCTACAAAAAAGTGCGCAAATTTAAGAAAAAAAGTTTAACTCTCTAAATCACATTGAAAAATTACTTTAGTAGAGTCAAGAATTTTAACCTTATCGTTGATTCTATGTCCAACCACCCATAAAATCAAGCCCTTAGCATCTTCCATAATCCAGACATTACGTTTCTGATATTCAGAGAATCCCAAGTCGTTGAAGAAATCGCTCAGCAATTTGGAGCCATTCATTCCCAATGGCTTGAACTTATCGCCTTTTTTCCAATGACGCAGCTTCAAAGGAAACGCTATCTTATCCATGTCGAACTGCGCCGCAACCTTAGGGTCTTTTATCAGTTTAAAGTCAGCGTCTTTAACGTAAGTTGAGAGGCTGAGTTGCTGAGTTGCTGAGTTGCTGAGTTGCTGAGTTGTTGAGTTGCTGAGTTTCTGAGATTCTGAGATTCTGAGATTTTGAGATTCTATTATGATTTCCTCCTCTCCTTCCCTTTCTTCAAAAATCTCGATTTTATCTTTCTGTACGGATGCGATTAATCGCGTCCCTACGGATTGCCACATAGAACCAGATTTTCCGTTTTTCATCGCTTCAAACATCGACTCGGACTGTTCGAAATTGAATCCATATCTCCTTACCCATTCAAAGAGAAGCTGTCGTCCGTTCTTATTTTCTAAAAAATATTTAACATCTATGCTTCTGTAATCGCCATCGACGAATTCAATATTTGCGATTTTCTCTTCGATAAGATTTCTATACAACTCATTTTCAGAAGAAAGGCAGTCGATAGAAAAATTCAGGCTCTGACGAGCGTTCGTCTTTATCTCATCTAAAATCGGAATTATCTGGTGACGTATTTTATTTCTTAAATATATCGTCTCCTTATTTGTATAATCTTCAACCCATTTAATGCCATTTTCCTTCGCATAAGTCTCAATCTGATTTCTGTTCGACCACAGCAAAGGGCGGATGTAAAAGTCATTTTTCGGTTTCATTCCTTTAAGGCCTTTGATTCCAGAACCTCGTAAGAAATTTATGAAGAACGTCTCTATCTGGTCGTCGCCATGATGAGCCAACGCCACCTTATTGATATTATGTGTATTTTTCAGTTTTTCAAACCAAGCGTAACGAAGTTCACGGGCAGCCATCTCGATTGAGAGAGAATTCTCTTTGGCGTATGTTTCTGTATCGAAATGCTTTATATAAATAGGTATGTTATTTTCCTCTGCGAATTTTGTCACAAAACGCTCATCACGGTCAGAGTCCTCGCCACGCAGATGGAAGTTACAATGAGCGAATGCTATCGAGTTATGAGCCGTGAGCTGTGAGCCAACCGTCGTCTCGTCGTCTCGTTTTATCGTTGCCACGTTGGCTTCCAAAAGAAGCCGTGCCAGCACCATGGAGTCAACTCCGCCGCTGAGTGCCAGCAGAATCTTATCGCCTTTCTCGATGAGATGATGTCTCTCTATGTAATTCTTAAATTCCGTTAACATAATCATTTCCCCATGAAATAAACGATGAGAAAACCGATTCCAAGTCCGATGGCGCCACATAACAGATACGCCAACATTTTCTTTGGAGTGAGGCCTTCGTCTAATATTGACGATGTGCACATCGTCTCTGCGGTTTTGTCCTTTTCGACCACATCGCCGACTACGACAGATTCGTATTCTTCTGGCAAAGTCAACTCCGGCTCTTCAAATCGGAGGCAGCTGTCTTTCACTGGCTGCGGCCTTTTTTCAAAATTATAATCAAGAACGTAATTATCATCGAGAAGGAATCTTACTGAGCTGTGAGCTGTGAGCTGTGAGTTTTGAGCTTTCTTTATACTCGTTGTCTCTCTCGTCTCAATTCCCGATTCCTCATTCCTAATTCCTAATTCGCAAAACACCATCGCCCTCTTACCGATATTCTGTTTCAACAGCACTTCGGTATCATCGATAGTGATATAAGCTATTGGCTGTTGGCGATCGGTTGTTGGCGCTTCGACAGACTCTGAGACCAATTCTTTGCGACATTGCGACTCTGCGTCTTTGCGACTTATATTCTCCAAATAAAGAACCAAAAGCGACACTGCCATCGAGCTTAAATCCTCGTGAAGCTGAATTATAATATCACCGGAAGCGAGTTTATAAATCTTAAAATCCACATCAGGAGCGAAAGAGTTTGGATATAATTTAATCCAGTCTTTTAACAAATTCTTTATTTCTTCAACAGATATGGACAATGCCTGTTGTCCGTTGTCCGTTGTCTGTTGTCCTATTCTGATATAATCCATAATTTATTTTTTGGTTTTGTTTCTTCTCTTATCGACTGAAAATCCGAAGCCACCGATTTTCTCGCCTAGAGCATAATATTTTCCGTGAGAATAAGTAATAAGGTCGGCTTGATTAAGTTGGAACTGTCCCGTACTTGGATCGTAGAATTTCGTATCGCCGTTGACAGCCACCACGTTAGCGATGAACATATCATGAGATCCGAGTTCTTTTATTTCAATAACCTGACATTCTATATTAAGCGGCGATTCCGCAATAAGCGGCGCTTTTACAACTTGCCCCTGCTCCGCTGTAAGATGCATCTCCTTGAATTTGTTATAATCGCGACCCGACCTAACGCCACACCAGTCCGTAGCACGAGCCAAACCTTCTGTCGTCACGTTGATGACGAACTCTTTGGTACGTGATATTATCTCATGCGAATGGCGCTCTTTTCTCAACGAAACATAACACATCGGCGGATTGGTACAAATCGTGCCTGTCCAGGCCGCCGTCACAATATTATAATTCTCTGGACTATCACCGCAGCTCACCATGACGACAGGCAGCGGATATATCATAGTTCCCGGCTTGAATGACATTTTCATCGTTGGATTTTTTTATCTTTTGCAAAGATAGAAAAAAGGCCAAAGGCTAAAGGCTAATGACTAAAGTTTTTTTTAAAAGAACTAAGGCTGTTGAACTAAGAACTGAGCACTCCTAACTAAAACTTGTAGTCTTTCACAAAAAATCATATCGTCACCAAACATTTTAGCGTTTTTTTTATTAAATTTGCGGATAGTTATTTAATAAACTTCAGCAATAAAAATTAGACCAATGACCAAGATTTCTATTAGATTTTACAATGACCATGAGGTCAGAGCCCTTTGGGACGAAGATAATTCAAAATGGTGGTTTTCAGTACTAGACATTATAGGTGCAATCAATAATCAAGATGATTATCAAAAGAACCGTAACTATTGGAAATATCTGAAAACTAAATTAAAAAAAGAAAATAACAAACTGGTTAGTCTCACTAACCAGTTGAAGTTAGTCGCACCTGACGGCAAAAGACGTTTAACAGATGTAATGGACAGTGATGGTGTAATCCTGTTAGCAAAGAACATACCCAATAACAAAGTTAACGATTTTCTCGATTGGTTTCTATACAGCGATAACACCATCGACGGACAAAGCAGAAAGAAAGCTTACACCTTGTTCGAAAGCGGTTTACTCGGCACTTTGGAACCTGGCAGCATCAAGTGTCTGCAGCAGATACACGCATATCTATTCGGAGGACTTTATGAGTTTGCGGGACAGATACGCAGCAAGAACATCAGCAAGGGAGGTTTCACCTTTGCTAACGCCTTACACTTCCATACCATATTGCGTAGCATAGAGAATATGCCAGAATCAACATTCGATGAGATTGTTGACAAATACGTTGAGATGAATGTTGCGCATCCTTTTATGGAAGGCAACGGCCGCAGCACACGGATATGGCTTGACCTGATGTTCAGACGCTCAATGAAGAAATGCGTTGACTGGAGTAAAATTGACAAGAACGATTATCTCAACGCCATGCAGAAAAGCGTTGTTGACTCAACAGATATCAAACGACTTCTACAATCAGCATTAACAGACAAGATTCACGACCGCGAGACCTTCATGAAAGGAATAGATTATTCATATTACTACGAGCAAGAAGATTGAACTAAGGCTATTGGATGTTAGCTTTTGGCTATTGGTTGTTGAACTAAGAACCTTGGTGTCTTGGCGACTCGGTGTCTTGGTGACTCGGCGACTAAAAAAATCCCTCAATCCCTCAACTCCTTAATTCCTAACTCCTAACTCCTAATTATATTCGAACTTGGTACGAAGATGGTACAAACTTGATAGGAAGATGGTTGGGGAGGAAAATTGGCACAAAAAAAAACAGAACTATGTCAGAGTGCATTTTGATTTCTGACATAGTTAATTTGTTTTTTATTCTGAATTGACAAATCAATCTAAAGACTCTGGTTCATCATCTTCCTCAGACGCTATTGTATCAGCATCAAAAGCTAAAAATATCTCTAAGAAAGCTGTTTCTTTATAGAAGTAATTAGGATTATCTATAAGCTTATCTTCCATAAAATTAAAACCCCAATTTGCATACTCTTCCATTGTTTGCATCAACATATCCACAGCTTTATTAGGGGTAATTTCACCTTTGTCCAGAGCTATAAAATCAACATCAGTTCGTGCAATTAAAGCTATAAATATATATTCTCTAAGTTTAGGATAAGGTTTTCTTCCTTTTACAGAATCTATATTTCCCCAATGTTGAATAGGATGCCCTAAAGATTTCCTTTTCTGACTATCATCAACCAGAGGTCTTCTCTGATTAAAATATAAACCTATAAAAAAAGCTATTATAAAAATTTCATAGCCTGCACCAAATATTTTTCCACGATCCTCTCGAAGAGATGTTGAACCACGACTATGATCACAAAACTTTTTTATTATATTATCCTCATATCTTTTTTCCCATTGTGGATTTCGTTTAGCCCACATATCATATAGTTTGACAGTTTCCATAGAATTTTATTTTATAAATTCGACAACAGTTTGAATTGTTGATAAATCTTTTTCATTAAATGGCGCAACCTTTGAAATCCTATAAACTGAACATGAAAGTTTATTTATCGTCTCAAAATCCAAATTTTTATCGCCTGTTTTTTTATCAATATTTAACAAATCTTTGGTAACTATAACACATTGTTTGTCAATTGTATCTATCACATTATAGAATGTATCTTCTTTAAAACCTCCAAATGATGATGTAGGCGCATCAAAGATAAGTGGATAATCTTGCTCGCGTTTTAATGTGGTAATTTGTGAAATTGCAAATAAAACAGACATATACATTGTAGTTTTCAATGCACCATTAGGATTTTCTATTTTCACATCATTCTCACTATATAATTCAATACGAGCTGAATTATTAATAGTTTTCCTTATACGAATAATTCCATAGAAATCATTTTTATTCAATTTCTGCAAATACTTATTAGATTCCGTTTCAAGCATTTGTAAAAATTTATTGACATTTTGTTCTTTTGCGTTTGAAAACGCCTTCGTTATTTTCTCAAATGCAGTATGAACACGAAGATATACTTGTGTCATTGAATTAGTATCAAGATGCGAAACCTGCTCTTTTATCTCTTTTTGAGCTTCTTCCTTATATTTCAAATCTGTTTCTAATTCAGCAACACGCTTTTCAGCTCGACTTTTAGCATCAAAGAACCCTCTTAAATCAGATATATTTTTATCTAACAATTCCGCACTCAAACCAGATTGCATAAGTAAATCATTTTGTTCAATTTCTAGCTCTTGTATTTGTTTTTCAACCTCAGCCAGTTCTGTTTTTAGCTTGGCGACAAATTCCAAATCATCAGATATAATAGTCTTAATCTTCGAAATTTCCTGTTCTGTATCACCACTTATTTTTATTTGGCGATTATGTAATTCATTTATAAAAGAATTGGGAAATAATGGTTTTTCTTCAATTTCTGATTTAGATTTTTTATCCACTTCTTCTGTTATGTGAGCAAGATACTCATTCAACTTATTGCACATAAACTCATATGCTTCTGAACCTTTAGGTGCTGGCCTACCACAAACTTTACAAACCTCATCATCTATCATCTCTTTCATCGTTCTATCATCAGGTACACCCCACGGCAGAGGAACTGCATCGTTTGCTAGTTTCTGTATTTTTAAAATTGCCTCTCTTTCACCAGCCTCTTTTGCACGGCGTTCTGTTTCTTGCTTATCAAGACGTCTCTTTTCTTTACTTAATGAAGAAACTTTGGACGAAAATTCCTTTATAACTGATGGGAAAGAACGTAATATCCAATTTTTATCCAACAAATTAATTGTATAATCACATGAAGATAATGCCAATAGTTTAGCACGTTTATCTTTCTGTACCTTAATACGTTCTTTTATAGCTTGATATAATTCTGATGTTTCTTGATTCTTTTCGAGTAATTCTAATTTTGATGAAAATTCCGAAATAGAAATTTTCTTACTATTCAATTCTTTTTTTATATCTTGAATTTCACTCGTTAGTTTTGTTAATCGGTCATTCAATTCTTTAGCTTGCTTTGATACTTTTTTATCATTTTGCAATTCTCTATTTGCCACAGCCATTGATTTTTGCTCAAAATTTTCCGTTATTTCAACTAACTCGTCAAATTGTTTAATTCCTGAGAATGTATCAACAAGTGTTTTTAATGCAGTATCATTATCAAAAACATTTAGTTTATCCTCTCCCTTAAACATACAATACTCTCGTATCACGGGTTCAAAACAGACATTAAGGAGTCTATCTCCTGGAATAGAATTACGTTCCGCACCATCTATAGAATATCCCCTAAATTTGTAATCTTTAGTTCTAACACTATCTTCTGCAATTTTCTCAAAAGAGAAACTTTTCACAATTTCCTTTTCACCATTATGTTCAAAAGTTATACCTACAGAAACTTCATCAACTTCACCAATGACTAACTCCGACTTACGTTTTTCTGAAATATGAGATTCCTTTTTGTTTTCACCTGTTGTATCAAACAACCATTCTAAAGCTTCAAAAAGAGTTGTTTTTCCATCTCCATTATCACCAATAATTAAAGTTAAACCTTCAGATAATGTAAGATAATTATTTCCATAGTAACTGCGGAAATTATTAATTCTAATTTCTTTAATTATCATATCATTGATTTTAGAAAATTACTAACCTCATTATATATTTCCTTTTCAGTTAATTTTTGTTCATACCCAACTATAATTCGAGCAATTGCATTAAGCACTACACAATCAGAGTTAATGGCATCTGCAATTGAATTATAATCATTCGGATTATATCCATATACACTTACAAGCTGTTCATCAGCAATTACTGCTTGTAAAATTTTATCACTATTTGTTTTATACACGCCCATATTACATTAATTAAATATTGATAGATTGTAATGATCTAAAATTTCTTGTAATTCATTATCAGTATCATTTAAATTCTCAGATAAAACAGCAAAATCACGGACTCGCTTTAATTCACTTTGTACAAGACTCTTTTCTAATGCATAACATTCTTCGTCAAATATATTTTCTGGTATTACTACCAAATCATGAATTATTGCAAATCGTTTATCCTTATGTGTTCTCAAAACACGTCCTCGTCGTTGAATAAATTGACGTGGATTTCCTGTACTAGAGCAAAAAAACGCAAACTCACTTCTAGGCACATCAACTCCTTCATCCAAACATTTCATTGACGTTAATACATCTATATCTCCATCAGCAAAGCCTTTAAGCATCGTTTCTCTATCATTTGATTCCGAAGTAAACTGACGAACAACAATATGTGGATGAATATCTCTAACAACACGCGTAAAATCATCTATGAGGTGTATAGATTCTGGATCTGATGCTATTACATCTGATCTATCAAAAATATCCGCATCAAAACCATCAGATTTATTTCCTTCCGGGACATAAACCAATGTATACTTCAAATTACCATTGTCTTTTATTCGTTGCTGAATTATTTGCTTAAATACTTCTAACTTATTTGTGGCTTTGTGAATAATTCGTTTTCGTTTTAAAAGCAACATCTTTAACATTTCTTGACTTTCGGCATCCTGAAAACTCATTATTTTGACTATTTTCTTTGTCAAATCCACATAATCTACCATTTCATAATTTGTAAGTTTTACAATATGTGGATAATAATAGTAACGGCACAATGCACCATTTTCAATAGCTTCTGCCATTGAATACTCAAACGTATAATTGTCATCACAACCAAAGAATTCCATCAATTTACGATTACCAATTTCATCGTATTGACGTTCAGGAGTAGCTGATAATCCTATTCTACGCAAATACTTTATTTCAGACAATCTATCTGCCATCAAACCACCTCCCATATTATGTGCTTCATCAGCAATCAATAACAACTTGTTTTTAGGAAACTGATTAAGTTCCATAAAAACATTTGAACGAACAAATGAAGCATAGGTAGAAATAATAATATATGACAAATCATTATTTGAGTTTGTCAATTCCAACAATCGAAGATTAGCAACAGCCGATTTCCAATTATTATATTTTGAACATACTTTAATAATTGTACTGAAATTAAACTTTTTACATTCATTTTCCCATTGTTCAACAAGTGTAATAGTCGGAACAAGAATAATAGCTTTATAATAACCTAATTTATTATATATTTCGAGCAAACAATTTAAAGACGTAATGGTCTTGCCAGTACCTGTTGCCATTGCAAACAAGCCTTTTTGCTTATTATGTTTCCAATTTTCAAATGCTTGTTGCTGATATTCACGAGGACCTGATTCATATGGGAATCTTGGTTTACCTAAATCAGTAGGAATATTTTTGTCAACATCTGATTTTAGTTTTTCAATTTCTCCTTCAACTTTATTTTTTGCTTTATTTAGTGCCTTAACAACCGTTTTGGGCAATGATTCATCAGATATATCCTGCAAAATAAATTTATATTCTGCTTCTAATAAATCTTTCAAATCCTTATTTTTGAATGTTTCAACAATGCGTGTTCTAATTTCATCTGCTGAAACAAATATGACATTTTCATCTTTACCATTAAAAATATTATCAAACTCCCTTTTAATTTCATTTATTGTAGCAACAGCAATATTACCATCCCAATCACATGAAATTGTAAGACTCTCTATATTATCGATAAGGGCTGAACGAGAAAAATTGCAAGATCCATCAAAAGCCACTTTGTTTACGCCATCACTAAAAACTCCAGACTTGGTATGAGAAATTCCAATACTATTTTTAGGGACAATAATCTTGATGTCCAGTCTATTATTGCGAATCAACCATGCAAGACAATCAAAAAAATGTGCATCTCGTTCAGATAAAGTATCTTTTAATTTTTCAATATTCTTAATGTCAAAAAATGGTATAGGTATATCTTGTTCACTTTTAGCAATAGCATTTCTATCCTGCTCTGTCAAGATATCATTAACAATCAAATTCATAGATCCACCATTTATAAAAATGATGCAAAACCATCTGCCAATATATTGATTGCCGAAGAAGAAAAGAAACCCAACATCAAATCAAACTGCGTTGAATTACACAAACAATCAGAAAAGAAACCAATTGGTTCCCATTCTGTACGTGATTTATAACGCCTATGATTTGGATACAAGATGTCTGTTTTAAGCATTAAAAATTAATAATTAAATATCCATTTAGAAACTCTTTCCCATACAATATCTAACAATATGTCTGTTCTCTTATCAACTATATCTTTGTTCCAATTATCATCTGCAGTCATTGATGAAATAGAAGACAAATGTTCATTAAAATTAGAACATTTTAAAAGATCTAGCGTTGATGCATTAAGTGTTATTTCTAAAGCATCAGCCTTTTTTTCTATATCATTAATTATAACAGGATCTTTTTCTGCTACACTTTGATAATAAAGCAATTTTTCCTTCCACCCCTTATTACCAGCTGAAGAATTTAAATCTTGTGGAAGAAGCGTTAAATTTCCTAAAGTTTGATATGACTCGACGTGATTATCATACAAAGAACTATCCCACATATTATTTTTATTACTTTGAGGTGCTATGTGTTCTATTGTTTTTAAATCTGTAGAAAGCCACTTATCTACAGATAAATATTTCGAACAACCGTCACGACCAATTTTTATCAATCCTTTGTTTTTTTCATCTGGAATAGTATCATGTGCTGCTATTATCAAAGCCAAACGTATTATATCTTTTCCAGTAGAATCATATTTCAAAAAACTCATCGCTTTGTTTTTCCATAAACTCAAAGTATCAATTCCTTTGTTTTTCAATACATCTCTAAAATGCCCTTTGACTGTTTCTACAGTAAAATTTTTATTCTTTTTAAAAAAATCACGATATGTAAAATCTAATCCAGAATTCGAATATGAAGAACGCCATAAAAAATAATATGCTGCAACAGCTTTTACTGCACTTATAAACATATCTACAGAACCATGTTCTTGTTCTAATACAGATTCATAAATTCTACCAAGAATTGTAATTGCCATTTTATGTTTAGAATCTTTTAAAAACAGTATCAACATCGATGCAATATCTGCTTCCACTGATGTATTTATACCATAAAACAATGAATTATTTTTACCATCATACTTTATCCATTTCTGATAAAATTCTGCATAATTACCCATTTTTTTAACAAAGCACTCCTTATCTTTAAATGAATTTAAAGATTCATAAACATTATTCAACACTTTACGTTGATAACTAAAATGTGTTGAAATAGTTCGACCATCATAAGCAATAAAAAAAGATGTCAAAAAATCATTTGTGCGCTTATTCTTCTGTGCTGCTGTTGTTGCTTCTGACAAAAAATCTTCAACTTTCTTAAAAAACATATCACTTATAGAATCCTTAAATTGTCCTCCTTCAACACTGTCAACCGTATTAACAATTGTAGGTTTAAAGGTTTCAATTGCAGTTAATGGCGTACCTGTTGCATTAAGTGATTGAAACATATCAAACGCCCAATCATCATCTGTTGGTTGTATAATAGTAAAACAACATCTGTCCAGTAAATAATGACAAATAGAAAGCGTTTGTACCAACTCACACAAAATATATGAATTCGTTTTTTTATCTGAAAAATCTTTTGTTTTAATAATCTCTACTAGATCCGGACGTTCAAACTCCCATAGATGATCTTGTGAAAAATATGCAAGGATATCTTCTGCTTTAGAAAATTCATCATCACCTTGCTCTTCATGTGCTACTGATACAATTTTTTTCAACCAAGATTCTATTCTTCTCCCATTTTGGTACAACAAGGTATTTCCATATTTATCCTTATTCAAACACGGATACGGCGTTTTTTCTGAATAAGCTTTTATAAAATGGCCTAAATAATTAGATAGTTCTGAACTATAAGCCTTATCAACATCATCTGCTCTTGTCCAATAGTCTTTAGCTCCTCGAATTATTTTCGGTTTTAATCTAGGCGTACCACGACCCAAATCAAAGCTAAAAATAGGCACAAGTTTCTGATCAATCCAAATATCACATATCTCATTTATCTGTTCGTATATTACATTATTATTTTTAACTTTATTTTTTATTTCCGTTAATCTTTTGGTCAATAATGTTGCCATCAAAGCTATTGTTGATATACGCTGTTGTCCATCTATAAGTTTTTCTATTCTAGATGGTACAGCTTGTAAATCCACTGGATATATATTATTTCTATTAGGTTCAATTACCGTAATTATTGTTCCTAAAAATCGAATTTCTTTATTACTATCACCTATTTCTCCAGATGCTATTCTTTGAATACCTCTTGTTAAATCTTCTAATAATTGCTCTATATTATCACTATCCCAACTATAATCTCTTTGGTATAATGGTATATACAATCCTTGTCCTGATTGATTCATAAAATCAAGAACACTTCTATTTTCTGTCAAAAATGATTTTTCAATATTCACCATAATAATTATTCTATATAAAACAGTTAGCACAAGATATTTCATCGTCATCATCAAACATATCCACAAGCAATCCACTTGTCGCTTTAGTCTTTAAGTTTTCTTGCTTTTTGATATAATCTAATTTTATCTGACGTACACGTTCTGGTCTGCTTAACTCTTCAAGAGTTTCCCCTTGAATCCATGTATAACCATCCTTTTCGTATTCCATCGATTTCTTATATAAATCTGGATGTTGTTCCAAAAGCCAAATCCACTCTATGCGTTGTTGGAAGAAACAAAAATAACAACCAGAACGACTCCTTGAATATGTTCCTTTTTTTCCATCAACTTCAAATTCAATCGGTTTATAATATGCAGGAACACCAACTCCACTTTCCTCTAAAATTCTAAAAATATCGTTTTTTCCCAATATATCTTCATTATCAATCAATGGAAAACTATCTAATTTACCAACAGGATAATCTGTTGTTTTCAAGAACTCAAAAACAACCTTATTAAATACTTTTACACTTAAATCTAACAAGGCATTTAATTTTCTACTGTAATAAAACGATTTATTTGTTGGCGTAGATACTATTTCAATTGCTTCTTCAACTATATCAGGATTTGACCATATTCTATATAGTGAAACTATGTGTTCAATATTATCATTATGAAGGACTTTATTAATTACATCTATACTCCATATATTTTTACGAAAAGGGAATATTGCTTGAATATTAGGTTTTGTAGATACATACCCTTCCCTATCTTCATCACCTCTAATTCCAACATAAGATATAGCAGGCGAATCACCCACAAATTTTTCAAACTCTGCCAATTTCATTTTTTGTGTACACCAACGAGCTTGTGGTGACGGCAAATAACCACCACTAGTTTTTAGGAAATGATCAAATGGAGTTTCTTCTGGACTTCCTTCTGCAGCTTTAAGTCGATGTATATTACCTAACACTGACTCCAAATTATTAACAAGTTTATCAGTTTCAGCAAGTTCACAACCTGTATCCGAATTATAATATTCAATTGGAAGGTCTGGATACAATTGCTTTAAATAGATAGCTAATGCTGCGCTATCTTTTCCTCCTGAAATTCCTAAAACATGTCTTACATTATTCATTGCCAAATTTCTTTTTTAAAACATTTAATAAAGCATATACATCTATTTCACTATCACCAGATAACAACTCAGCTATCTTGCTTTCAATCTTTTTAACTTTGAACATTTGAGCATCATCAAGATGTACAATCTGCGGTTCTATTGCACCTTCGTTAGATATCAATTCAACACGAATAAAATTATCTTCTTCATTGATATTTTGCTTACTTATATCCAAATATTTTTCAAGTTCTTTAAAATAATGTATCAAATTATCAATCAAATATGTTTCCTCTTCGTCCAGCATATTTTCTAACTGTTTATCCAATATCACATATGCTAATGACTGATACCATGTTTTTTTGTCTGGTGATTTAGATAGTATACGATTTAATATCGTTTTTTGTCTGTCTGTTAATAAATAAGTTTTAACAAAAGAAAATCGTTTTTCTAATTCTTGTTTATATACACTGTATTCCGAAGACTTAAGATTTAACGCTGTAATAAGAGAATTTTCAATTCTATTTATCAAATCTGCATAACATTTTCTTAAATCACGAATTGCATTTTGCAAAAGTTCAACATAACTTTTCAAAACATCTTCATTATTTGCAATATCATTTTCTTTAAAATTTAAAGCATGAGGTAAATCTTCAAAAAATGTTTTTTCAGGATCTTTCGCAACAGATAATACATTTCTGAATTGAAGCGTTGTCTTCTTTAACTTCTTAGTTTGTTTTGTGTAGTTGTTTAATTTTTTGTAAAAAATCAAAAATGGTTTAATTGTTTCCAAAAGAGTTGTTGCTGAAAATTCATCATCTTGATTTAAACTTAACGCTTCTCTATATTTGTTAAACAAATCAAGTTTTACACCTTCGACATTGAATGCCTTTACCTGATAATTAGCTGGTGTTTTTTGCAATATATCGAGTACTTCTCTATTTATTTCAGGTACAAACACGCTTTTATCACTATATAAAGAATACTCATTCTTTTTAATAATCAAATATATTGGCAACCATAAATCAATAATACCTTGTTTTAGTTTGAATGGCTTTGATTTCAATAAACTTATAAGTTCACCTAACTTTCGAGGTTTTTCTTTACTACTTTCAAGAAAATCATCACAACACTTCCATAAAGCTACAAATGAAGATTCTGTTGGTTCACAAAATTCATATGCACCTAAAAATTTCCTGTGAATACCTGTATTTTTAAGCAATGTTAGATATAAAGTTTTTTCAGGGGGGAATTTATTTTCATCAAAACCCAAATTAGGATCAGAAGGGTTTTCCAACATATGTGTTAATAAACTTACACGAGCCGTAGACATTGCTCCACTCACTTTATGTTTATTAACCATTTCATTAATCAAAACAGGAGTTGCATGATAAACATCTTCACATACTTGAGACAAAAACTTATTAAACATAGTTCTTGAATCTATTCCTATTTCTTCCCCTCGATAAATCCAGACAACTTCGTCATTAAACAATACATTTAACACACTTGAATTAAGCAAACTTTGTTCATATGACATTAATGATTTTATCTCTCTATGAGCAACTTTATCAGAACTATCTATAACGCTTTGGATATAAGATAATTTATCTATCATCCATATATGATCTATTATTTGTTCAGTGTTTTTAAAATACGTATAAATCACTGCTTCCTCTTCATCTTCTGTTTGTTTTTTTAATTCTTCTAGTGGTAAAGTTTCATTGAATATCAAATTAATATAACCATCAATCTCGTCTTTAGGATGATCTTTAATTGGTTGTTCCGAAATCACATATTCAAAATATCTAGGTGTTCCTGTTCTAAAATAATATGCATTAGCAAACTCATATGGCAAATTAAAATTAGCTATAAGTTTTTCAACGATATCTGTCGAACGAGGGACTATACCTGATGCTCTTAACAATTCACCTTCTATATTAACATCTGTTCCTTCAAAAAGAATATATTGAGATTTATATTCCGCATAACGAATAATCTTATGTTGTACCAACAAATCAATCAAAGGCTCTGATTGTTTTATACCCAATGCATATTTAGCATAAGTAGAAAGATCTTCATTATTACATCTAACTCCAGCGCTTCCAAATAGATTAATCATACCTATAGACTTAGCCAGTTTAGATGCTTCTTTTACTGTATTTTCATCAAACAATCCTTCTATCCTTTCCAATGCGACTTTTATTCCTGTCCAAATTGCAGAATCGGCATTTACCTCTGACAAATATGAATGAAAGTTATAAATATCATAATCATATATATCTGCTAAATTATAGGTAGTACAATGTGAATCTTTAAATTCATGCAATGAATTTTCACCATTAGCTTCCAAAAACGAAAACAGCGTTCTCTCATTTTGTCCATATCTTTGAATTGACAACGTCAAAGCTTGCGCTGCAAATAAATCCATCGGATATAACTTATTGGCTGTTTCAAATTCAATTGAAGGACTCGCATATCGAGTAAGAATAGCTAATTTATATATTTTTTTAAAATTATCATTTAATTGCTGACGTGGTGCTTTATCAATACGTACTGCTGCCAAGTGAAGTAATTGCTCAACTGGTTCATTAAAAACAATCTCTTTAAAACGACCTTTTACTTTATTCCATTCTTGGCGTTGTGACTCAGACAATGTATGAGCATAAGAATTAAAATTCTGATGCAATGTTGTTAATAATATTACATTACGTCTATGATCATTTATGAATTCGGTAAATTTTTGGAATATGTACAATTCCTTTTCTGGATTATTTTTAGAAGCATACTCCAATAGTTTACCAAATTCATCGATCACAATAAATACAAACTCACCATTTCTTTCACAGTCTGTAATTAATGTCTTAAGATTATCATAAAGGTTATTATTTTGCTTTTTAATAAAAAGATTATCCATTAATAGATTATACAACGATGTATAATCACCGACAATCTTATAAAATTTAAATTTTTTAGCTCCATTAAATTGCCCTTTATTGGCAACTATAATATTCGAATTATTTACAAGACTATCTTCTAATGCTAATATAAAATTTGATTTACCGGTACCATAAGAACCAATTATATTAAACGAATGAATACCTTGTTCAAACGAATTAACGATATTACCAACAACACCTAAGGCATTAGGGGTTACAATATAATCCTGTTTATTAAAACTATTTAATTCTATATTTATAGATGGTGTATATTTCATAACCTTTATCCAATATAATAATTTTCAAGTACATCCTCTGCCAACAATTCTCCTTTAATCTGTAATTCCTTTATACCTGCAACATCAGAAAACACAAGTATACCATTATATTTTTCACACAATCCTTTTATAATACCTAACAAATCATTGTTGGTTATGCAAAATATAAGAGAAAGTTCTTTCATCGATTCAAATGAGATACTTTTACTTTCTGAAAATGACACAAGTAATGCATACAAAAATATATCATCAGGAACACGAGTTCTTGAATCATAATTGAACTGATAAGCACCATCATCTACCTCTCTAATCAAATTTAATGGGGCAAATATAGTATTACTATCTTCAACGCCACTTCCACTTGTATAGTAGTTATGTATTAAAACAGATAAATCCTTCTTTACCGTATTTTCATTATACAAATTACGATAAGATGCATTATCAAAACAAAAATGTTTAATAAAATTTAATAATTTATTTTTTTCAATAGTATTTCTTTGACTATGATAATCAACAAAAGTAGCTCTATACGCTGTCGCATAATTTTCTTTAATAATGTTATAATGCATCAACCACAAACTGCCAATATCTTCAATAAAAGGATCATAACCAGTATTATCTAAAAGATTTTTTGACAATTGTGTTAGTTTTAAATCCTGATCAAGCAATCCAAATGCTTTCATCCAAAACTTTATTGATGCAACCATATTCTTTCCTACACCAAGTTTTACAACAGCTTCATCATCGTTAAAGTTATTACCTCCAAGCACAAACTCATAACCTCTCTTGAGCCAATGAGATTTACATGCGAATGTTTCATGTCCCGAAAACGTAGGTTTTGCCATATACGTATACTATTTTACATTATAACAATAGGTGGCAAAGGTAATATTTTTCACAGAATTTCCCTAATAAAAAAAACGTTCTAAACCAAACATTTTTCACTAAGGTTTGTTATAATAAAAAAATTTAACCAGAATAAAAATGGAACATTCACCACTTTATCCAAAACTAGACCTAACAGAAATGGGTTTATTAGCTGCTAAGATTTCTCATTCAAACAACGATGCTGAAAAAACTTAGAATCGATAGTTTTTCATTATTACATCATGCATTCCAACTAGACAAGTTGTACGGTTTAAAAAACATGTACGCTCAAGCACTAAATCGTGTCAATAATGAAATGGGAATGTACGGACGAACCCAACAACTTTGTGAATTGGGAAACCAATATTGTTTAGCGATATTATCTTGCCAAGATGAGATAAACAAATATGAATCAACTATATCTCATGAAGTATCATCTATCCTTTCTAAATTATTTTATTAAAATATAAGGAATAAACGATACAATGCTAACACTTTTCATAGGACGTATTCACAATGCGTCCTTACAAGGCTTCATAATCTTATTTTCACATCTTCACCTCCACCAAGCTTTCTCCAAAGAATGTGGAAAGCATCGCTAAAGTCCGAAGTGTGAAGTTATGCTGTCCGCTCAGCCATTTGGTTACCTCACTTGGTCGCTTGCCAATGGCATCAGCAAATTCTTTCTTCGATAAACCTTTTTCCTTTATCAGACTTTCAAGGCGTTCCGCTATAGCGAATGACAAATCTATTTCTGCTTTTATTACAGCAGGAACTTCTGAAACCATTTCCTTAAAAGCCATATTTATCGTTTTCATATATATATTATCTTTCCTACAAAGATAATATTAACATTTCACTTATAAGTAAAATTTACAGTTTTTTTACAAGTTTAGCAAAACACCTCTGTCGTACCTTCACCTTCGGTACTCAGATATTTGTCTGGTCTTATTTGCAGGCATTCCGAGCTTCGCTCTCCATACCTGCCTAGAAACTATCGTCCCTAACGGGAGTTTATTTGAGTTGAAAACGGAAAACTGAAAATGGAAAGATAGCGGCCATCTATCAGCATCTATTTTTCCTCAAATCCCCAATCCCCTCAATTCCTTAATTTCTCATATCCTCAGCACCTCCCCTTCATCGACAACATCAATATCCTTATCGAAACAATCTGTTTGACCGATATTTGTTTTCGCTATATTTTTGCGTCGTGAATGTGAGGGAACAATGACACCTCAAACACAAGAAAACAAAACTAACATTAAAAAAAAAAGAATATTATGGCAACAAAATTTTATAAATGCAATCATTGTGGTAATGTAATAGAAAAGATAGTTGATTCAAAAGTCCCGGTTTTCTGCTGCGGCGAGAAGATGGAAGAGCTCATACCTAACACAGTAGAGGCCAGCGGTGAAAAGCACATCCCTGTCGTGACACGTCTCGAGGACAACATCCTCAAAATCGAAGTGGGAAGCGTACATCACCCTATGTTACCTGAACATCACATCGCATTCATATATATAGAAACAGACCAAGGCGGAATACGCATCGACCTGAAAGACCAACCAGTAGCTGTCGTACATCTCGGCGACGCCAAAGCAATAGCGGTATATGAATACTGCAATCTCCACGGACTCTGGAAAGTGGAGCTATAAAAAGGCTGTATCCACGTTATACTACTCTTAACTAAAATCCACTAAACAAAGAAAGCCATTACATTTAAGTAACGGCTTTCTTTATTTTTAAAACATCTGACGATGTCTGTTGTCTTATTCAATATCCCAAGTGCTACCGCTGTTGAGAAGGTCGTCAACACATTTGATGTTTGACTTAGCTGTCTCGTTTTCGATAACTCCGTCGAGGCATTGGTTGTATGTTGGAGCGTCAACATTTCTGATGACACCTATTGCTACAGGATATTCAGGTGGCATCATGTGAGCTAGCATCATGTGAATACCTGTTGTCTTTTCTTTTTCATCGTGAACCAAGATGTCGGCTTCAGTGACGCCGTTTTCTCCGATGGTAGCGACTTCGAGGCGGTTGCCTCTGAGAACGATACCTTTGTTACGATCTTTACCGAAAATCAATGGCTGACCGTGAACACATTTCACTTGCATGTCGTCGCGGACTTCCTTAGCAGTGATGTTGCTGTGGATGCCGTTTGAGAAAATCATACAGTTTTGAAGAATTTCAACTACTGAAAGACCGTCGTGGTTCTTGGCTTCGCAGCAGATTTCTGTAAGTTCTGTTGTATTGGCATCAACGCCACGTGCGAAGAATTTACCGCCGGCACCGATTACGAGTTCACCTACATTGAACGGATCTTCGTAAGTACCTTGTGGAGAAGTCTTAGTGACTGTACCACGGAAAGTACATGGTGAGAACTGACCTTTTGTCAAGCCGTAGATACGGTTGTTGAAAAGAAGGAGGTTCATGTCGATATTACGACGGACAGCGTGGATGAAGTGGTTACCACCGATAGCTGTACAGTCGCCGTCACCAGTTATGACCCATACTGAAAGGTTTGGATTAGCGAGTTTCACGCCTGTTGCGATAGCTGCTGCACGGCCGTGGATGCTGTGGAATCCGTATGTGTTCATATAATATGGGAAGCGTGAAGAACAGCCGATACCTGAAACGACAACGATGTCTTCTTTTCTTTTTCCGAGTTTTGGAAAAACATCTTCCACTGCTTTCAAGATTGCATGGTCGCCACAACCTGGGCACCATTTAACGATTTGATCGCTTACGAAATCTTCTTTAGTAAGATTAACAACCTGATTGTTATTTATATTTTCCATAGTATCATCTTATTTTAAAAGGTCATTAAACTTATTTTCTAACTCAGCTGTCAAGAATGGCAAGCCTTGTACCTTATTATATTGTTCGTAGATATGTCCAGGGTGTTTCATGCGTAAGTAGTTCGCGAACTGACCTCTGTTCATTTCACAGACAACGATTTTCTTGTGACCACTCAACACTTGTTCTGTGTTCTTTGGAAGTGGAGAGATATGACGGAAGTGAGCGTGAGCCACTGACTTACCTTCAGCGATCATCTTTTCAACCACTGAAAGAACTACGCCGTAAGTACCGCCCCAGCTTACTACGAGGAGGTCAGCGTTAGGATCGCCGAGGATTTCCTGTTCTGGTATGAAGTTAGCTACGCGGTTGACTTTCTCTTCACGGAGTTGAGTCATGAGTTCATGGTTCTTAGGATCGTGTGAAACGCTACCTTTGCCGTTTTCTTTTTCGAGACCACCGATGCGGTGACGTAAGCCTTCTGTTCCTGGGATAGCCCATTCACGACGTAATTTTTCTTCGTCACGACGATATGGCAAGTATTCAGGATCGTTAGCTTTTGCGATTGGAGGAACGATAGCTGGAAGATCAGCGACTTTAGGGATACGGAATATTTCAGTACCATTACCGAGAGCGCCGTCTGTCAACAAGATGACTGGTGTCATGTGTTCCAATGCGAGTTTACAAGCTTCGAATGCTGAGTAGAAGCAATCGACTGAGCTCTTAGCTGCCAATACGATGAGAGGAGCGTCGCCGTTACGACCGAATAAAGCTTGTGTCAAGTCGCTTTGCTCTGTCTTAGTAGGAAGACCTGTTGATGGGCCGCCACGTTGAACGTCGATGACGACGAGAGGAAGCTCTGTCATAACTGCAAGACCGAGGGCTTCTGATTTAAGAGAAAGACCAGGACCTGAAGTTGTTGTTACTGATAAGCAACCTGCGAATGAAGCGCCGATTGATGAAGTGATACCAGCGATTTCGTCTTCAGCCTGATAAGCTTTAACTTTTAAGTTTTTGTATTTTGTAAGTTCAACCAAGATGTCAGTTGCCGGAGTGATAGGATAAGAACCTATGAAAAGTTGGCGTCCTGAACGTTCGCTTGCTGCCATGAGGCCCCAAGCTGTAGCGACGTTACCAGAGATGTCGCGATATTTTCCCTTAGGAAGTTCTGCAGGTTGAATACGATATGTGTTGGCGAACACTTCGATAGTATCTGCATAGCTGTAACCAGCAGCGACTACTGTTTGGTTAGCCTTGATAATTTCTGGTTTGTTCTTGAATTTATTTTCGAAGTAATGGTTAAGCTGAGTGATGTCGCGGTTGAAGAGGTACATTACTATACCGAGAGCGAACATGTTCTTTGACTTAAGCATCGCTTTTCTGTCCATTCCGAAATCCTTCAAAGCCTCTATTGTAAGAGATGAGATAGGAGCTTTGATGACTTTATATTGGCTGAGAGTATCATCTGTTGTCGGGTCAGCTGTATAGCCAGCTTTCTCGAGAGATTTTTCAGTCAATGAATCAACGTCAAAGATAATAGTCGTTCCTGGTTTCAACCAGCGCATATTAGCTTTGATAGATGCTGGGTTCATAGCGACCAACACATCGCAGAGGTCGCCTGTGGTATGAACCGGTTTGTGACCAAAATGTACTTGGAATCCGGAAACACCAGACACAGTACCTTGTGGAGGACGAATTTCTGCCGGATAATCCGGGAATGTAGCGAAATCGTTTCCGGCGAATGCTGTCGAGTCTGAGAACAAATTACCAGTCAACTGCATACCGTCTCCAGAGTCACCCGCAAAGCGGATAACTACTTGTTCGAGTTCTACAACTTTTGATATTTTTGTCATAGGAAACTTATATTAATACTGATTAATTTTAATTGTTCAAATTTTCTGCAAATGTAGTTATTTATTGTTATAGAAAGACAAAAAAATTGAACAAAAATAAAAGAAAAAGTTTTTTTTATTTTTTTTGTTTTTATACCGATTATCTTTATATCTTTGCACCAAATTCAAAATTTAAATAATTATGGCTTATAAAATTTTAGACAATTGTGTAGCATGTGGCACATGTATCGATGAGTGCCCAGTTGGTGCTATTTCTGAAGGCGACATTTATGTAATTGACGCTAACTCATGTGTTAGCTGTGGCTCATGCGCTGGCGCATGTCCAAACGATGCTATCGTCGAAGATTAAGAATTAAATTTTTATTCGTTAAAAGGAAAAAAAGCTCGGTTGTTCGCCGAGCTTTTTTATTACCATGAACTTTGAAACAATATCCTTGAACTTTAGTCTTTAGCCATCTGTGACTCCATCTGAGAATCAATATTACCTTTGATCTGATTCATAACCTTATCAAAAGCTATCAAATCCTCTTCTTTTATATCCTTCAACACATTTCTCATCATACCAATCGCCACTTCAGTGGTGCGGCCCTTCAATTTCATTCCTTCTTCTGTGACAGTAATGTCGTTGACACGACGGTCTTTCTTGTTTATGGAACGAAAGACAAGGCCTTTCTTTTCCAACGAATCGATGAATTTGGTGACAGAATTTTTGTCTTTCTGAATGATGTCGGCTATCGCCTGTTGCGACAATGTTTCTGCATCCCACAAAATATCCATCACCAGATATTGTTCCGGTGTAAGATTTATATCATTACGACTCAATTCTTTAGCGAAATATTTTATTAACGAGCAGTTTAAAATATTGATATAAACCGCAACTTTTTTCATTAAAAGCATAATCTTAATCTATTGTTTTTTCAGCGGACTATTCGGCTCGTTAGCCATCATCCTGTATTCAACTTTATCGGTAACTCGTGGCAGTTTTCTGCTCACAAAAAGAGTCGCTTTTCCTAGTGGTGTCAGCACCATTTCAGATCTTCTCCGAGCTATTCCTCGTGACAAAATCCGTGCCACTCTTTCTGCCGACATCATACGTTCTTCATTACGCGGCGTCTCTCCTTGCTGACTGCCATCTGCAGTCAAGGCGACATTACGAATATTGGATGTCGTAAAGCCTGGAGCGAATATCATAACATGCAGTTCGTCATACAAATGTTCGATTCTCAATGTCTCAAGAAAACCTCTCACTGCGAACTTGGACGCAGAATATGCCGTACGTGCAGGAAGACCCACATAACCCGCAGTGGAAATCACTCCGACGACACTGCCTTTCGACTCCAAAAGATACGGCAAAGCGTACTTTGTGCAATAGACAGTCCCCCAGAAATTGGTATCCATCAGAGTTTTCATCACCTTTAGATCCAAATCTTTAAAAACCGCTCTCATAGAAACCCCTGCATTATTTACAAGAATATCAATCTTCCCAAATTTCTCTACAGTCTTATCTATAAGATTCTTACAATCATCTTCTTTAGTGACATCGGTTTTTATGCAATGAGCCATGGGCTTTGAGTCATTAGCTGAGAATCTATTATTTAATTCATCCGCTATTGTTTCGAGTTTATCAATGGAACGAGCGGCGAGAACGACTTTCGCACCTAGCGAAACAAATCTTTTGGCAGAAGCCAGCCCGATTCCCGAGCTGGCTCCCGTCACTATAATGACTTTATCTTTATAGAAGTTCACCATATTAATAATGTGTTACCAAATCGCCATATCTGGAATCACATCAGAATCATATTTACCTTCAGCCAATTTTTTCTTAACATCTGCAAATGCGTTCAAAGTATAATTCACATCTTCTAACGTATGCGCCGCAGTCGGAATAATTCTGAAGATAATCATTCCTCTAGGTATGACCGGATATGTGACAATAGAACAGAATATCTTGTAATTTGTTCTAAGATCCAAAGCGATTTGTGCAGCTTGTTGCTCATTTCCAGGCAAGAATATAGGTGTCACGCAAGCTTCGGCTGGCCCGATTTCAAAACCTAAATCACGGAAACCATTTTGCAAGGCACGTGTTACAGTCCATAATTTCTTACGCAGCTCATCGCCTTCAGCGCTGCGAATTATCTCAAGACGTTTCAGACAACCTTCCACGATCGGCATCGGCAACGACTTGGCGTACATCTGCGAACGCATGTTATAACGTAAATAATCAATAACATATTTCGGGCCAGCGACGAAACCGCCGATTGTAGCCATAGACTTGGCGTATGCTCCTATATATAAATCAATCTCATCCATCACGCCGAAATGTTCCGAAGTACCGCGACCTGTAGGACCCATAACGCCGAATCCGTGAGCGTCGTCGATGAGGATACGGAATTTATATTTTTTCTTCAGCTCAACAATCTGATCCAAGATGCCGAGAGCTCCTGTCATGCCAAAAACGCCTTCGGTGATAAGCAAAATGCCACCACCTGTCTTTTCAACAATTTCCGTAGCTCTCTTGAGAGCCTTGTCGCAACTTTCAATATCGTTATGTTTGAAATGGAACGACTGTCCGAGATGAAGACGTTTACCGTCGATGAGACAGGCGTGTGCTTCTGAGTCGAAGACTATCACATCGTGACGAGTCGTCAACGCATCGATTGTAGAGACAATGCCTTGATAGCCGAAGTTAAATTCGTAGGCAGCTTCTTTTCTTTCAAAATCAGCGAGTTCTTGTTCAAGACGTTCGTGAAGGCGTGTGTTGCCGCTCATCATACGAGCGCCCATAGGATAAGCCATCCCCCATTTAGCGGCAGCCTCAGCATCTGTCTTTCTTATCTCAGGATGATTCGCCAAACCAAGATAGTTGTTCAAACTCCAGTTCAAGACATCAACACCGTTGAAACGCATGTGTGGTCCCAACTCACCTTCCAGTCTAGGGAAAACGAAATAACCGTGCGCACGGTCTCTGTATTGACCAATAGGGCCTCCCGAGTCCTTTGCTATTCTTTCAAAAATTTCCATATTTTTCTATTTAGATTTGAATTTATTTTTCGCTTCGCAAAATTAGTAAATATATTTACTATATCAAAATGATTTAATAAAATATTTTATCATTTTTTACAAATTTAAAACAAGCATGACTTAAAAAAGTTCTAAATTTGCGTCATTAAAATTGACAAGGTCAAGGGATTGTGGCGAGATGCCATAGTGAAACGCCATACTATGACGTCTCTACAGTGTGGACAATGACTGTTGTCATAAAACATAAACTATGATAAACTTCAAAGACAAATATGCGCTTGTGACAGGAGCCAGCTCCGGGATAGGCGCAGCCATAGCCAAACAGCTTTCCAAAGAAGGCTGCAACTTATTTCTCACAGGATTACATCCAGAACGGCTGGAAGAGATAAAAAGATACTGCGAGACTCAAGGCGTGAAAGTCTTCGCCAAAGAAAGCGATTTCTCCGACAACAGCAGCATCGACGGATTTGTAGAATTCGTAAAATCGCACAAAATCAACATCGACCTTTTTGTATTGAACGCCGGAATATCACAAAGGGCAAAGGCTTTCGACACGGATTTCGAGACCGACAAAAAAATAATGCAGATAAATTATTGGAGTTCAGTCTATCTCATCAAAAAATTCAAAGACGAGATCATCAATTCCGAACACACAAGCATTTCGGTCACGACCTCGCTCGCTGGTCTGTTCGGATTTCCGTTAAGAACTTCATATTGCTCGTCGAAACACGCATTATTCGGATTCTTCGAAGCCATGGATTTGGAATACGATAATGTTTCCGTCACATTCCTCATTCCAGGAAGAATTAACACCAACATCAGTAAGAGCGCTCTTTTAGGCAACGGCGAACGTTACGGAAAAATGGATCAAGGACAAGCCAAAGGGCTCGACGTTGACAGAGCCGCCAAAATTGCGGTAAAAGCAATCAAGAAAAAAAAGCACAGAAAACTTATCGGCAGATACGAACTGTTAATGGCATATATTAATAGGTATCTGCCTTGTCTTTATTATATACTTTCAAAACACATTTCACCAACTTAAATCATCAAACATGAAAGAAAAAGTTATATGCGGCATACAGCAAGTGGGCATCGGCGTTGAAGACTTGATAGCTCCATGGAAATGGTACAACAAAATCCTCGGTTTCGAGATGAAGATTTTCGATGACGAAGGCGTAGCGGAACGGATGCTTCCTTATACAGGAGGCAAGCCTCAACCTAGAAGAGCTGTTTTGGCTTTCAATCCTCGCGGCGGCGGCGGATTCGAAATCTGGCAACCTAAAGGAAGAAAAGTGAAATTCCCTGAACAACCGCTTCAACTCGGCGACTACGGAATCAATATCTGCAAACTTAAATCAAAAGACGTTGAAAAGTCATTCGCTCATCTTAAAGAAAACGGAGCGACATTATTGAGCGAAGTCAGCCTCTCCCCTTTCGGTTTCAAACATTTCTATTTCAAAGATCCTTGGAACAATATCTTTGAAGTGGAACAAAACGACTACGCTTTTATTGACGAAAAAATGACAAACGGAGGTGTGAACGGCGTTGTCATCGGCGTCAAAGACATGGAAAAATCGATTGAGTTTTACGGAAAATTATTGGATTACGACACTATCGTCGGTGATGTGACTGGAACTTTCGATGAGTTAAAAAACATTAACTGCGGCAATGACGAATTCCGTCGCGTGATGTTAAAAAGATCGAAACCTATACAAGGTCCGCTCTCGGAGATGATGGGAGATTCTCATATTGAATTAATCAAATGCACACACACCTGTACGGGCGCGATTAATCGCGTCCCAACATTAGAAGACAGATATTGGGGAGATCCTGGCTACATCCATCTCTGTTTCGATGTTCGTAACATGGAATGCATTAAAGAAGCCGCCGAGGCATTGGGACATCCTTTCGTTTGCGACGGCGGTCGCGACTTCGACATGGGCGATGCCAACGGGCACTTCACCTACGTGGAAGATCCTAACGGCACTTTGATAGAATTCGTCGAGACATTCAAGGTTCCTGTCATGAAGAAATTCGGCATCTACCTCAACTTAGGAAACAAAGACGATTACAAGCCACTTCCTAAGTTCATGACGAAAGCCATGAGATTTAGTAAGATTAAACCAGAGAAGATTAAATAAGAATCTCAAAACCTCAAAACCTCAGAATTTCAGAATTTATTTTGAATTTCTGAGGTTTTGAATTTATGAAGTTCCGAGTTTTAAAAACAATAAAACCATCCCTTCAACGTTTCATCAAAAAACTTAGAGGCTCGGTGACTCGGTGTCTTAGTGTCTTAAAAATGAAACGTCTTATCATTATCGGAATCATCTTCTTTTGCTGTCTCTCATCAATGGCACAGAACAATTATTTCTCATTAAAAGGATGTA
>JAZLEO010000035.1:0-9933 GCA_045615285.1 Bacteroidales bacterium
TGTTATCAGAATTCTGTCGAAAGGTCCGTAAGTCGGCAGTCCTTTGTTGCCGTCGCCGAGGAACATTTTAATTCGATAAGGAAACTCGGCTAAAAATGCTTTTGTTTTGGTATAAAGCTTTCTCTGACGTTCGATGCTGAAGACTTTCGCGCCCATCTCTGCCAGGACGCACGCCTGATAGCCGGAGCCTGTTCCGATTTCTAAGACCTTCATATTTTTCTTTATCTCCAACAAACTCGACTGAAACGCTACCGTATAAGGCTGCGAAATAGTCTGGCCCGAACCTATTGGAAAAGCCTTGTCCTGATAAGCGAAATCCAGAAACGATGAATCAAGAAAAACATGACGAGGCACGGCATTGATGGCATTGAGCACATTGTCGTCGCTAATGCCTTTATTTCTAAGCTCTTCCACCAAGTTTCTACGCATTCCCTTATGTCTGTAATTATCTTCTATCATCGCTTTTTTTTGTTTCGCAAAGTTAATAAAAAACCTTATATTTGCGGAAAAATAAACAAATGTTGAAGATTGGAGTTTTGGGTGCGGGCCACCTCGGAAAAATACATATCAATTGTATCAAACAATTACCTGTCTATGAACTCGTGGGTTTCTACGATCAAGATGTGAACACGGCTAAAAAAGTCTCTGAAGATTTGCAGATAAAATGTTTTTCGACCATAGAAGAACTTGTCGATCAAGTCGATGTTGTGGATATTGTCACTCCGACGATATGCCATTTTGATTGTGCGTCATTGGCTTTGAAAAAAGGAAAACATGTCTTCATAGAGAAGCCTGTCGTCGCTACTGTCGATGAAGCGAATCGTCTTGTCAAGTTGGCGGAAGAAGCGAAGGTGAAAGTTCAGGTCGGTCATGTCGAGAGATTCAACCCTGCGTATATTGCAGCTCGCCCTTATATCGACAAGCCTTTGTTCGTGGAAGCTCATCGCCTGGCCTTGTTCAACCCTCGCGGAACTGATGTGCCTGTGGTTCTCGACCTTATGGTGCATGATATCGACATTATCCTTGATATGATAAAATCTCCAATCAAGAATGTTAGCGTTAGCGGAGTCTCTATCGTAAGCGCTACACCTGACATTACAAATGCGAGAATCGAGTTTGAAAACGGATCCGTGGCTAATATCACTGCAAGCCGTATCTCCTTGAAAAACATGAGAAAACATCGCGTGTTCCAGAAAGACGCTTACATCACCATCGATTTCCTGGAGAAAAAGACCGACATAGTGAGAATAAATGAAGTGGAAGGAACTCCAAATCCTTTCGCGATGACGATAGATCTCGCCGACGGTTCAAGTAAACAGATAACCATAGAACAGCCCGAAGTGACTCCGATAAATGCCATAATGACTGAATTAGAGAGCTTTAACACAGCGATCGTTAATGATATGGAACCTTCGGTGACGATAAATGACGGCGTTCAGGCTTTGAAAGTGTGCTACATGATTCTCGATGAAATAGAAAAAAATCAGAAAATAATTCAAAATAACATCAAATAACAATATATTCATTTTGTTTTCGTTCAGATAAAAAATACGAGAAATGAGAAAATTTAGAAGCATACTTTCTTGCATGATATGCGTTATGTTCGCGACGCTGTTTTTCCCTTCTTGCAATAAGTTCAAGGGAAGTCAGGAAATACCGGCTTATCTTCATGTGGATACATTCTTGTTTTCAACTAATTACGGCATAGAAGGCGCTGCATCTCATAAAATCACGGATGTATCAGTCTATGTCGATGATAATTTTCAAGGATATTATGAACTTCCGGCAACAATACCAATTCTTGAAAGAGGCAAACACGAATTGACGCTTATGGCCGGAATCAAGTTGAACGGCAACAGCTCTACCAGAACTATAAATCCTTTCTATGTTCCGTATGTTATTGAAAATTATGTGTTTGAGGAAAAAGTCGTGGATACTGTCACTCCTTCAACACATTATTATCCTTTGGATGAAAGTAATCTTCATTTTGAGTTTATGGAAGATTTTGAAAGACCGATACTTCTTGAAACCATGCCTTATAGCGACACCACGATAACCAGAACCGAAAGAGACGCTCCTGAAGCTTGGAATGACAGCGAAGGTAACTCGCATTATTCTGGTTATATATGGATCGGTGATACGCTGAATAATTTCTGTATCACGACACCTGCTATGTATGACCTTCCAAATCAGGGAAATAGCATCTTCCTCGAACTTGATTACAAATGTACCGATTTGTTTAAAGTAGGTCTTTTCGCAAAGGTGGGAAAGGAGGAAACGATAGATCTCATTTATGTGAATCCTTCCGAAAAATGGAATAAGATATACGTCAATTTGGGACCGAATATCACTGATGCAGCGGTGGATAATCCTGAGTATTTTAAGGTGTTCTTATCAGGTACAGTTGACGAAACTTCCGAGGCGGAATATTATTTTGACAACATAAAGGTTATTTATCGTGACTAAGAAAAACAATAAAAAAATACAGACGGTAAAGTATGTCGTCACGGATTGGTTTTGCGCATTAATAGCGTGGACTCTTTTCTTTTTCTTCAGAAAATATAACGAAGACCCGAATTTCATAGAACATTACCAATTGGTTTTTAATGATGTCAATTTCATTATAGGTATAATAGGCGTACCTGTATTTTGGTTGATATTATATACAATATCAGGATATTACAATAATGTTTTCTCAAAATCCAGGTTGAAGGAGTTGGGTCAGACATTTTTCGTGACACTGATAGGTGTCGTTATTTTGTTTTTCGTCACTATAATCGACGATGTCATATTATCATATAAATCCTATTATGTCTCATTTTCTGTTTTATTCGGACTTCAATTCACGCTGACATATTTCAGTCGCCTGATAATCACTACGCGTACGGCCAGGAAGATTCACAGAAAGGAGATTGGTTTTAATACTTTGATAGTCGGCAGTAACGACAATGCCTTCACTTTGTGTGAAGAGATGGAGAAACAGATGTATCCATCCGGAAATATCATTGTCGGTTTTGTCAATGTTTTTGACAGACAAGAATATAAAGTCGCTAAATATGCACCGCATCTGGGTTTTTATAAAGATGCGGCTAAAATTATCAAAGACTATGATATAGAAGAAGTTGTCATAGCTATTGAACGTTCTGAGATAGAGACGATAGATAAAATTCTGGTTATTCTGGAGAGCCTTGATGTCGTTGTCAAGATTATTCCAATAATGCAGGATATTATCTTCGGAACCGTAAGGCAGGAAGCTATATGGCATACGCCTCTCATCAGAGTTACACCTGAATTGATGCCTATGTGGCAACAAGTTACGAAACGCATCTTTGACGTAGTGGCTTCGCTGATGGTCATTATCGTCTTTTCCCCTTTATATATATTCACGGCTATCATGGTGAAATTGTCGTCGCCTGGACCTATATTTTACAAGCAGGAACGTATCGGTAAGCATGGCGAGCCTTTTAACATGTTGAAGTTCAGAAGTATGTATGTCGATGCCGAGAGTATGGGACCGCAGCTTTCAAAAGACAATGATCCTCGTATCACGCCTTGGGGCCGTTTTATGCGCAAGACGCGTCTTGATGAGATACCACAGTTTTTTACGGTTCTGGGCGGAAAAATGTCTATCGTAGGATATCGTCCTGAACGTCAGTTTTATATCGATCAGATTGTGCAGCGTGCTCCGCATTATATCATGTTGCTTAAAGTAAAACCTGGCATCACAAGTTGGGGAGAAGTGAAGTTTGGTTATGCTTCCAATGTAGATGAGATGGTCGAAAGGTTGAAGTATGATATTCTCTATATCGAAAACATGAATCTGGCCTTGGATATAAAAATACTGATTTATACTGTTTTGATTGTAGTCCAAGGAAGAGGAAAGTAATTGAAATTTAGAACTCTAGAATTCTGGAACTTTATAAAAGTAGAGACGATGTGACACATCGTCTCTACTTATTTGGTAATGTTTCTAAAAATGAAAATCTGAAAAAAAACTCATATTCTAAGGTTCTCGGATTTTTCAAATTTCTCTTCTGCGTATTTTGAATCAATGACGAGTTTTTTCTTGTTTGAAGATGGCATCTCGTACATCGCATCGTTTAATATAGCCTCTATAATCGCTCTTAATCCACGAGCGCCGAGTTTGAACTCTAGACTTTTATCCACGATATAATCCAATACTTCGTCTTTGATTTCCAATTTGATGTCGTCCATTTCGAACAATTTGGAGAATTGTTTTATCAGAGCGTTTTTAGGCTCTTTCAAGATTCTTTTCAAAGTGTCTCTGTCGAGAGGGTTGAGGTATGTCAATATCGGGAAACGGCCCACGATTTCAGGGATAAGACCGAAACGTTTGATGTCGGCAGGGGAGATGTATTGCAGTAGGTTGTCCTTGTCGATTTGTTTTTTGTTGTCGTTGCCATAACCTATGGCGTTGCTGCCCACTCTGTTGGCTATGATTTTGTCGATTCCGTCGAAAGCGCCGCCAGCGATGAACAAGATGTTTTTGGTGTTTACCTGAATCATTTTTTGTTCAGGATGTTTACGTCCGCCTTGTGGTGGCACGTTGACGATTGTTCCTTCAAGGAGTTTCAGCATAGCTTGTTGCACGCCTTCTCCTGACACGTCGCGTGTGATGCTAGGGTTGTCGCTCTTACGTGCGATTTTATCTATCTCGTCGATGAATACGATACCTCTTTCAGCAGCTGCCACGTCATAATCAGCTGCTTGCAATAATTTTACGAGAATGTTCTCGACATCTTCTCCTACATAACCTGCTTCTGTCAGTACTGTCGCGTCAGCTATGGCAAAAGGAACGTGCAGCATCTTGGCGATGGAGCGGGCTAGGAGCGTCTTGCCGGTTCCAGTCTCGCCGACTAATATGATATTCGATTTTTCAATCTCTACTTCGTCGGCGGTCTGTTCCTGGTTGATTCTCTTATAATGATTATAAACGGCTACTGCAAGAATCTTCTTGGCCTCATCTTGACCTATGACATATTGGTCGAGGAATGACTTTATCTCAATAGGCTTCAATAATTTAAAGTCTGGAGTGTCAGCTTTTTTTAGGTGCTTGAGTTCTTCCTGCACCACTATATGACCTCTTTCGATACATTCGTCGCAGATAAAACCATACATTCCTGAGAGAAGCAATGCGGCTTCTTTATCGCTTTTTCCACAAAATGAGCAGAAGTTTTCTTGTTTCTTAGCCATGCTTTTTTAGTTTAAAGTTATTTGGAACTTTAATTTAAAACTTTAAAAGACGTATCAACGACATATTGTTTATTTTTATAGGTGTCGTATGATACGTCTCTACATTAATTTTCAATTTTAGATTTTTTTGATAAGGACTTCGTCAATCATGCCGTAGTCTTTGGCTTCTTGAGAAGTCATCCAATAATCGCGGTCGGAGTCGGCCCATACTTTGTCGAATGGCTGTCCTGAATGAGTAGCGATTATATCGTAGAGCTCTTTCTTGAGCTTTAATATCTCACGTGCTGTGATTTCGATGTCTGATGCCTGACCTTGCATTCCGCCCATCGGTTGGTGAATCATAATGCGAGAATGTTTCAAGGCTGAGCGCTTGCCTTTAGCGCCGGCGCACAACAAAACTGCTGCCATAGATGCAGCGATGCCTGTACATATAGTAGCGACATCAGGGCTGATGAATTGCATTGTGTCGTAGATTCCCAATCCTGCATATACCGAACCGCCTGGAGAGTTGACGTAAATCTGGATGTCTCTCTTTGGATCTGATGATTCGAGGAAGAGAAGCTGCGCCTGGATGATGTTAGCAACATAATCGTTGATTTCATCACCCAAGAAAATGATGCGATCCATCATAAGACGTGAGAAAACGTCCATCTGAGCTACGTTGAGCTGGCGTTCTTCTATGATAGTAGGAGAGATGTAATTCGTGACGGTTGAAGTGTATTTCTCCAATGCCAAACTGTTGATGCCACAGTGTTTTGTGGCGTATTTATAAAATTCGTTGTTCATTGTTGTTGTGTTTTTTGTTATATACTAATTATTGTATAATTTGTTTCAGCTCAGAACCTTTTTTTTTGACTATTGAATAAAAACAAAGGCTATTGAACTGTTACCATGACTATAAAAATAGTTCAATGGTCTTTGTTCAACAGCCTTAGTCTGAAATAATAATATTATTCAGCTGTCTCTTCTGCTTCTTTAGAAGCTTTCTTTGCTCTTGATTTCTTAGGTTTTGCTTCACCTGCGAGTTCTACTTGTGGAAGAACTGCTTGTACGAAACCTTCGTAGTCAGTGTCAACAACTGTGATTGTCATGTTTTCTTTCAAGTAAGCTGTTAATTTTTTGTCAGCTAATTGATTGTTGATATTTTGACGTTGGTTTTCGTCTTTTATGATAGCGTCGATGATGTCTTCAAGGCGTTTCTTTGTCTCTTCGTCTAATGTTTCAACATCCATGTGACCGAAGTACATGCTTCTTACGAAGTTACGAACTTCTTCTTCTTTAATAACTAATTCTGGACTTTGTTTTACGAGAGCTTCTTCGATGAGTTGCCATCTGAGAGACTTGACGTAACCATTGTCGTAGTTCTTTTCAACGTCTTCTGCTGTGATTTTGCCTTCGCTGTTTTCAACGATCCAGCGTTTGAGGAATGTGTCTGGCAAATCAAATTTGATTTCTTCAACTAATTGGTCAACAGCTTTGTTGTAGAACATTCTTTCTGCTTCAAGAACGTATTGTTTTTCCATTTCAACAGCTACTTTGCTGCGGAATGTTTCAACGTCTTTAACTTCTTGTCCTGGGAAAATCTTGTCGAAGAGTTCTTCATTGAGTTCAGCTTCTTTATCTTCAACTTTATTGTTTTCTTGGATGCTCTTTATTGTTCTGTCGATTTCTTCTGCTGAAGCTTTGATGTTGAAATCGTTGATTTTATGGTCTTTGAGAGCGACTTTGATTTCTGGTTTGAGAGCTGCTTCAAAGAAGAAATTCAATTCTTCTTGTGCTTCGAGGTCGTTAGGTTGTGATTGTTCCATGTCTGGAAGAGGATAACCTATGACATCTAATTTATTTTCAACGATGTGATTGTTGAGAGCTTCAGAAACTTTTTGGTTGATTTTTTCCAAAAGGACGGCTTGGCCGTACATTTTCTTGATCATGCCGAATGGAACTTTACCTTGACGGAATCCTGGCATTGTCGCTTTATGTTGATAATCTTTTAAAGCCTTTGTTACTTCAGCTTCGTAATCTTCTTTAACTAAACTAATTTGGATACCAGCGAGAAGTTCGCCTTTTGATGTCTGTGTAGTTTTCATTGTGATAAATAAATTATTAAAAAAAGTGCGGATGAAGGGACTCGAACCCCCACGCCTCTCGGCATCAGATCCTAAGTCTGACGCGGCTACCAATTACGCCACATCCGCCTGATCTTTTAGGAGATGCAAAAATACGATTTTTTTTGAAAAACGAATAGTTTTTTGAGAAAATATTTTTTAGTTCTTTTTTACATCAAGAGAGTCACGTAATGCGTTGCCTAAAAGCATGAATGCCAATACTAAAAGCATTATGGCAACGCCTGGAAGTATGGCCAAATAAGCGTCGTTGAGGATGATATACGCATAGTTTTCTTTTATCATGCTGCCCCACGACGGCATCGGCGGCTGAACTCCTATGCCAAGAAAACTCAATCCCGCTTCCAGCAAGATCGCGGATGCGAAATTGGCGGCTGAAATCACTATGATCGGGTTTATGATGTTAGGGATTATATGACGTAATATTATTCTCACATTTTTATATCCTAACGCCTTGCCGGCCTCGACAAAAGTCGTCTCCCTCACCGATAAAATCTGCCCTCTTGTCACACGTGCTACTTCAACCCACATCGTCAAACCTACAGCTATGAATACCTGAACGATACCTTTGCCCAAAATAAACGTGATGGCAATGACAATCAATAAGGTGGGTATCGACCAAACTACGTTGATGAGCCAAACTGTAAGGTCGTCAACCCAGCCCCTGAAAAATCCGCCGAGACTTCCGATAAATATACCTATTAATATACTCATAAAAACGGCGATGAACCCGACTGAAAAACTGATTCTCGTTCCAAGAAGCAGGCGGCTTAGAAAATCTCTGCCGAATTGGTCGGTGCCAAGAATGAATTTTCTTCGCACGACACAGTTGCTGTTGATATGTCGCGATGCTTCTTCCTCGCTGTCGAAATGAATTCCAAGAACAATGTCGCTGTTGGAGATGATATCAACATTGCTATGGCAACTTTTGTCGGGATTATATACAAAAACCGTGGTCTTGTCTTTGTCTATCTTTATTGAATCGAAAGGAATCTGACGATAAGGCGACGGCTTTCCGTGGAGTAATTGTGAGAAAAAGTTGCCGTTATAAACGATATTTTGCTTCGGGACAAGCAACATGTCAACTTCAAAACCTGGCTTACATGTGCTCAGCTCCAGAATTTGAGTGTTAGCGTATGGCGATTTGTCTGGAATGATAAAATAAGCGAATAAGGCTATAAATCCGCATAAGATGATAAAAATCAATGATATTACACCAGTGATGTTCTTCTTGAAACGTAGAAACGCGATCTTGTTCGGTGATAGTATCTCTTTGTTTTTCATCTTGTTTTTCTTTGGAAAACAAAAATAAAAAAAAATATTGTCGGACTTAATTTTTGAAAGAAAAAAGTTGTATATTTGCACTCGAATTCAGACGGTGGATGTAGCTCAGTTGGTTAGAGTACCGGATTGTGGTTCCGTGGGTCGTGGGTTCGAGTCCCATCTTCCACCCTCAAAAAAAGAGACGATTTAAAATCGTCTCTTTTTTTTGTTTATACCGAGACATTATATTCTCTCAAGACATCATTCAAGGATGTCTTTTTATCGGTTGATTCTTTTCTCTTTCCTATAATCAATGCGCAAGCTACATTGTAGTCGCCGGCAGGAAAATGTTTCGTGTATGAACCTGGTATCACGACGGAACGTGCAGGGACATAACCTTTATATTCAACAGGTTCGCTTCCGCTGACGTCGATGATTTTTGTCGATGCAGTGATGACTGTGTTGGCTCCAAGTACAGCTTCTTCTTCAATTCTCACGCCTTCAACGATGATACATCTTGAACCGATGAAGCAGTTGTCTTCAATAATGACAGGTGCTGCTTGTAATGGTTCGAGTACGCCGCCGATGCCGACACCGCCACTCAAGTGTACGTTCTTTCCAATCTGTGCGCATGAACCTACAGTTGCCCAGGTATCGACCATGGTACCGCTATCTACGTATGCCCCAATGTTCACATACGAAGGCATCAGAATGACACCTTTATTAATAAAGGCTCCATATCTTGCTGTCGCTGGCGGAACTACACGCACGCCTGCTTCTTCAAATCCTCTCTTCAAAGGCATCTTGTCGTAATATTCAAAAACGCCGCTCTCCATGACTTCCATCTTGTTGATAGGGAAGTACATCAAAACGGCTTTCTTCAGCCATTCGTTGATAGTCCATTCGCCATTAATCTTTTCGGCAATGCGAAACTCGCCTTTGTCTAACTTTTCAATGACATCGCAAATGGCATTGCGAACTTCTTCTTTTTCCAATAAAGCTCGGTTCTCCCAAGCGTTTTCTATGATATTTCTTAAATTTTCCATAATTATTTTAGTAATGTAGTAATGTTGTTATGAAGTAATGCAAATATACGAAGAACTTGCGTAAAAATGGCAGAATGAGGGCAAAATGTGATAAGTGGTTGGTACTTATACCATTTTTGTGTTATCCCGCCATATTTCTAATTTCGGCAGAAATAGCCGTATATGGTGGGTATTAGAGAAAGAATTGCTACCTATCCGTTGCCTTTTTATAGAAGGGAAAGTTGGTAGAAACAGCATCTTTAATCTCTTGCACATACCCTACAACAGCCACAAAGAACGCTTGTTTT
>JAZLEO010000036.1:0-21300 GCA_045615285.1 Bacteroidales bacterium
AAGAGCTTACGCAACAAATGAAGTGGGTACAGCATATGGAGAAGAAGTAAGCTTTACTACATTGGAAGAAACCAATGTCTCCACCCAGACGATTACCGTTAACGGCGTCTCCTTTACGATGATAGCGGTAGAGGGCGGCACTTTCCAGATGGGAGCCACCTCGGAACAAGGCAGCGATGCAGGTTCTGATGAATCTCCAGTACATTCTGTAACTCTTTCCGACTATCACATTGGCGAGACAGAGGTGACGCAGGAGCTTTGGCAGGCCGTTATGGGCAGCAACCCGAGCTATGCTACCGGCAGTCAAAGACCAGTGGAATATGTCACATGGAACGATTGCCAGGATTTCATTACAAAATTGAACGAGCTTACAGGAAAGAACTTCCGCTTGCCGACGGAAGCCGAGTGGGAATACGCAGCGAGAGGCGGCAACAAGTCTCAGGGCTACAAATACAGCGGCAGCGACAACATAGATGATGTGGCTTGGTATTATGATAATGATAACAGTTTTTCACATCATAACGTAAAGACCAAGGCACCTAATGAATTAGGAATCTACGATATGAGCGGCAACGTATGGGAATGGTGTCAGGACAGGTATAACAGTAGCTATTACAGCAGCAGTCCTCAGGACAATCCTACCGGCCCTACATCTGGCTCTCGCCGTGTGTATCGTGGCGGTGGCTGGAGCAGCGGCGCGAGGGGCTGTCGTGTGTCGTGTCGTAACTACTTCGGCCCGGACGTCAGGTACGACAGCCTTGGCCTCCGCCTATGCCTTTCACAGTATTAACACATAATCCGGAAATTGTCTTAAGCGGAGAAGGAGCAAAAACATTATGAAGAGAAGAGAAGCGAAGAGAGGCAAGAAGCATACGACCGGAGGGAGTAGATGCAATTGCCAAACGAAGCGAACGAAACGGAATGATGTTTTTGCGAGAAAATTTTAAATATCCAAAGAACGTCAGAAATAAGATGACGTTCTTTGTTTTTGTGTGAAAATAATTATTATGCAAATCAAACTATTTACAATTCCATGCTCAGAATCAAACGAATTAAATGAAGAAATGAATCGTTTTCTGAGAGGCAATAAGGTGGTTAACATCGAAAAACAATTTTATGTTTTAGGCGGTGACGCATATTGGTCTTTTTGTATCACTTATCTTCAAGGACAGAATATAGTGCAGCATGATAAGAAAGAGAAAGTGGATTATAAGGAAATCCTTGACGAGAACAGTTTTGCTAAATTTACAAAATTACGCTCATTGCGAAAAATTCTTGCTGAGAAAGATGCGGTTCCGGCATACGCTGTTTTTACTGATGCCGAACTGTCAATGATTTCTCAATTGGACGTGATAAACGAGAGCAATGTCAGAAAGATTCAAGGAATCGGAGATAAGAGGATGGAAAAATATGGTAATATGATTTGTGAGATATGCATACTCAAAAGAGATGCGTAGAAGGATATTAGAAAGGAGGGAATCAAGAAAAAAGGCTCTAACCGTGTGAATCGTGGCGGTAGCTGGAACAACAACCTTGGCCTCCGCCTATGCCTTTCACAGCTTAAGACAATGATGGATTTCATGTGTTAAACAGATTTTATCCTGTTTCATAAAGAAACAAAGAGAGCGGATTAGTTCTGCCGTAAGTCAGGCATCGGTAGTTTGTCGGAGACAAATCGAAGATGCTTGTTTTTTGTATTGGGGAAATTTTCGTTTTCGTTTTTTAGACGCCACAGGAGTGACGTCTCTACGTTGGGGGGTGCGTAGTACGGAATGCCTGCTGTTTTGTTTGTATGTTGTTTCCAAATGTTAAAAAATGTTAAAATCGTAGAACCAAAGATTTTTCTTTATAACTTTGTGCTGAAACTTTAAAAATCAATATTTATGACTTCAAGACAAACAATGCAATTATTCGAGCAGAAGAAAGTCCGCACTATTTGGGACGAAGAACAAGAGAAGATGTCGCTGATACAGAACAATTATTCCGTCTTATCCAGTCTATTCCATCGCCTAAAGCAGAGCCTTTTAAGATTTGGATGTCGCAAGTGGCAAGCACTCGCATCGACCAGATGCAAGATAAGGAAAGTCTCCGTGATAATATGACTAATGTTGAGTTGGCGTTGAATATATTGGCAGAAGCGTCAGCTACGGAGATTTCAAAAGAGAAAGACCCATCAGGTTTCGAGGAGAACAAAGTCGTCGCAAAAGAAGGTGGTGAGGTCGCTAAAATAGCACGGGAACAATTGGAATCCAAAATAGGGAAGTCTGTCGTCTCATCAAAAAACGCAAAAGACATAATTCAGTTGCCGGAGAAGTGACAACGAGTTTCCAAGTCGCAGAAACGTCACCCCAGAGGCGATTCGAATTGAAAGTTGAAAATTGAAAGTTGTCGGGGCGTATCGCATACGCACTGATTTTTTAAAAGATTACCGAACCATATTATTGGTGCGCTTTAACGATTATGCATTGTGAATTATGAATTAAAAAAAACACAGTGGAGAAGAATAATTCCGCTGCGTTTTTTGTCTTATCATCCAAATTTCTAGAGTTCTAAATTTCTAGAATTCTAAAATTCTTAAACCAGTCCTGCGAATCCCATGAAGGCGAGCGCCAAGATTCCGGCTGTCACTAATGCGATAGGCACGCCTTGCATTCCTTTCGGGACGTCGGATAATGCGAGTTGCTCTCTGATGCCAGCGAAGATCACCAACGCCAATGTGAAACCGACACCGTTCGATAAGGCGTACATCGCACCTTCTAACAGACCGAAGTCTTTTTGTATGACAAGGATAGCGACACCGAGTACGCAGCAGTTTGTAGTGATAAGCGGTAAGAAAACACCCAATGCTGCATATAATGACGGGCTGATTTTTTTCAATATAATTTCTACCATCTGCACCAATGCTGCAATAACCAAGATGAATGCTATGGTTTGCAAGAATCCTAAGTTAAATGGATTTAACAGATAGTGCTGGATTAACCATGTCACGATTGTCGCTAAAGTTATGACGAAGATAACAGCTGCGCCCATACCTAATGATGTCGATATCTTTTTTGATACGCCGAGGAAAGGGCATATTCCGAGGAATTGTGTCAAAACGATGTTGTTGACGAATATTGCGGAGATAAAAATTATCAAGTATTCCATATCTAAATATCTTTAATTGTCAATAACTTATTTTGTTTTCTTTAACATTCTGTTCATGATGGCGATGAGATAACCCATTGCGATGAATGCTCCTGGAGCGAGGACGAATACCAAGATAGCGTCGCCTTCGATGAACTTCCATCCGAAGATAGAACCGCTGCCTAAGATTTCACGGATTGAACCTAAGATGGTGAGTGCCATAGAATATCCTAAACCCATGCTGATGCCGTCGATTGCTGAAGCACCGATGCCGTTCTTGCAAGCGAATGCTTCTGCACGTCCAAGAACGATACAGTTAACAACGATGAGAGGTATGAAGAGACCGAGTGTCTCGTAAATGCTTGGGAGATATGCCTGCATCAAAAGCTGTAACACTGTCACGAATGATGCGATAACGACGATATAACAAGGAATGTGTACTTTGTTAGGGATGAAGTTCTTTAACAATGATATACACATATTCGAAAGGATGAGGACGAAAGTCGTTGCCAAACCCATTGAGAGTCCGTTGATGGCGCTGGTTGTGGTAGCCAATGTTGGACAGCATCCGAGGAGAAGTACGAATACCGGATTTTCTTTGAAGAATCCTTTTGTTAAGTTATTCCAGTTCATAATTAAAATCCTCCTTTATTGTTTTCAAATGTTGATAATGCACGGTTTACTGCGTCGCAGAATGCTCTTGAGCTGATGGTAGCTGCTGTGATGGCATCGATATCGCCGCCGTCTTTCTTGACGTTGAAGTTGAACGAAGCAGCGTTCTTGTTGTTGAACTGGTCTTTGAAACTTGGTTCCGACATCTTGGAACCTAAGCCTGGAGTTTCGGCATGTTGCAAGACAGAAATGTTGTTTACTGTTCCGTCAGCCAGAATGCCGACCATCAAAGAGATGTTGCCGCTGAATCCTTTGTTGGTGAAAGTCTCTACGGCAGCGCCTATGAAATTGTTATTGGCATCGTAAGCGAGATAGAATGGAATCTCAGCATCTTCTAACGCTGATTTTACCATAATCTCTTTAAGTTCTTGAAATTCTGGAAGTACGTTCTTTATAGCCTCAGTTTTTTTTGCAGTCTCAGCCGCAGCGATAGGATCTTTGGTGGCGTTATAAACTAGGCCGAGTACTCCGCCCGACACCACGCAGATCACGAACATGGCTATAAACATATTTAATAATGTGTCTTTTTTTGCTGCCATAATCTTATTGTTTTACAGGTTTACCGAAACGTTGTGGTTTACAAGCTTTGTTGATTAAAGGAACGAAAGCGTTCATAATCAAGATGGCGAATGACATTCCTTCTGGATATGCGCCCCAAAGACGGATGATGATTGTCAGAGCACCGACACCGATGGAGAAAATCACTTTGCCGCTCATCGTCATTGGAGAAGTCGCCATGTCGGTCGCCATGAAGAAAGCGCCGAGCATAAGACCTCCGCCGAAGATATGGACCATAGGATGAACGAATTGGACAGGATTGATGAGCCAGCATATTGTGGCGATGATTCCCACCGTAGCGATGATGATGACAGGAGTCTGCCAGTCGATGACTTTTCTGAATATCAAGAAGAGACCTCCGATGATGATGGCGATAGAACCTATTTCGCCGAGAGATCCGCTGTAGATGAATTGCTGAATGTTATCGTAGATGATAAGGTCGCTGGCAGTGATGCCTTGAGCGAGGCCTTCTTTGATGTGACCTAACAATGTCGGGCCGGTGACAGCATCAGTCAAGGCTTCACCGAATAATGGTTTAGGTGTCGGCCATGTCGTCATCGCGACAGGGAAGGAGATGAGCATGAAGACGCGTCCTACTAACGCCGGGTTGAACGGGTTGTTGCCCAGACCTCCGAACGACATCTTGCCGATGCCGATGGCGACGATAGAACCTATTATTATCATCCATGCCGGAATGTTAGATGGCAGGTTGAACGCCAATAATATACCTGTTATTATCGCGGAACCGTCGCTGATGGTGCATTCTCCTTTAAGAAGGTATTTCTGGATAAGCCATTCGGTCAAGACGCAGGCCGCTACTGAAATCAGAGTCACGCGTATTGCATCAAAGCCGAAGTAATAGATTGAAAATAAGAACGCTGGCATCAGAGCGATGATGACGCTGTACATTATTTTCTTTGTGCTTTCGCCTCCGTGAATGTGAGGCGAGCCTGATATTGTATAGTTATTCATCTCTGTTATTATTTCTGGTTACGTGAACGGATTAATTGTCCTGTTTTGTTTTTGCCATAACGAATGTAATCCAACAAAGGGATATTGGCCGGACATGTGAACTCGCAAGATCCGCATTCGATGCAATCCATTATGCGGTTCAGTTCTGTGTCTTCAAACATGTTGTTTTTGGCTTGACGGCTGAGGAGATAAGGCTCCAGTCCCATCGGACAGGCGCTGATGCATTTGCCGCAGCGTAAGCAGTTGCTTACTTGCCGAGGCTGGGCTTCTTTGTCTGTCATCAACAAGATTCCTGACGTTCCTTTTATTACAGGGAATTCATTGACGGATACTGACTTGCCCATCATAGGGCCGCCGTTGATGATGTTCGTAGTGTTTTCAGGAAGTCCGCCTGCGGCTTCGATGAGTTCTGTGGATGATGTTCCTATTCTCACCAAAAAGTTGGATGGATTCTTCACCGATTTTCCTGTTACCGTCACAACTCTTGAGATGAGCGGCTTGTTTTTCTGTACCGCCTCATAAATGGCGTATGTGGAAGCGACGTTTACGACGACGCAGCCTGTCTCTATCGGTAACTTTCCAGAAGGGACTTCTCTACCTGTGCAGGCTTTGATGAGTTGTTTCTCACCGCCTTGAGGATATTTCGTCTGTAATGGCTGTACTTCTATGCCATGGAAATATTCGTCACCTTTTATTATATTGTCTAACAGATTAGCGGCTTCCATCTTGTTTGTCTCTATGCCGATGATAGCTTTAGGAGCATCGACGGCTTTCATCAAGATCTTTACACCGACTAGGAATTCGTTAGGTTTTTCAAGGAGAAGACGGTTGTCGCATGTTAGATAAGGCTCGCATTCTGCGGCGTTTATGATGACGAACTCTGCCTTTTTATCTCGAGGTATCGTAAGCTTGACGTTTGTTGGGAACGTAGCGCCGCCCATGCCGACGATGCCGTGGTCTTTGACTCTGTTTATTATTTCTTCGCGGGATAATTTTATTTCACCCACCAGTCTGTCGCTGGTGTCGATGTCTTCCAGCCATTCGTCGCCTTCAACGTCGATGAAGACAGCGGGTTTACGGTAGCCGGTGTGATCCATTATCTCATCTACTTTTGTGACTTTGCCGCTCACTGACGAGTGGACGTTGGCCGAGATAAAGCCTTTCGCTGTTCCTATGATTTGTCCGACTTTCACCTCATCGCCTTTTTTCACTATGGCTTCGGCCGGAGCTCCAAGGCATTGGCCTAGAGGTATTATGACTTGTTTCGGGACAGGAAATGTTATTATGGGTTTGTCTGACGAAAGTTTGTTTTCTTCAGGATGAACGCCGCCTTTATGGAATGTTTTCTTTGGATTCATACGGTTATTCTTTACTTTCGTTATTAACTGATTCTGTTACTTCAACTTTTGGTTTGCGAGGAGGGAAGTTGACCGCAATGATGCTGCTTCTAGGGCAGACATCGACGCATTTGCGGCATTGCTTGCACTTGTCAGGGTTGATGTATGCCAATGTTCCTCGCATTTCGATGGCGTCGAACGGACATTCTTTGAGACATTTCTGGCATCCGATGCATCCGACTTTGCAGTTCTTCATGGTGATGGCGCCTTTTTCCGTGTTGACGCAGTTCACATAGACACGGCGGCTGTTCTTGCCTTTAGGGCGTATTTCTATGATGCCTCTCGGACAAGCTTTGGTGCATGTTCCGCATCCTACGCATTTGTCTTCATCAACGACAGCGATTCCTTTTTCTTCATCGATATGTATCGCATTGAAGGCGCATTTCTTTACGCAGTCGCCGAGGCCGAGGCACGAATTCGGGCATCCGCTGCCGCCTGCGAACAAAGTATGTGCGAAAGCGCAGATGTCGGCTCCTTCGTAATGTGTCTTCTTAGGAGCGTTTTCGCAAGTGCCGTTGCAGCGAACCACGGCTATTGTTGGCTCGGCAGCTTCAACAGTCAGACCTAATACGGCCGCTACTTTGCTCATGTCGGAACTCGTGCAGTTCAATCCGCTGAGGCTGTTCTTGTCGTGGGCCGATTTTACACATGCTTCGGCAAAAGCACGACATCCGGCGAAACCGCATCCTCCGCAGTTGGCTCCGGAAAGACTGGCTTCAACTTCGTCAATCAGTGGATTTTCTTCTACCTTGAATTTTTGCGCGACTAGATACAAAATAACCGCCAAAATGCCTCCCAAGACTCCAAGTACAATGAGAGAATAAAGTAAGATGTCGTTCACAATAATGTTTTTTTAATGTTTAATATTTTTTTTAGCTTTCAGCTTTCGGCTTTCAACGTCAAGCTTTTTCAAATTTGTACAAAAATAAAATAATATTGTTTTGAAATCACATTTTTTTAATGAATTTCGTACTCAAATTTACGTTTTATTTTATCTTTGAAAAGAAATAAAATTATATAATACGGTATTAATGATCCTATTGAAATCAATGCGTTTATGCCTTCGTCTATTTTTAAACTGTTGAAAATAAATATCATGGAGATTAAAATGATGACAGGAATCACGTATGCGAAGACGACGGCTTTGTTCGCCTGGCCTAATCCTATGCTGATTTTAACTTCTTGTCCTACAGACAGATTTTTATCTTTCGGCGCCGGAATGGTGATGATTTTCTCTTGCATCTCCGACATGTTACAGGCTCCTTTGATATTGCATGAGCCGCAAGCGCTCTTCGATAATATCTTGACTTCTATGTTGTCGCTGCTTATTCTTGTGACGATGCCTTCGTGTGATATGCGATGTTCCATTTTTTTTTATTTCTTAGTCGCAAAGATAACAAATGACGAAAGCCGAATTACGAAAGCCGAAAGATTTTTTTGAAATTGTTGAAAAAATCGTAGCGTCTTAGATACTCAGCATCCTAGCGACTTGAATTTTTCTTATCTTCGCAAAAAAAATATTTTATGTTACAGTTTTTGTCGCTTTTGTTTTATTTTACTTTCCCTTGTTTTATAATATTTTTATGTAGGAAGTCATCGCTGATGAATAAGATAGGAGAGATCCTGCTTCTTTATGCTGTCGGCATTCTTATTTCTAACCTCGTCATTTTCCCTCTTGGATTGGGCGAGAAGCTGCATGGAGTCCAAGACGCTCTTACAAGCGCTACTATTCTCCTGGCGTTCCCTATGATTCTCTTCGGCTGCGACTTCAAAAACTGGAAACTTAAAAAAGCGATCGTGGCTCTGTGTATCGGACTCGTCTCTGTCGTGACCGTAGATATTCTGGGATTTTATATCTTCAATGATAATCAGACTGGTTTTGAAAAAATAGCGGGCCTTCTCGTCGGAGTCTATACTGGCGGAACTCCTAATCTCGCAAGCCTGAAAATCGCCTTGAACGTCGATGCCGAGAATTATATCTTTGTCCATACTTTCGACATGATAATCAGTTTCGTTTATCTCGTATTCCTGATGTCGTTCGGAATAAAAATCTTTAGACTTTTTTTAAGTCGCAAAGTCATAGAGTCGCAAAGTCGCAAAGAAGAAAGCTCAGAGCTTGATGTTCAGAGTTCAGAATTATCTTATTCAGGTATTTTTGCCAAGAAACATTTTCCTAAGACTTTAGGAGCTTTCGGACTTTCTATATTAATAATAGGTGTAGGTATGGGCGTGAGTTTTCTCGTTTCCGGCAAGGTGGATAATATGCTGGTTCTGATCCTGACAATGACGACATTGTCTATTGCTGCTTCGTTTTTGCCTATTGTAAGAAAAATGGAAAAAAGCTACGACGCTGGAATGTATCTGGTACTTGTTTTCAGTCTCGTCGTCGCTTCAATGGTCGATGTCACGGCGATAGATTATCGTGCCGGCGCTAATATCATCGGATATATAGCCTTTGTGATCTTCTGTTCTTTGATATTTTCAATAATATTGGCGAAGATTTTCAAAGTCGATGCTGATACTATGGTGATTACTTCTGTGGCTTTGATAAATTCTCCTTTGTTTGTCCCGATGATTGCCGAAAGTATGAAGAATAAAAAGGTTATCATCACAGGAATAACAATCGGTGTCATCGGCTATGCCGTAGGTAATTATCTGGGAATTATAATATCTCAATTATTGAAATAGTATGAAAGAAAAAATCACAAGGATAAAGAAATATATTGAAGATCTTATAGCACGTATTAAATCGGTATTGAGATTGGTCGTCATTCCAGGATTTGAGGGCTTGCCTTTGTATGATGTCTTGGTTTATTTTATCAGAGGCTTCACTCAGGTTAACCTCATCGACAGAGCGGCGGCGGTGGCGTTTTATGTGTTCTTGGCTCTTTTCCCGACAATTTTGTTTTTGTTTACATTGATTCCGTATTTTCCTGTGCAAGGAGTGACCGCTAATGTTTTGGAAGCGCTGCAAACAATATTGCCGCCTGGTACTTACGAAAGCGTCTCCTCGACGATAACTCAAATCATGTCTATCGAACACGGCGGCCTCATGTCGATTGGTCTCTTGCTGGCGTTCTACTTCAGCACAAGCGCCGTCAGTTCTTTCTTCAGAGGTTTTAACATGGGCGACAAGGAGTTCGGGCAGATACCTTTCTTGAAGTTGCAGATCTATTCAATATTGGTGATGGTGATGTTCGTGATTTTACTGCTGCTTTCAATAGTGCTGATAACGCTTGGACAAAGGCTGTTGCCGATAATATTCGCTAAAATACATCTGTATAAAGGTATCGTCGTGTTCATAATCAATCTGGTAAGATGGCTCATCGTCATATTCGCCTTGATAGTCGCGATGTCGCTCCTGTATCATTTCGGGAATCCTCGTAGTAAGAAATTCAAGCTCTTTACGCCAGGTTCTCTTTTGTTCGCCGGACTGTTCATCGTGGGAACGATGTTGTTCAATTTCTATATCTCAAACATCTCGACTTATAACCTTCTCTACGGTTCTATCGGCGGTCTTATCATTTTCGTAATCTGGATTTATTTCAATTGTATTCTTATTTTGATCGGATACGAACTGAATAAGAGTATCGCCAAGGCGCAGAACTTCAAATTTACGGATATGAGGATACTTCAAGATTCAAAGGCTTTGAGTATCGAAGATGGAAAGACTTCTGATGGCGAAGTGTAGAATATTTGGATTGTAATGAAAAAAGGCGGATTCAATTGAGTCCGCCTTTCTGTTAATGAATTATTGTCATTGATCGTTTTCTTCAACTACGATATATTCTTTGTTGTCGTTGCCGATAAGTTTGAGTTCTTTTTCTGTGCGGAAGTTTTTGTATTTTGCACCATATCCGCTGACTTTGAATAAAAGGAAATATGTTACTTCTCCTTCTCCGGTTAACTTTTGGTCTTGATAGACTTCAATGTCGGCTTTGATTGGGTCTAACTTTAAATAAAAAAATCCGAACACTATGTGAACGGATTTTTTAACCTTAAATAATCTTATTAGGTACGGCCTAACAGAATTAATACTCGTCAGAAACTGTAAGTTTCTTTCTGCCTTTAGCACGGCGTGCTTTTAAAACTTTACGACCATTGGCTGTTGACATTCTTGATCTGAAGCCGTGTTTGTTTCTACGTTTTCTGTTTGATGGTTGAAATGTGCGTTTCATTGTCTTATGTATTTTTCTTCTTAATTTTCTTTTTATTTTGAGTTGCAAAAGTAGTAAAAAAATCTTAAAGAAAAAAGATTTTATCAAAAAAAATAATAATATTTATTTCCCTATAAAACAATGAGTTAGCGTTTTAATGCTGAAAAATAATCTCTTGTTGTATAAAATATCATTTTTTTTAACGAAAAATAAAGGAAAATAAATCCTGATTTATAAATCAAAAGAGATTTGTAATTAAATGAAATAGAGACGCCGTATTATGACGTCTCTACTATTATATTGAAGACAAAGACAAAAACTGTAGTCTTACTTCACTGGAACATTTTTCAATGTCTCTGTCAAGAATTCCCAGAACAATGGCACTGTCTCTATTTTGAGTGCTTCGTCAGGTGAGTGTGGGAATACCAATGTCGGCCCGAATGAAACCATATCCCAGTTAGGATATTTTGAACCTAAGATGCCGCATTCCAAACCAGCGTGGATGACCATTGTCTTTGGTGTCTTGCCGTATTTTTCTTCATATACTTTCTTCATTGTGTTGTATATGATAGAGTTGATGTTTGGTTTCCAGCCTGGGTATGAACCAGTTGACTCAGCTTTTGCGCCGCAGCTTTCTAAAACTTTACGCATTTCTGCTGCGAGTTCGTCTTTACTTGCATCCACTAAGCTGCGTTGTAATGAAGCGGTCATAATTTGGTCGCCGTTTAATTTTACGATAGCTAAGTTTGAAGATGTTTCTACTGTACCTTCAAAGTCTTTTGACATGGCGATAACGCCGTTAGGATATTTAGCGACCGCTTCGATTAAGTTGGCGATAGTTTGTTTGTCGATGACTTTAGCTGGCATTTCAGCTGGAACAATGGTGATGCTCATTTCTGGTTCTACAGCTGCGAATTGTTCTTTCACGACAGCTTCAAATTCAGGAACGTAAGCTACTAAAGCTTCAGCGTTAGCTTCTGGAACTGTGACTGTTACGAATGATTCGCGAGGTATTGCGTTGCGTAAGCTGCCACCTTGGATGTCAGCGATTCTTACATTGAATTTCTCGATAGCTTTCAACATCAAAGCGTTCATAACTTTGTTGGCGTTGGCGCGACCTAAGATGATGTCCATGCCAGAGTGACCGCCTTTTAATCCTTTAACGATTAATTGGAAAGCTTTTGAAGCTGCTGGTACTTCTTCGAATTTTGGAGTGAAATAGCCGCATGTGTCGATGCCGCCTGCGCAGCCTACATAAAGTTCGCCTTCTGTTTCAGAGTCTGTGTTGATGAGGATGTCGCCTTTCAAAACTCCTGGCTCCAAAGCGTTGGCACCTGTCATACCAGTTTCTTCATCTATTGTGAAGAGGGCTTCAATAGGGCCGTGGACCAAAGTGTTGTCTTCCAAGACTGCCATTGCTGCTGCTGCACCAACGCCATTGTCAGCGCCGAGTGTCGTGCCGTTAGCTTTTACCCAGCCGTCTTCGATACGTGTTTCGATAGGGTCTTTTTCAAAGTCGTGTACTTTGTCTGAGTTCTTCTGTGGAACCATATCGACGTGTGCTTGTAATACGACGCCCATACGATCTTCGTAACCTGGAGTAGCAGGCTTGCGGATGATGACATTACCGACTTTATCAACGATGGTCTCAAGACCTAAGTTTTCGCCAAATTGTTTCAAGAAAGCAACGACTTTCTCTTCTTTTTTTGAAGGACGTGGAATCTGTGTCAATTCGTAGAAGTTCTTCCACAATCCTTTAGGTTCTAAATTTCTGATGCTCATTTTTATTTTTATTTATTTTTACATTCATGTAGAGACGCACAATCGTGCGTCTTTATTTATTGTTGTTTTATAGAGACGCACAATCGTGCGTCTCTATATGAGATTTAATTTCTCGGTGCGTTAACCAAAATATCTTTCAAGAAATCCCAGAATTTCTGTACTGTAGGGATTTCTATTCTTTCGTCTGGTGAGTGAACGCCGCGGAGGGTAGGACCGAATGAAATCATGTCCATACCTGCGATTTTGTCACCTACCAAGCCGCATTCCAAACCAGCGTGGATAGCCTTGACTTTAGGCTCAACGCCGAAACGGTTCTTGTAGCATTTTTCAGCGACCTTGCGGATCTCTGAATCTGGGTTTGGTGTCCAGCCTGGATAGCCGTCTGTGTGCAAGACTTCTGCATTAGCGAGGTTGAAGACTGCTTCTACCATATTAGCGATGTCTTCTTTTGAAGATTCAATAGAACTACGTTGCGATGTCTGGATGAAGAAGAATCCTTCTTTTTTCTTAACAGAAGCTAAGTTTGTTGATGTCTCTACGAAGTTAGGGATTGTCTGTGACATTGCGATGACGCCGTGAGGACAAGCGTAGAGAGCGTTCAATAAGTCGAACTGTGTCATTTCGTCGATGACGAGTTCTGGCTGCGTCTCGGCTATTTCTGCCTTGACAGCTAAGTTAGGTTCTGAAACTTGATATTCTCTGCGGAAGTTTTCTTCCATGACCTTTACGAATTCTTCAAATTCTTCTTGGAATTCTTCTGGTACGAAAGCCACTGCCATAGCTTCACGTGCGATGGCGTTGCGTAAGTTGCCGCCTTGGATGTCATAAATTCTGAGGTCGAATTCATTTGCGCCTTGCCATAAGATGCGTGTCAAAAGTTTGTTGGCGTTAGCGAGGTTTTTGTTGATGTCGTCGCCGGAGTGACCGCCTTTTAGGCCGCTGACCATGATGTTATAAGCTACGTTTCTTCTTGGAGCTGGTTCCATTTTGTAATAAACCTTGATGATGGTGTCCATGCCGCCAGCGCAACCGATGAATATTTCACCTTCGTCTTCAGAGTCGAGGTTCAATAAGATACGGCCGCTGAAGTCTTTAGGATCGAGTTTTTCTGCTCCTGTGAGACCTGTCTCTTCGTCAACGGTGAAGATGCATTCGATAGGGCCGTGTTGTACTGTTGGGTCGGCGATGACAGCGAGAGCTGCTGCTACACCGATGCCGTCGTCAGCGCCGAGAGTCGTTCCGTTAGCGTGGAGCCAGTCGCCTTTGATGACAGCTTCGATAGGGTCATTCTCAAAGTCGTGAACCTTGTCGCTGTTTTTCTCGCATACCATATCGGTATGTGCTTGTAATATTATAGTCTTGCGGTCTTCGAAGCCTGGTGTTGCAGGAGCCTTCATAATGACGTTGCCGCATTCTTCTACTATATATTCTACCTTATGTTCTTTCGCCCAGTTGACGAGATATTCAACCATTTTGCCTTCTTTCTTTGAAGGACGTGGAACTGCCAAAATGCCGTGGAATTCTTTCCAGACGCATTCAGGAGTGAGATTTAAAACACATTCGTTCATATTATTTTTGATTTTATGTTTTTATTTATGCTTTTAATAATTCAATGGTCTTCTTAGGATCTTCAGATTTGAACACTGCATTACCTGCGACGAGAGCGTTGGCACCTGCCGCAAATAACTTAGGAGCGTTCTCGGTATTGACGCCGCCATCCACTTCGATGAGCGTGTTATATCCGTTTCTGTCGATCATTTCGCGTAACTTCTCTATCTTTGAATATGTACGTTCAATAAATTTCTGTCCGCCAAAGCCTGGGTTCACCGACATTAATAATACGAGATCCAAATCGCCCAAGATGTCTTCCAAAACCGACACCGGAGTGTGAGGATTAAGTACTACGCCTGCTTTTATGCCCAACGACTTTATCTTCTGTACAGAACGATGAACGTGAGTAGATGCTTCATAATGAAATGTTATTATGCTTGCGCCTGCCTTGTGAAATTCTTCAAAATATCTGTCAGGATCTACAATCATAAGATGTACGTCGAGAGGCTTCGTCGCCATTTTACTGATGGCTTGAACTACAGGAATGCCGTATGAGATATTAGGTACGAACACGCCGTCCATGATGTCGAGGTGATACCAATCTGCTTGACTTTCATTAAGCATTTTAACGTCATCAGCGAGATGTAAGAAATCTGCTGACAATAGAGAAGGTGATATTATCTTTTGCATGATAAAACTTTTGATATTTCTGCAAATATAATAAAATTAGGAGTTAGGAATTAGGAATTAGGAATTATTTTTTTGCAGTGAGCAATGAGCCGTGAGTTAAGAACTAAAAACTAAGTCTGTCGGCTTTTGAACAAAAAAATCCGAGGAAAAATTCCCCGGATCTAAATTGTTAATTTTTAACAAACCGTTGCGTTACCACGCCATAATTTGTCTTTATCATAACGAAGTAAACACCGGAAATCAAGTTAGAAACATTTATTGTCAAATCACCTTGGCGACTTGTTGTCCCGGTGACTTGGTGCCTTCCATAAATATCGTAAATTTCTATAGTCTGAGTCAGTGTCTGAGTCTCAACATAAAGTTTGTCGCTAACCGGATTCGGATAGAGCAGGAGTGAAGAGCTTAACTCTTCGATGCCGTCTTCTGGATTTTCGGGAATTTCCGGAGTTTCTGGCTCTTCTGGTAATTCTACTAACTCTACGCATCGCATTTCAGAAGGCTCGGATTTTTTTATACCGTTAACGCCGATTATTTTAAAGCAATGCCATCCGAGTGGCAGGTCTTTTACAAGATATGAATTCTCTGTTATATTTGCAATGATTTCGTAGTTTTGGTAAATCTCGTAATTTGAAGTGTTTTCGTCGTTGTCCCATTCCAATAAGACATCCGACTCGTTCAATATTGTCGCGGTGAAGTTCGTAGGTTGTGCCGGATCTGGATATTCTTCTGTCGAGCCTTCTTTAAATGTGAGCTGGACGAAAGGGACAGGTGTGTCTAATATTGTCGAGGCTCCTGTTATTGTTGTGGTCGCATCGAAAGCTCCGCTGATGCTTCTTTTGTATAAGGCTCGGTATCCATTGTTTTCTCCAACCATTGTCGCACCGATGAAAGCGTCGAATGTCACGCCGCCAGAGACGTTACTTCCTGTCACGTCATTGACGCAAATCAAGAGGTTTTTGCCGGTATATTCAAAATCCGTGATGTCTATCGTAATCCATGAGTTATACGAAAATTCGATATCACCAGCGAACACTTGGTCTGATGCCGACATCGCCTTCATGGAATTGCCTGCGAAAGCGTATTCTTCGGAATTTACCATATAAATAATGAGGTCGCGTGTGAAAGGAAATTTTGCTTCTTCTTCCGAGACTTCAGCCGTCTTGAATGCGATGCTTCCTATTGTTCCCGACGCTTTGCATATTTCTTCCGCTGTGTAAAACTGCTGACTGATAGCCCAATTGTTGGCGCAGAAAACAGGGACGTTTTTACTTGTAATCTTACGGCATTCACCGACAGTGCCGTCAATGGTGACTGTCAAATCTTGTGCGTTAATGCCAAATAACGAACCAAGGAAGATTATTGTTATCAGAATTTTTCTTTTCATTTCAAATTTAATTTGTTCTTGGACGACAAAAGGACGCAGCAAGCCACGTCCCTAAATCGTACATTATTATATATTGTGAATTAATTTTTCACAAATCGTTTTGTCACGACGCCTTCATCTGTCTTTATTTTTACGAAATAAACGCCGCAGTTAAGATTTGTCACGTCAATGGACAAAGCCTGTTGTCCGTAGTCAGTAGCCTGTTGTCCTAGCATCACTCCGGTGATGTTGTAAATCGAGACTTCTTCGATGAGTTTTTCAGAAGAAACGATGATTTTGTCGTTTGCCGGGTTAGGGGAGACGCTGAATATATTCGTTAATTCTTCAATGCCTTCTCCTAACGTCTTGATGCATACTTCTTCTGATTTTTCAGATTCTGTATCGTCAACGACAGCTGTCACGGTGAAACAATATTCTGTGTCATATTCAAGACCTTCAACGATATGCTTTGTCTCGAAGATGTTGGCGATTACATATTCTTCGAGATAAACGTTGTAGCTGGAAGCGTCAGCCACCTCATCCCATGTCAATGAAATCTCAGAAGTGCTTACTGCTGTAGCGACGAGATTTGTCGGAGTAGCAGGTGTTGTTGTACCTTCGTCTTTTATATCAACGTTTATACATGAGATGAATATTTCATGTGATGTATAATCTGGTGCGAAGTAGCCGCCAAGTAACAGATTCTTATTGTCTTTCAATGCTAGAGAAGCGGTGTTGACTTTTACTTCCGGATCGGATAATTTCGGCAATGCCATGAGGCCTTCGCCTGCGAAATCTTCTTTTAGTTGGCCGTTCGCATCGAGGTTATATACGTATGCGCGGCACGCTTCCGTGGTGCGGTTATAAGAGAATAATGTTCCGAATATTTGTCCGTCTGATGTCGCCAAAACAGAGTAGCTCTCATTTGTACAGCCGTCGCCTTCAAATGGTTCGAATTTCACGAATCCGTCAGTGCCGAAAGTCTCGTCTATTGTGCCGTTGGTGTTTACGCGGACGATATAAGATTCGCATCTTGGCAATGTAGGGTTGCTTGATAACAGGTCGGCGTGGCCGCCAACAAGATATTTGCCGTCAGGCTGTACGCTTATCGATGTAGCGTATTCTGGGTATATGCCTGCATCGAAATACAAGATTCCGTTTTCGGCGAAAGTGTTGTCTAATGAACCGTTGGATCTGAGTCTCATTAAATAAGATTCATATTTCATGTCGGCCGACACTTTATGTCCTGCGATGAGTATCTTGCCGTTATCCAAAATCTCAATGTCGTATGCGTATGAGTATGCCCAAGGGTCTGGGTCAGGAACTATTATCACGGTGCCGTCATCGCCGAAGCTGATGTCAAGTTCGCCTTCTGTATTGTAGCGTCTTACAAGGATTTGGTCGTCGAAATAACCTGTGACGATTGTGCGGCCTTTGGCGTCGATGTCAATTGCTTCATAAACGATGCCGTTGCCGTAATCACTGACTGCGTAGCCGTTATCGCCGAAGTCGGTGTTTTCGATTCCGTTTTCGTCAAGGCAGATTACGAAAGCAGTGTTGTTTGTATAGTCGAATGTATATCCTGCGAGGAAAAGGTAGCCGTCGTCATTCAAGACTGCGTCGAAAGCCGCATTGACATAAATGAGAGGATTGACTTTCAGATACAGGATTCCTCCATCTCCGTAGGTTTCATCCAAAGAACCGTCAGCATTATGGCGGGAGACATAGATGGAATAATTGTTGCCGTCAACGCGGGCTCTTCCGACAGTAAGAATCTTGCCGTCATCCTGCACCAGGACTTTCTCGATGAAATCATGTGCTATCGACGGATCGAAAATGAATGTGCCGTCTGTTCCGAAATCAGTATTGAGTTCTCCTAAATTCTGGGCATAGGAGCTTAGCGCGAATACGCAAACGAATACGAGGGTAAATAATTTTTTCATAAGACTTTTTTTGTTATAACAGAAGACAAATATATAAAAAAAAATTATCCGTGTTCATTTGCGGATAAAAAAACAAAACCCCAAATTCTTTTCCAGATTTTGAGGTTTTGAGTCTTTGAGGTTCTAATAAATATTTATCCAAGATAGCTTTTGAGTATCTTGCTTCTGCTTGTGTGTTTCAAGCGTCTGATGGCTTTTTCTTTTATCTGTCTTACTCGTTCGCGTGTGAGGTCGAATTTTTCGCCGATTTCTTCCAATGTCATCGGATGACTTCCGTTAAGACCGAAGTAGAGACGGACTACGTCAGCTTCGCGAGGTGTCAATGTAGAGATTGCACGGTCGATTTCTTTTCTTAATGATTCATAAAGGAGCTCTGTCTCAGGAGTTACAACTTCGTCGCTTTTCAAAACGTCGTACATGTTGTTGTCTTCGTCCTGAACGAGAGGAGCGTCCATTGATACGTGGCGACCTGCGTTCTTCATCGATTCTTTGACTTCAGCCTCAGTGATGTCGAGAGCTTCTGCTATTTCTTCCGCATTAGGTTCGCGTTCAAATTCCTGTTCCAACTTGGCGTATGTCTTGTTGATTTTGTTGATAGAACCGATTTTGTTGAGTGGTAAACGGACTATACGTGATTGTTCTGCCAGAGCTTGGAGAATGGATTGACGGATCCACCATACAGCGTAAGAGATGAATTTGAAGCCTCTGGTTTCATCAAAACGCTGAGCTGCTTTGATCAAGCCTAAATTACCTTCGTTGATAAGGTCAGGAAGACTTAATCCTTGATTTTGATATTGCTTAGAAACGGAAACGACGAAGCGGAGATTTGCCTTGGTGAGTTTTTCGAGAGCGATTTTGTCGCCTTGTCTGATTCTCTGAGCCAATTCTACTTCTTCGTCGGCTGTGATAAGTTCTACCTTACCGATTTCTTGCAAATACTTGTCAAGAGACGCTGTCTCTCTGTTTGTAACCTGTTTGGTAATTTTTAACTGCCTCATATGTTGAATTTTAGAGCTATGAGCCATGAGCTATGAGCCATGAGTTTCTTGTTGCTCAATGCTCATAGCTCACTGCTCGAAGCATATTAATTATTTCTTGTGTTCTGGTTTGCCGCCTTTTCTTTCACCTTTTCTGTCATGACCTTTGTTTTCGTTACGTGGACGTTCTGGTTTTTCCACATAGCCTTCTGGTTTTGGCAATAAGGCTCTTCTTGAAAGACGTAACTTGCCAGTCTTTTGTTCTACCTCGATAAGTTTCACTTCAATCTTGTCTCCTTCTTTGAGTACTCCGTCCATATTTTCAAGACGTTTCCAATCTATTTCGGAGATGTGCAACAGACCGTCTTTGCCTGGCAATATTTCTACGAAAGCTCCGAATGACATGATTGATCTAACTGTACCTTGATATATTTCACCTACTTCAGGAACTGCAACGATGCCGCGAACTTTAGCCTTAGCAGCTTCGAGGTCTTCTTTGTTTGTAGAAGCGATTTCAACGATGCCGCAGTTTTCTTCCTCTGTAATGACTATTACTGTATTAGTGACTTTTTGGATTTCTTGAACTACTTTACCGCCAGGTCCTATAACAGCGCCTATGCAATCTTTAGGGATGCAGATTTTTTCAATGCGAGGTACGCTTTCTTTATAGTCTTCTCTTGGTTCTGTGATTGTCTTGGCCATTTCACCGAGGATGTGCATACGGCCAGCTCTTGCTTGTTCGAGAGCTTCTGTAAGAACTTCGTATGAAAGTCCATCAACTTTGATGTCCATCTGACATGCAGTGATACCGTCTTTTGTACCTGTGACTTTGAAGTCCATGTCGCCGAGGTGGTCTTCGTCACCTAAGATGTCTGATAAAACAGCGTATTTGCCTGTTTCATTATCTGTGATGAGACCCATTGCGATACCTGCTACAGGTTTCTTCATCTTAACGCCGGCGTCGAGGAGAGCAAGTGTTCCGCCACATACTGATGCCATTGATGATGAACCGTTTGATTCTAAGATGTCAGAAACGACACGGATTGTATAAGGATTTTCGTCTTCGCCAGGAATCATTGATTTGAGAGCTCTTTCGGCGAGGTTGCCGTGACCGATTTCACGACGGCTTACACCGCGGCTTGGTTTGCATTCGCCTGTTGCGAAACTAGGGAAGTTGTAGTGTAACATGAAGTTTGATGTTCCTGTCACGACAGCTCCGTCTATTGTTTGCTCGTCGAGTTTTGTGCCTAATGTAACTGTTACGAGAGCTTGTGTTTCGCCACGTGTGAAAATTGCTGAACCGTGTGTTGAAGGAAGCACATCGACTTCTGTCCAGATAGGACGGATTTGGTCTAACTTACGGCCGTCTAATCTCTTTCTTTCGATGAGGATAGCGTCGCGGACAGCTTTGCGTTGGATGTCGTGGAAATAGCGTTTTGCCAAAGATGTTTTTTCTGCGAGTTCTTCTTCGCTGAAATTAGCGAGGTAAGATTCGAGGATGGCGCCGAAGTTAGCTTCGCGTTCGTGTTTGTTGGCGTTGCCTGTGAGAGCGAAGTCATAGCATGGTTTGTATAATTTTTCCATCATGTCAGCTCTTAAAGCTTCGTCGTTTGTCTCGTGGCAGTATTCGCGCTTTGTCTGAGCTTTCTCGACTTTTGCTGCGAGTTCGATTTGTGCTTGGCAGTGTACTCTGATAGCGTCGTGAGCTGCTTTCAAAGCGTTGAGCATCACTTCTTCAGAAACTTCTTTTGATTCGCCTTCAACCATACAGATGTCTTTCATTGAAGCTGCAACCATGAGTTCGAGGTCAGCGTCTTTGAGTTGTTCTTCTCTTGGGTTGATGACGTATTCACCGTTGATGTAAGCCACGCGTACTTCAGAGATAGGGCCGTTGAACGGGATGTCTGACACTGCAAGAGCTGCTGATGCCGCGAGAGCTGCGTATGCGTCTGGTAATACGCCTACTTCACCAGAGATGAGTGAAATCTGAACTTGTGTTTCTGCATGATAGTCATCTGGGAATAATGGTCTTAAAGCTCTGTCAACTAAACGAGAGATTAAGATTTCATAGTCAGATGGTTTGCCTTCGCGTTTGAAGAAACCGCCAGGGAA
>JAZLEO010000037.1:0-3127 GCA_045615285.1 Bacteroidales bacterium
AGACCGAGTTCTACGCCATAGCGCAAGGTCAGAACGCCAAAGGCGAATGGGGCGAAGTTACAAAAGTAGAATTCAAGACCACGACGGAAGGCTGCATCGAATTGATGGAGAATAACTTCAATATTTATCCTAATCCAGCGACATCAGAAATCAGAATCGTCTCGGAAATGAACGGCGAAGCGGAGATAAACATCTACGATATTACAGGCCGCCGCGTTAAAAACATTAGCGTCTCAGACATTGACGGCGCAATGATAAATATCAGTGATATTGAAAAAGGAATATACATCATTAATATTAATGGCAGTTTCAGTAAGTTAGTCGTTGAATAAAGACTGAAAAACTGTAAAATATTAAGACTTGGGAATCCGAAAAAAATGATTTTTTTGATTCTCAGGTTTTAAGATTTATATTATCTTTGCAAACAATTTTTAAATTAATTAAATCTATAAAATTTTAGAAATGAAAAAATTTTTAACACTTGCTTTCGCTTTGTTATTAAGCATCAGCGTAAGCGCACAAACAACATTAACAGAAGCTGTTAACTTCTCATCAACAGCTCATAATGGTGAAAAAATCGATCTCTTTGAAATCTTAGACGGCGGTCAATATGTATTGATTGACTTCTTCTTCTCAACATGCGTTCCATGTAAAGAAACAACACCAAGACTCATTGATGCTTACTACATGTTAGGTTGCAATGAAGGTGACATCTACTTCATGGAAGTTTCACCAACTGACAACAATGCATCTTATTCTATCGGTCAATGGTTCGCACAATTTGACATTCCATTCCCAACAATCCACACACAAACAGGTGGCGATACAGGTAAAGAGATTGAAGAAATGTATGGTATTACAGCTCACCCAACATGTATCCTCATCGCTCCAGACCGTAAAATCGTTCTTCAAGATTATTACCCACAATCAGCAGAATCAATGGTTGAATACTTCACAACAAACTTCGATATTGAAGAAAGCTACTGTGGCAATCAAACTCCATCAGTTTCTGTTGTAACAACAAAAGTTGACGGCGCAACAGGTAAAGACATCCTCGAAGCTTCAACAAAAGTTCACGTTGACTTCCGCGCTAACGTTGCTGTAGATAAATTCTACTACACAATTTCAGAATCAGCACAATTAACATCTGAAGAAGTTATCGCTAACGGTACTTTAGCAGAAAGCAAAGAATTCTCACACACATTCGAAGGCTTGACAGAATCAACAAAATACTACGTTTACGCACAAGCTATCGGTCACGACGGTGCTAACGGTGAGAAATCAGTTCTCGAAACAAAAACATTATGCCCAGGTGATAATGGTGATGTAACTTTTGAACTTGAAGTTAATATTTCAGCATCACATCTCGTTGCTAAAGCAACCCCAAGCGAATCAACAGCTGACTATCACTTCGGCTTCACAAGAAAAGAATACTATGACGAAGGCGCAGATGCTGGCTTCCCAACAGAAAACCAATTCATCTTCCTTAACGCTCTCGTTAATGACGGTTATCCATTCTGTGACGCAGAAACATACGAACTCCCACTTAAAGACGAAAACGGAACTCCAAGATTCCAACTTAACACTCCTTACTACGTCGTTGCAATAGGTAGAAATGGTGAAGGTCAATGGTTCGCTCCAACATTACAAGAGTTCGTCGTTGAACAACCAATCGGTCCAGCTGAAGTTAGCTTGAATGTTAAACCATTAGCAACAAGCGTTACAGTATCAGCAACACCAAACGATTTCACAGTAGAATTCCACTACGGTCTCGTAACAAAGGCAACTTATGATTCTTTCGGTGCAGAATCTTTAATCCAACAAATCCGTAACGATGGTTACCCATACTATCAAGCATCAGAATCAACATGGGACGACCTTACACCTAATACAGAATATGTTGCTTTAGGTACAGCTCTCAACGCTGGTAACGAATGGGGCGAAACAGCAATCGTAACATTCTCAACAGATGCTGACGGATTAGTAGAAACAGAAGCTGGCTTCAACATTTATCCTAACCCAGCTCAATCAATGATTAACATTGAGTCATCATTGAATGGTGAAGCTCAAGTAAACATCTTCGATATGACAGGTCGCTGCGTTAAAGAAGTTTCTGTAGAAAACATGAGCAAAGCTGCTATCAATGTTGAAGGCTTGAACAAAGGTATTTATTTCATCTCTATTCAACAAGATAATAATTACAATGTTCAAAAATTAGTTGTCGAATAATTCTTTTTGCCCACTAATATTTAAGTCGGTGCTCAAAATATTTTGAGCGCCGACTTTTTTTATCCAATAAAAAATACTATATTTGCTCATTATTAATAATAAAAATATTTGCTATGAAAAAATTATTATCTATCCTCATCGCTGTGATGTTCAGCCTTGGTTTGAACGCACAAACTACTCTTACAGAAGCTCCTGACTTTACTGCCACAGATTATTTCGGTAAAGAGATTCATCTGTATGAAATCCTTGAAGACGGACAATATGTTTTGCTGCATATCAATACCAGAACAAACGGCGCAACTCCAGAAGTGACACCTCCTTTGGTTGAAGCTTATACGGAACTAGGCTGTAACAATCACGATGTGTTCTTCATCGGCGTGGTGCCTAATGGAACTACAAACATAACAAAAAAATATGTCGAGGAATACGGAATAGAATTCCCGATGATTCATAATACAGACGATAGTAATGGCATGGAAGGTCCTGCAATGGATATTTGGAGAGCTCACAACTGCGAGATGCCTACAACAATGCTCATCGCTCCCGACAAAAGTATAGTGCTCGACGATCTCGGAAAGATAGAGACGGCAAATGATGTGATGACAGCTCTCGCACCTTTCGGCATCGAGCAACATAGCTGCGAATCACCTGCTGTTGAGGTCGCGATAGATGAAGCTTCTCCAATGTCGATAACAGCCACATTCACCCCGTCTGAAGACTGTGCGTCATATATCTTTGTCCTCAGCACGGAGGCGGATATGGATATGTGGTCGAGCATGATGGGAATGCAGGTTGAAGACCTCGTTGTTTCATGGGGTATTGAGGAGACAGGCGAGTACACTCATACATGGAACGAACTCATCCCTAATACGGAATATACAATCTACGTTCTTCCGCA
>JAZLEO010000038.1:0-69397 GCA_045615285.1 Bacteroidales bacterium
CATTACTCCATCACTAACTATTAATTGTAAATTGCTCATAGCTCATAGCCCACAGCAAAAAAAATAATTATGAATTATGAATTCTGCATTATGAATTAAAAAAGTGCTATCTTTGCACGCAACTCGAATGGTGGTGCCACGGTGGTCCTCACGGATGCCGTAGCTGAGATTATACACATTGCACCAGTACAGATAATGCTGACGCTGGAAGTTTGGAGTCCTTTTCAGGTATATGCGTACCACTATTTTGAGCAGTAGTAATGTTAAAAAATAGTGGTATGAATAGAAACAAATCTTATCCCATCGTTTTATCCATCGCAGGTTCCGACTCCTCGGGCGGCGCTGGAATCCAGGCTGATTTAAAGACTTTCTCCGCCCTCGGTGTTTACGGCGCTACTGCCATCACTGCCATCACCGCGCAGAATACTCTCGGTGTCGTCTCGCAGATGGCTCTTCCACCTCAGATGGTGCGCGAACAAATCATCGCCGTTATGGACGACTTACATCCTTCGGTGGTGAAAATCGGAATGTTGTCTAATGCCGAGATTGTCAAGGCTGTAGCGGAAGTCTTGTCAGAATATAAACCAAAGATTGTCTTAGACCCCGTCATCGTCTCGACAAGCGGCCATCGTCTTTTGTCGGTGGAAGCTCAGGAGGTCATAAAAGAAAAACTTCTTCCTATCAGTGAACTCGTTACGCCTAACATCCCAGAGATGGAAACGCTTACCAATATGTCGCTTTCATCTTTTGAAGAAAAAGAAAAAGCCGCAAATTATCTTTTGAGTCTCGGTACGAAAGCAGTGTTGCTTAAAGGCGGTCACGAAGACGGAGAAGTGAAAACTGATATTTTATTCTTCAGAGCTCATGAAGTCTGCTCACAGCTCATAGCTCACAGCTCACAACTTGTTTCTGAAAGTATTTCGACGAAAAACGTTCATGGAACGGGCTGTACTTTGTCGTCGGCAATAGCGGCATTTTTAGCATTGGGTTATTCTTTGGAAGATGCCGTAAAAGAAGCGAAACGTTATATCACAGAGGCTATTCGTGCTGGCGCTGACGTTAAAATTGGTCACGGTTTCGGACCGGTAAATCATTTCTTTAATCCTAAACCTTTATTTAAAAATGAATAATTACAGACTGCAATTTATCACGCATTGCACCGAGCGATATTCCTATGTCGATTCGGCTCGCATCGCTCTCGAAGGCGGCTGCCGTTGGATACAATTAAGAATGAAAGACGCCGACGAAAGTCTTTTGGAAGAGACAGCGCTCATCGTTCAGAAGATGTGCAAAGATTACGGTGCGACATTCATCATTGACGATAATGTACATCTTGTCAAGAAGATAAAAGCCGACGGCGTGCATCTCGGAAAAAACGACATGCCGATAATCGAAGCTCGTGAAATACTTGGCGACGACTTCATCATCGGTGGAACAGTAAATTGTTTTGAAGATATATTGAAAAACCTTAGTTCAACAGCCTTAACTAAAAAGCCAAAAGTCAACTACTTCGGTTGCGGACCGTTTCGTTTTACTTCGACGAAGAAAAATCTCGCTCCGATATTAGGTCTCGAGGGTTATGAAAATATCATCAGCAATATGAAGAGAAACAATATCAATATCCCGCTTGTGGCTATCGGAGGCATTACCAAATATGATATTTCTGATATTTTAAAAACAGGCGTCGATGGCATCGCATTGAGCGGCAGTGTTTTAAGAGCTGAAAATCCTGTCGAGGAGATGAAGTCAATAGTGGAAATTTTTAAATCATTTCAAAATAAACAAATATGAACTCAAACATTAAAATATCGTATCCGGGTTCTGAGAAAGTGTATATGCAAGGCAGCATATATCCTGATGTCAGAGTGGGCATGCGTCTCGTGAAGCAGATGCCTACTGTCACTGTCAATGGCGGTGAGAGGGTGGAGACGCCAAATCCTTCGATTTATATATACGACACTTCAGGTCCATATAGCGATGAGAATGTGAGCATCGACTTGGAGAAAGGCTTGCCTCGCATGAGAGAGTCGTGGATTAAGGCGAGGGCAGAAAAAGATGCCGACAACATAGGACAGATGTATTATGCCAAGAAAGGAATAATCACGCCAGAGATGGAATATGTCGCCATCAGGGAAAACATGAATTGCAAGGACTTAGGAATCGAGAGTCATATCACTCCGGAGTTCGTGCGTAAGGAAGTCGCCGAAGGTCGCGCCGTCATTCCTGCTAATGTCAATCATCCGGAGTCGGAGCCTATGATTATAGGTCGTAATTTTTTGGTGAAGATAAACACTAACATAGGTAATTCTGCCACGACATCAAGCATTGAGGAAGAAGTAGAGAAGGCCGTCTGGAGCTGTAAGTGGGGCGGCGACACCATCATGGATTTGTCGACAGGCAACAATATCCACGAGACGAGAGAATGGATTCTGCGTAACTGTCCAGTGCCAGTAGGAACAGTGCCGATGTATCAGGCGATGGAGAAAGTGAAAGGCAAGGTCGAGGACCTGACATGGGAGTTGTATCGTGACGTCTTGATAGAACAATGTGAGCAAGGCGTTGATTATTTCACCATTCACTGCGGGATACGTCTGAAGAATGTCATGTATGCCGCTGACCGTCTCACTGGCATGGTGAGCCGCGGTGGAAGCATCATTTCAAAGTGGTGTCAGATACATCAGAAGGAAAGTTTCCTCTATGAACATTTCGATGATATTTGTGATATAGTTGCACGATACGATGTTGCGCTTTCTCTCGGTGATGGATTACGTCCAGGCTGTATTTACGATGCCAACGACAAGGCGCAGTTTGCGGAGTTAGACACTATGGGCGAGCTTGTCGAGAGAGCATGGGCGAAGAACGTTCAGGTGTTTATCGAAGGTCCGGGACATGTGCCGATGCATAAGATTCAGGAGAATATGGAACGTCAGATAGAGAAATGTCACAATGCGCCATTCTACACTTTAGGACCACTCGTGACGGATATTGCTCCGGGCTACGACCACATCACTTCTGCTATAGGAGCGGCGCAGATAGGATGGCTAGGCACGGCGATGCTGTGTTATGTGACGCCGAAGGAACATCTCGCATTGCCAAATAAAGATGACGTACGCGATGGCGTGATAGCGTTTAAGTTGGCAGCTCATGCGGCTGACTTGGCGAAGCAACATCCAGGAGCGATGGTGCGCGACAATGCGTTGAGCAAGGCTCGTTATGAGTTCAGATGGAAAGACCAGTTTAATCTGAGCCTAGACCCAGAAAAAGCTTTGGAATATTATAAGACGGCGAATCATGTAGGCGGAAAATACTGCACCATGTGCGGACCGAACTTCTGCGCCATGAAGATAAGCCAGACTTTATGTGAAGAAAAATAACCTTTAAAAAATAAAAATTATGATAGAACAAAAAGTATCAAAGGGAATTATCAGTACCTATTTCAACAAGTTAGAAAGAAATTTAGATTTAGATGTAGCTATCGTCGGTGGCGGACCTTCAGGCATTGTAGCAGCTTATTATCTCGCCAAAGCCGGGTTGAAAGTCGCTCAGTTTGACAGGAAGCTATCACCCGGCGGCGGAATGTGGGGCGGCGCGATGATGTTTAATCAAATCGTGGTACAGGAAGAAGCCTTACACATTATAAAAGATTTCGACATCAATTATGAAAAATATGACGACAACTTGTACGTCATGGATTCTGTTGAAAGCACATCGGCACTGTTATACAAGGCGGTACATGCAGGCGCAACAATCTTCAATTGCTATTCCGTTGAAGACGTGGTGTTTAAAAATAATGTTGTGAGTGGCGTTGTCGTCAACTGGACGCCTGTGTTGCGAGAAGGAATGCATGTCGACCCACTTAACATCATGGCAAAATGCGTCATCGATGGAACAGGACACGACAGTGAAATGTGTAAGACGGTAGCTCGTAAGAACGGAATTCGTCTCGCAACAGACACTGGCGATGTCATCGGAGAACGCTCTTTAGATGTAGTAGCTGGCGAAGAAGAAGTCGTGAACGGAACCAAGGAGATTTATCCAGGACTTTATGTATGCGGCATGGCAGCGTCAGCCGTCAGCGGAACACCACGAATGGGACCTATCTTCGGCGGAATGCTGATGTCGGGAAAGAAAGTCGCGGACCTCATTATTGGCAAAAGACAAATGGCTAATGGCAAATGACAAATGACAAAAGGCTAATGGAGAATGGCAAAAGTTCTTTTGTCTTTAGCCTTTAGTCTTTAGACTTAAAACAATGAAACTAATTGCAATAACGAAACCGTATTGTGAAAATGACGAGGCTGCTTTCATCAGGCGACTGTTTGAAAGCGGCTTCGATATTGTTCATCTGCGAAAGCCAGAGGCTGACATAAATTATTGTCGTGCTCTTTTAGAAAAACTCACGGAAGAAGAACGAAAGAAAATTATCGTTCATAATTATCATATTTTGTATGAAGAATTTTCTTTGAAAGGCATTCATATAAATAAAAATGTTACCACATTACCGAAAGACTATCAAGGATTTAAGACTCGTTCGTGTCATTCTTTGGAAGAAGTGAAGATGTATAAAAACGACTTCGATTATGTGTTTTTAAGTCCCATTTTTGATAGTATTTCTAAGGTTGGATATAAGTCCGCTTTTGATGAAGAAGTGTTGAAGAAAGCCTCGGAGGAAGGAATCATTGATGAGAAAGTCGTTGCTTTAGGCGGCGTCACTTTTGATAAAATGCCATATCTAAAAGAATTGAATTTTGGTGGAGCAGCGATGATGGGAAGCTTAGGCAATTCATAATTCATAATGCATAATTCATAATTTTTTGTTGGTGTGAAATAAAATAGGACTCTTGGAGTTATATATATTGAAACTGATAAAACTAAAATTATGAAAACTGATAATGTAATAGTTGTTAAGACTAGATGTTTTGCTGTTAATTGTATTAGATTGTATCAATATCTATGCAAGGAAAAATCGGAGTATGTTATTTCAAAACAATTGCTTAGAAGTGGAACTTCTGTTGGGGCTAATGTAAAGGAAGCAATACGAGGACAGAGTTTTGCTGATTTTGGAACTAAGATGAATATTGCTCTTAAAGAAGCGAGTGAGACTGAATATTGGATTGAGATACTGATTGAATCTGGTTATTTGTCACAATTAGAATCTGAAAAGATATTGCATGATTGTAGGGAAATTATTAAATTATTAACATCAATAGTTAAAACCACATTTAGCAAGCAAAAAAAATAATTAAGCATTATGAATTATGCATTATGCATTGAAAAAAATTATTATCTTTGCACTCGTTTTTTAGACACTTGATAATATGATAAATATAACATTTCCGGATAAGTCAGTCAGACAATACGAAGCTGGTGTAACACCGCTCGATATCGCTAAGAGCATTAGCGAAGGTTTGGCTCGTAACGTGTTGTCAGCCAAAGTTAATGGCGTAATGTGGGATGCAATGCGTCCTGTCAATGAAGATGCAGAACTCCAACTTTTCACTTGGAATGACCCAGAAGGAAAAGCAACGGTCTGGCACTCATCAGCACACTTGATGGCGGAAGCTATTGAACAACTTTATACCGGAGTGAAGTTTGGCATCGGACCAAGCATTGAAAACGGTTTCTATTATGACGTGGATTTCGGCACAAATGTCATCACAGAAGAAGACCTCGCCAAGATCGAGAAACGCATGATGGAACTCGCATCACAAAAACAAGCATTCGAACGCGTCGATGTTTCTAAAGCAGAGGCTTTACAACATTTCACAGAAAAAGGCGACGAATATAAACAAGAACTCATCAGTGAGTTGGAAGACGGAACCATCACCTATTATAAAACCGGTACTTTCACAGACTTATGCCGCGGACCTCATATTCCAGACACAAGCTGCATCAAAGCTATCAAATTGTTATCTATAGCTGGAGCTTACTGGAGAGGCGACGAGAAACGCAAACAGCTCACTCGTATCTACGGTATCACATTCTTGAAGAAAAAAGAGTTGGAAGAATATCTCGTTCTCTTGGAAGAAGCTAAGAAACGCGACCACCGTAAACTCGGTAAAGAACTCGAACTCTTCATGTTCAGCGAAATGGTAGGTAAAGGTCTTCCAATGTGGTTGCCAAAAGGTACAGCATTGAGACTCCGCTTGCAAGAGTTCTTGACAAAGATCCAAAAACAATACGGTTATGAGCAGGTTATGACTCCTCATATCGGTAACAAACAACTTTATGAAACATCAGGTCACTGGGATCATTACGGTCACGACAGCTATCAACCGATAACAACACCAGAAGAAGGCGAAGTTTATTTGTTGAAACCAATGAACTGTCCTCACCACTGTATGATATATAAATGGCAGCCACGTTCTTACAAAGACCTTCCTTTGCGCTTGGCAGAGTTCGGTACGGTTTATCGTTATGAACAAAGTGGCGAGCTTCACGGTTTAACACGTGTACGTTCTTTCACACAAGATGACGCTCATATCTTCTGCCGTCCGGATCAGGTAAAAGACGAATTCATCCGCGTGATGGAGATCATCGAAATCATCTTCAAGGCTTTGAAATTTGAAAACTTTGAGGCACAGATTTCTTTACGCGATCCAAGCAACACGGAAAAATATGTTGGTACAGACGAGAACTGGGAAAGAGCAGAATCAGCTATCGTTGAAGCATGTAAAGAAAAAGGTCTTCCTGCAGTAGTAGAATATGGCGAAGCTGCTTTCTACGGTCCTAAGTTGGACTTCATGGTAAAAGACGCTCTCGGAAGAAGATGGCAGCTTGGTACAATCCAAGTTGACTACAACTTGCCAGAACGCTTCGACTTGAGCTACATCGGTTCTGATAACGAGAAACATCGTCCAGTTATGGTTCACAGAGCACCATTCGGTTCAATGGAACGTTTCGTAGCTGTATTGTTAGAACACTGCGCCGGCGATTTCCCATTATGGCTCACACCAGATCAAGTTATGATTTTGCCTGTAAGTGAAAAATATCACGACCATGCAGAAAAACTCAACGAAATGTTGAAGAGAAACGAAATCAGAACTTTGATTGACATGAGAAGCGAAAAGATCGGACGTAAGATCCGCGACGCCGAAATGAAGAAAGTCCCTTATATGCTCATCGTTGGTGAGAAAGAAATGAACGAAAACTCTGTCTCAGTGAGAAAGCACGGACAAGGCGACCTCGGTTCAATGTCAGCTGAAGACTTCATCGCTATGATAGAGAAACAAGTCAGAGACGAACAAAACATAGGATAATATAAAGATTGTATAATTAATATAGGAGACACAAATTATAGCACTACCTGTTAACAACGGAAGAGGTCCTCAGAGAGGACAGAGGAATGAAGATCCACATCGTATCAACGAAAGAATCAATTCCCCGATGGTTAGAGTCGTCGGTGAAGGCGTTGACAACGAGATTCATTCAATAAAAGACGCTTTGAGAATAGCTGACGAGATGGGACTCGACTTGGTTGAGATTTCACCAAACGCTAATCCACCGGTCTGTAAGTTGATGGACTATAAGAAATTCCTCTTTGACCAGAAGAAGAAACAGAAAGAAATCAAGGCTAAGACAACAAAAGTAGTTATCAAGGAAATCCGTTTGGGACCACAAACCGATGACCATGATTTCGAGTTCAAGTTGAACCACGCCAAGAGATTCTTAGAAGACGGAGCAAAGGTTAAGGTTGACGTATTCTTCCACGGACGTTCAATTGCTTACAAGGACCAAGGCGAGATTATCTTGTTGAAGTTCGCACAAGCGTTGGCAGATTACGGCAAGGTAGAATCGATGCCTAAGTTGGAAGGCAAGAGAATGCTTATGATGATAGCTCCTAAGAAATAAAGATAGACACTCATTTCAAAAAAAAGTATATTACAATGCCAAAAATGAAAACAAAATCCGCTGCCAAGAAACGTTTCAGAGTAACAGGCACCGGTTTAGTAAAGAGAAAGCACGCTTATAAAAGCCACATCTTAACAAAGAAGTCAATCAAACGTAAACGTAACTTACGTCACGCTACTATTGTTGAGCCAGCTAATATGAAAGCTGTGAAAGAAATGCTTCTCATGTAATTTAAATTAATTGTTTAACTCTTGTTAGAGTAGAAAAGTTCTCGAAAGGGCGAGGCACTCTAACGGAATAAAAAGTAAAAAAATGCCAAGATCAGTTAATGCAGTTGCTTCAAGAGCAAGACGCAAAAAAGTTTTAAAACAAACAAAGGGCCAGTTCAGCGCACGTAAAAACGTTTGGACTGTAGCTAAAAACTCTTACGAAAAGGGTTTACAATACGCATACCGCGATAGAAGAAACAAAAAACGTGATTTCCGCTCATTATGGATTATCCGTATCAATGCCGCAGCACATGAATACGGCATGACATACAGCACATTCATGGGTAAACTTCACGCAGCTAACATCGACCTTAATCGTAAGGTTTTAGCCGACTTAGCTTTGAATAATCCAGAAGCATTTAAAGCAATCGTCGAAAAAATAAAGTAATAATCACTAAATGAGTGTAGAAGGAAGCCGCTGTGAAGCGGCTTTTTTTTTATCCACAAAATTGCACGAAATAACACGAAATTTTTTTTTCATTTCCCTCTTGACATTTTATTTTTTATCATTATCTTTGTAGTGTATTAGTAAACTAGTACGGTAAATAATAATTGGCAAAAGACGAAAGACAAAAGACGAAAGGTTTTATTATGACGGAAAGTCTGTTGTTCGTAGTCCGTTGACTTAAAACTCTAAAATTATGATAACGATTAACAACTTAGACTTCAGCTACAAAAACGCAGCGGTCTTCAAAAACATCAGCCTCGAATTTAAAGAGGGCAACGTTTATGGTCTCCTCGGTGAAAACGGGGTGGGAAAGACGACTCTTCTAAAACTTATCTGCGGTTTGCAACGCCCAACAGCCGGCTCTTGCTCCGTAGATGATTTCATCCCTTCAGAGAGAAATCCTTATTTCCTCCAAAACATATTTTTCCTTCCTGAAGAAGTAATCACCGATGATACAACTCCAGAGAAATTCATTAATAAATTAGGTGTGTTTTATCCTTGCTACGACCACAATTATTTTCTTCATCTGATGAAAGAGCTTGAAGTCGATGCTGCAAAGAAATTCAATGCGATGTCGTACGGACAGAAGAAGAAGTCGCTGCTCGCATGTGCGTTGTCGCTTCGTACCGATTATCTGCTCCTCGATGAACCAACCAACGGCCTCGATATTCCATCTAAAGCTTTATTTAGAAAAATAATATTGCAACATAGTACGGATACGATAGGTACGGACGCGATTAATCACGCCCCTACGATAATAATTTCCACTCATCAGGTGAAAGACGTGGAAAACCTCATCGACCCGATTGTGATTCTCGACCATGACGATGTGCTTCTCAACGCTACCTTCGAGGAAATTTCTCAAAAGCTTTATTTCGAATATGGCGCAGAAAAATCTGACGATGCTCTTTATTCAGAGATGATGCCAGGCGGCTACATCAACGTGCTCCCTAATACTTTTAACATGGAAAGCAAAGTCAATGTGGAAGCGCTTTTCAATGCCGTGAGATGTAATAAGAAGAGAATTGGAGAAATTTTTGGCTGTTGAACTTTTTTTATAAGGAATTAAGGAATTAAGGGTATGATGGTAAAAGTCTCCGAAATTCCGAGCTTTGTAGGATCTCACGTAGAGACGCATGGCCGTGCGTCTCTACAAGATAAACCTTAAACTTTAAACCTTAAACATTAAAAAATAAAAAATATGAACAAAACATTTGATATAAAAAGATTCGTTAATGTCGTGAGATGCGACGGAATGAATTATTTTCAAAACTTTGGTTGGACCTTGGTGGTGCTCTGGGCTATTCCTGTCATTTTCTGGATTATGGCATACGTCTCAGATGGTGAATATACTAATCGCGACATATTGATATCAGTGCTGATGTGGCTGTCGTTGATTATCGCTCCATCAAGACTTTACAGAAATGTTAACGACTCTAGAAAAGGTGTCTTATATGCAATGACTCCTGCCTCTTCTTTGGAGAAATTCCTCAGTATGTTTATCTATTGTGTTGTTTTGACACCTATTATATATATGCTTGGAGCTATAGCTGTTGATACGCTTCTTGCTTTAAAACCCGGAACTAATCCTTACGATGGATTTATCTTCAAAGATTTCAGAGGACTTGTAATGCCAGATTTGGTTCATATTGGAGGTGATGAAATGAATCGTCAGATAGCTGAACATATGTTGAGCAAAAATCAAACTGTGATATACATAGTCCAAATATTATATGTTTCTTCGATATTTATGCTTACAAATATGCTATTTAAAAAACGTAAGCTCAGCAAGACGATAGGATTATTGACAATTATTGGAATAATACTAACAGTTTTGATTGTTAGAATAGTTTCAGATCTTGATGTTGAATTTTTGGATTATTATACCGATGAGGAGATTGTGGTCTATGTAAACAATATCGTTGACCGTTTTTATTCCATCATATTCTGCATGTCTATGACATTGTCAGTGGTTATGTTTTATCTCACTTATCGTAAAATCAAAAGACAAACTTATTGATTATGGAATTCAAGTCGCACCAGCCTATATATCTGCAAATTTATTTTCACATTTGCGAGATGATCTTGAACGATAAGTTTAAGGTAGGCGAGAAGATAATGTCGGTGAGGGAGATGGCGATAGAAGTTGGCGTCAATCCCAACACAGTGATGCGTTCTTACGAGTTGCTGCAAAGTAAGAACATCATCATTACCCAGCGCGGCATCGGTTTTAACGTAAGTGAAAATGCTAAAGAGATAATACTCGCGGAACAGAAGAAACAATTCATAGAAGAGGAACTTCCTGAGATAATCAGGAAAATGAAACTCTTCGGAATCTCTGTTGATGAGTTAGGAATTGAGTGATGTTAGGACCTTTATTTTATGTTCTTAAAATATTATAAATTACTTGTTATTTTAAGATTTTATTTATACATTTGTTGCGTATTACAAACAAATTAAAACCGATGGGCTAGATGGTATATAACTTAGTGAAATTATATGAAAAGAACATCGTTATTATTTAAATCATTGATTGTTATGATTTTGATGTTTGTCGCTTCTGCACCTGTATTGGCACAAATTTCAGAAGGTGAACCTTATTCAAGAACAATCAAAACTGGTAATCGTCCAGTCTCTGGCGATTACGGAATCTTCATCGGACCTGGTTTGTCTGAAATATTACAGATGGTTGATGACGAAATTTCATGGAGAGGACTTCCTCTTGTCAACGTAAAACATTATATGAGTGATAATCTGGAAATCAGATGTGGTATTCAGGCTAATAAGGTCGCTTCCAAAGACAAAGGTTCTGTTATGGTAGAAGATGAACCTGATGTAAATGTCCGTAACAAGGATTCTGAATATTTGTTCCGTCTCACTCCTGGTATCGCACGTCATTTCGCTCCAACCAATTTATTGGATGTTTATGTTGGCGCTACATTGCCATTGGGCGTGAGTGGTGAAAAAATTATTGCTGAAAACTCTAGCTTCGTAAGCTCAAGTTCAGAAAGAACTTCATTTGAAATCGGACTCGGCGCATATATTGGTTTACAATGCTTTGTGGCTGATCTTCCAGTGGCTGTAGGTCTGGAATACGGTTTGTCGGCTGTCAAATATTTCGGACAAAAGTATAAGAACGTTTATACAGATGAAGACGGTTCGGAACAAACATTCTATACTAAAGATTTTGTCGGTTTGGACGATACTTATTATTCAAAGTTAAGCAGCTCAAAAGGCGAGTTGGGTTCTGATGTCCGTATCACAATTAGTTACTTCTTTAAATAATTAAAGCCATGAGAAAATCATTATTAACATTAACGATGACGGCACTGATGATGTTGGCGTTCAGCTCATGTAGCGGACTTCGACAAGTGTCTGACGTTCAATCGACTTCATTCGCTCCTACATGTGTTCGCGTTGAAGCAAACATCAATGATTATACACAACTTGGTGAAACAGTCGTGACTGTCGAGTCGAGAGTTTACCTTGGCTTTATAAATAAAATCGACAAGGTTAACGGTGAAGACTACAACTTCAGAGATGTTAAGGTTGTAGAACTTGAAGGTAAAAATAACATAAAACTCAATGGCGACATCAAGAAGGCTGTCTATAAAGTCGTTGAAGAATATCCTGGAGCTGATTACTATGTTCCGGTGATGAAAACGACAGAAGTCGAACGTATGTTTTTGGGTAAATACGTAAAGAAATCTGTTACAGTAAAGGCTTATGTCTTGAAAAGTAATTGATTTACTGAATGATAATATGTAATGGTTGGAGGTGATGAGCCTCCAACTTTATTTGTAATATTATGAAAAAGCTGATATACATACTTGTTCTAGGTCTTATCTTGTCGTCATGTGGCGGCGATGAAGAGTCGGATGTCGTTATCCTCGCCAAGACGATAAGCCCTAAAGAATGTTATAATGCGGGCGAGAAGATCATTTTCAAGATAGAGTCTTTTGCCAATGAAGGATTTATCTCTTCGATAAGTATTTCTGCCGCTACATCTTACGGACTGATGTCGTTGTTGGATACGGTCGTTGATGCGGAAAGAAGTAATTTTCTGTATCAATATGATGTTCCTCAGTTTGATGCGGATACTACTACCGTGAAATTTTATTTTAAAGCGGTCTGTTCTACGGGTAATTATTCTGAGATGGCGGTGAGCCATCTGGTTGCGGGCGATATTCATCTTAAAGCTGCGGAATATACGATGTTCGCCTCTTATAAAAATGAAAAAAACGGCTTCTGTATAGAAAGGAACGAAATCGTGGATTGTGAGACTACAGATAGCATTTATATAGATATTTATGATTATTCGGAAGATTCGACTTTGGTTTTGAGCAGAGAATGGCGCAGCATGACGGGACTGCTCTTCGCGCGTTTCAATGACTTCGATTTTGAAAACGCCAACTATTCTTCCGTTAAGAATGCGTACGCCAACTCCAACAAATCATCCAAGCTTTTGAATATAAGCAATGAAGATATTGTCTTGGTAGGAAAAGGAAACGAAGCGCTGGGAGTCTTAAAAGTTATTAACGTTTTTGACGAAAGCGACGATATGCAAGACAGATATTATTTTATATTTAAATCTACGTTATAATCTTTTAGAACTCTAGAAAATTTCTAAAATTCTAGAGTTCTAAAATTCTAAAGTTCTTTACGGTCTCAATCCCGAGCCACCTTGTAATGTTATTGTCTCGCCGGTGATGTAAGAAGCGTCGTCTGAAGCCAGGAAGACGCACACTCTTCCGATGTCTTGCATTGGGTCGGCGAATCTTCCAAGCGGAATTCCTTGTATTGTCTTCGCGAATAATTCAGGATAAGCGTCTTTCCATTCGGAGAGGCTTTCTGTCATGGCGAGCGGCGCTATCATGTTGACTCTCACTCCGTCAGGCCCCCATTCTGTGGCAGCAACTCTGGAAAGTCCTCTGATGCCTTCTTTGGCAGCTCCGTATGAACTCTGTCCCGGCTTGCCGTACATGCCGGCGCCCGAAGCGAAGTTTATCACTGAACCCTTGGTCGCCTTGAGATAAGGGAAGGCTTCTCTCATGTAGAAGAAAGTGGCGTATAATCCTGAATTTATCGCTAAATCAAAGTCTTCTTTGGTGTGCTCGATGAGCGACAATCCCGACTTGGAAGCCTGTGCGTTGTTTATCAGAGTGTTTATTTTGCCGAAAGTCTCGACAGTCTTGGCAATGACCTCCTTGATACGTGATTCGTCGGCACCGTCGGCTACCATCGCCAGGACTTTCACGTCGTAAGTCTCCTCCAATTTTTTCTTGGCTTCCAATAATCTGGCTTCGTTTCTTCCTGTTATGACAAGGTTGGAGCCTTCTTTCGCGAAAGCGCACGCCATTCCGAAACCTATTCCCTTACCGCCACCGGTTATTATCGTTACATTATCTTGAAGTCTTTTCATAGTTTTTTCAGTTAAGAGCCCTCGGCGAAGAGCTTCGGGCTGATTTAAAATTATGTTTTATCTTTCATTCATTAACAACGCAAAAATATAACTATTGTTTGCATAAGTCAAAACGATATTTTCAATAATGTTATCGATTTTGTTGATAGTAGCACCCGAGCGTTAGGGATTGGAGCGGCATACTTTTGGGAGAGACGCAATATTTTGCGTATACAATAGCGGAAAGCCCGACGGCTTCGCCGGAACGCCCAAATAGAATTCTGGAACTTTAGAATCTCAGAATCTCAGAAGTTTGGAATTCCAGAAAGACGCCACGAGAGTGACGTATCTACAAATATCCCTGAAATCCTGAATTCCTAACCCATGAATTCCTGATAAAAAAACTTTAGTCTTTAGCCTTTAGACTTTTGTCTTTTTATTATCTTTGCAAGATATTGAAAACTTATAAAATATGCTAGTATCTAAAAAAGATAAATTTGCCATCACATATAAAGATGTCAAATATACCTACGAACAACTGCTCAGATATTCACAAATTTACGCTGACACATTCTCATCTGAAAGAAATCCTGAAAAAGTCTTGATATGTGCCCAGAACTCACCAGAATGGTGTTTCGCTTTCCTCGGTACGATGCGCTGCAAAGCGATAGCGGTTCCTCTCGACGCACAATCGACAAAGAAAGAGATAGAATACGTCATCAACGACTGTCGCCCAGACATTGTATTCATTTCTGAAGATAAAATGGAGATGTTCAACGACATCGAACTTCAAGGCGCTCGCCTCATGACAAAAAATGATTTCGTTCTCTCCGATGACACTAACATCCCTGCAACAGATATTCCTCTCGGTAATGCCGACGACGTGATGTTAATCAACTACACTTCTGGTACGACCGGCAATCCAAAAGGCGTGATGCTGACTTTCAAGAACGTCATGTTCAACGTGGATTCAGTAAGTAAGCAGGTCCCTATCTTCCAGCCAGACAGCAATGTGATGGTGCTTCTTCCTTTGCATCACATACTTCCGCTTCTCGGCAGCCTAGTGGCTCCTCTTTATATGGGCGGAACTCTTCACATCGCTGAGGCTATGAACGCCGAGTCAATCATCAAGACTCTCAACGCTGGACAGGTTTCTATCATCATCGGCGTGCCTCGTCTCTACGATATGCTCGTCAAAGGTATCATGAATAAAATCAACGCTTCTTTTGTTACACGTGCTCTTTATAAGATTACCAAACTCATCGGTAGCGATAAGGTTTCAAGGACGATTTTCAGCAGTGTGCATAAGAAATTCGGCGGTCATGTGAAATATCTCGTCTCTGGCGGTGCAGCTCTTTCAAAAGAGACAGCCGAGATTTTGAAGACTTTAGGATTGTATGTCCTTGAAGGCTACGGCATGACAGAGACAGCTCCTATGATTTCATTCACTCGTCCAGGAAGACGTAAGATCGGTTATGCTGGCGAATTGCTTCCTAACATCGAAGTGAAGATTGCTGAAAACGGTGAGATCTGTGTCAAGGGCGATAACGTGATGAAAGGTTATTACAAACGTGAAGAAGAGACGGCTCAGATCATAAAAGACGGATGGCTTCATACCGGCGACATGGGTATTCTCGACAAACACGGCCTTAAAATAACAGGTCGTATCAAAGAGATTATCGTGACATCAAATGGTAAGAATATAAATCCAGAACTTCTTGAAAAAGAGTTCTTGGCGTCAAGCACTTACGTACAAGAGATCGGTATTTTCTTGAGCGGCGACGCTTTACATGCAGCTGTCCGTCCAGAAATGACAGCTGTAAGACAGGTTGATCTGGAAGCGATGGATGCTCTCATTAAAAAAGAGGTGGAACTCTTCAACGCAGAGCAGCCACAATATAAGCGCATCAAGCAATATCATATCATGTCGGAAGAATTGCCAAAGACGCGACTTGGTAAGGTGCAGCGTTTCCTTCTTCCACATATCATCGACAAGCCAAAAACCAATATTCAGCAGGAATCTCTCGAAGGTAAGAGCGAAGTCTATAAAATGTTAAAATCTTTTATTGAAGAAGAGACAAAGACAATCGCCAATGAGAACGACCACTTTGAAATCGACTTGTCGATGGACTCGTTGAGCAAGGTCTCACTTCTCGCTTATATCGAAAACACATTCGGTATCAATATGAACGAGGAACAGATGGAGAATCTCAATACTTTGGCGAAACTTACCGAATATATCGAGACTAACGAACATTCTTTCAATACAACGACGATAACATGGAAAGATATTCTGGCGACGAAAGTCGATGTGAAGTTGGAGAAACCAGGTATTACTCAATGGTTTACATACACATTTACGAAGATATTATTCTCGATTTGCTATCGCTTCAGAGTAAGAGGTAACAAGAAATTACCAAAGACGCCATGTATCATCGTAGCGAACCATCGTTCTGCAATCGACGGATTCTTAATTACTTACAACTTCTCACGTAAGGAAAATAAAGATATTTTCTTCTTTGCAAAAGAGAAGCACTGGAGGTCAAAGATAGCTCAGTTCTTCGCTAGAAAGAATAACATAATCTTAATGGATATTAACAAAAACGTACGTCAGTCGTTGCAAGAGATGTGCGCCGTTTTGAAGAAAGGCAAGCATATTGTCATCTTCCCTGAAGGAACACGTTCTAAGGATAATACCATGAGAAAGTTCAAGGAGACATTTGCTATTTTGAGTAAGGAATTGAATGTGCCTATAGTTCCGGTTGCAATCGCAGGTTCTGAATCAGCATGTTATGGAAGCAGTATCGTCCCTAAGTTCTGGAAGAAGATCGATATTGAGGTTTTGGATCCGGTCATGCCATCGGAAGAACAAAGCGTTGAAAGCCTCCGTGACAAAGTAGCAGCATTGATTGAAAAACGATTATCCAAGTAGAGACGCAATATTTTGCGTCTGTTATTGATGCACAATGTTTAGCATTTGTAGAGACGCAATATTTTGCATCTGTACAATATAATTTTGCGTCTGTCAATTGGCAGACGCAAAATGTTTCTAGGTAAATAATATAATGGAATATTTATCGTTAATTATTTTGTAAAAACACAAAATTTATGAGCGATAAATATAAAAACAGGTATCGTGTTGATACGACACGTGTTAAATGGCATAATTATGCCGAAGGAACGTATTTTGTTACAATTTGTACAAAGAATATGGTTCACTTTTTTGGGGAAATTCATGATGATATGATGCATTTTACTGAAATTGGTAAATTTGCTGAGTGTTGTGTTGAAAAAATAAATGAACATTTCCCGATAGCAGATGTGTTAGAATATGTAGTGATGCCCAATCATATACATTTATTAATACATATAGATGGTTCTAATTTATCTGCTGATAAAAATAGTTTTGGTCCACAATCCCAAAATTTAGCGTCAATTATTCGAGGTTTAAAAGTTGGTGTGACAAAATATGCAAGATGTAATTGTATTGAATTTGAATGGCAGTCTAGATATCATGATCATATTGTTAGAAATCAATATGAATTAAATGTGATTTCGAATTATATCAGAAATAATGTGATTAATTGGTAGAGACGCAATATTTTGCGTCTGTTGTTGATTCGCAATATTTTGCATTTGTATAGAGACGCAATATTTTGCGTCTCTACAAGATTTTTATTATTTTTGTACAAAATATTTTCTTATGATTAAAAACATAATTTTCGATTTTGGTGGTGTTCTCGTAGATTGGAATCCTCATTATCTTTTTGATGAGTATTTTAATGATGTTGAGAAATGTAATTATTTCATAGAAAACGTCTGTAACTCAGAATGGAACGCTCAGATGGATAAGGGTAAGCCTTTTGAAGTTGCGGTTCAGGAACGTATCGCGGAGTTTCCGGAATTTGAAGATGCCATCAGACTTTATCATACAGAATGGATGAAGACGATGGGCGAGGAGATTCCTGGAATGTACGAACTTATCAAGTCGTTGAAAGAAAACGGATTTCCTGTCATCTATGGCCTGACAAACTGGTCGAACGAGACTTTCCCGATGGTGCAGAAGAAATATAAAATCTTTTCTTTGATAGATAATATCGTCTGTTCTGGCGACGAGAAACTTCTCAAACCAGATCCGAAAATATATCAGACATTATTGGAAAGATATAATCTTAAAACAGAAGAATCGGTGTTTATAGATGATAATATCAATAATGTGAAAGGCGCTATCGACATGGGAATGAAATCCATTCGTTTTGTCAATGCGGAACAATTATCAAAAGATTTGAATGAATTATTAAATCAAGAATAAATATTATGAAAGCAGTTGAAATTAAAAACTTTGAATTATACACCACAGGTGTCATCAGTATAGCTTGGACTGAAAAAGGCGAAGACATCTTCTTGAATGTCGATTTGGATTTGGCGGCTTTGTTGAAAATGTTGAAGATGGAAGGCATTTCTTACGAGAAAGTACAACAAGTATCGGAAAGCCAACAGCCTTTGAAATTCAAGAAAGTGACATTGTTGTTGTTCCAAGACGACGACAAACCAGGTCAGTACTACACGACAGAAAGTATGTTTGAAGACGATGAAATCGATATTTTTCATGCAGAAATAAAAGAATGAGATGTCGGAAACTTCTAACAATCAAATAATAATTCCCGATCTCCCTGACTTCGCAGCCATAGATTTCGAGTCGGCTAACGGCGACATCAGAAGTGCGTGCAGCGTCGGTATCGTCATTGTGAAAGACAGGGAGATTGTGGATAGTTTCTACAGTCTCATAAAACCAGTTCCAAATCATTATTGCTATTGGAACACCAAGATTCATGGAATCAAGAAGGAAGACACGGATGAAGCACCGCTGTTTCCTGAAGTGTGGAGAGAAGCCTCGAAGTATGTGAGAAACCTGCCGCTCGTCGCTCATAACAAATCATTCGATGAGCGTTGCCTGAAAGCTTGTTTCGCACATTATAAGATGAAATATCCTAATTATCAATTTCATTGTACTTACAGAACATCTGTCAAGGTGTTCCCCGATTTGGAAAACCATCAGCTTCATACCGTCGCTGCTCATTGCGGTTTCGACCTGACAAATCATCACCACGCACTCGCCGATGCAGAGGCCTGCGCTCATATTGCGATGGAAGTTTTTTGAGAATTGGGAACTGGGGACGGGATTGTTCTTTGCGATTCTTTGCGAGATAAGAAAAGTTTATAGCGAAAAAGATTGGACAAAGTCTGTTGACTGTAGTCTGTTGTCCGTTGACTTAAAAATAATAAATTATGAAAAAACTCTTTACCTTATTAATATGCCTCTTGGCATTATCGACATTCGCTCAGAAAGTTGAACCGACTTGGGAGTCATTGCAGCAACGTGGTTATCCTCAATGGTTCTCAGACGCTAAACTTGGAATCTTTATTCACTGGGGCGTTTATTCCGTTCCGGCTTTCGCTACCAACGAAGGTTACGCCGAATGGTATTACAGCGGGCTGATGAACGGTGATACCACACGAATCAATTTCCAAAAAAGAAACTACGGCGAAGACTTCGAATATCGTGACTTCGATAAAATGTTTAAGGCTGAATTGTGGAACCCAACAGACTGGGCCGACTTGTTCAAAAAAAGCGGCGCTAAATATGTGCTTCTCGTTTCAAAACATCACGACGGCTACTGCCTCTGGGACAGCGAATACTCTCCAGAATGGAACAGCGTAGTAGGCGGACCAAAACGCGACATCGTCGGTGAACTCACTGATGCGGTACGCGCTAAAGACTTGAAGATGGGATTCTATTACTCGCTTCCAGAATGGACCAACCCAATGCACAGATGGTACATCGACCCAGATGATTCTATCACTAATTATGTTGAAAACCACATGATTCCTCAGTTTAAGGAATTGGTTACAAAATACAAGCCTTCTATCATCTTCTCCGATGGTGAATGGCGTAACTCTGCTGAACAGTGGCACGCTGCTGAACTCATCGCCTGGTATTATAACACAGTGGGCGAGGAGGCTATCGTCAACGACCGCTGGGGCCACGGAGCACAATACGGTTTCCGCACCCCAGAATACAGCGCAGGCATCACACAGACCGACAGACCATGGGCGGAATGCCGCGGCATAGGTCGCTCCTTCGGATTTAACCGCACCGAGCCGCTGTCCAACTATCTCACCTCTAAAGACTTGATTCGTCACTTCGCTAAGACAGTGGCAGCAGGCGGTGGCATGACTCTCAACGTGGGCCCTGCAGCTGACGGCATCATCCCTATGATTCAACAAGAAAGATTGCTGGATCTCGGCAAATGGCTCGAGATAAACGGCGAGGCAATATACGGAACTCGTCCTTATCATAAGTTCTACGAAATGAAAGAAGTGACACTCAATAGAACAGATTCCTTGATAGATTTCAACTGGCATCGTAACTCTCCTGATAAGACCATAAGCTACGATAACTTCAGCGCTACTTGGAACGGAATTTATATTCCTGAAAAGAATGCTAATTACACCTTTGAAGTGGAAGTGGATGATAATGTGAAAGTAACCGTCGATGATAAAGTCATTATCGACTATAATCCTGCGAAAGCTAACGAACAACAAAGCGATGCGGATCAAGCTAAAAACTGGAGTTCTACGACTGGGAAAATCAAGTTAAAAGCTGGCGAGCCTTATACTATAAAAGTCGAATATCAAGAGAAAAATATTGATGCTATGATGCGATTGTTCGTCAGTAGAGACGTCACATCTGTGGCGTCTAAATGTGCGTCTAAAAAAGAATTGTTGAAAGTTAAAGACGGTTTCAAGGCAGAATATAAGTGTGAGCAACCTTACGTATGTTACACCACAAAAGGCGACGACTTATATGCCATCGCGATTGAATATCCACAAGACGAACTCATTTTGGAAATACCACAACCGAACGGAAATACAATAGTGAAAATGTTAGGCTGTGAAAAAATATTACCATGGAAATACGAAAACGGTAAGATGATAATCGACACTACTCCGCTTAAATATAACGACTTGAAAAGCGACGCGGCTTGGGTGTTTAAGTTGTCTCATTAACTCTTATAAGAAAGTATATGTATCGTGACTCCTATGAGTATTATTGCAAGTAAAATCTGCAGCCAGAGCATTCCGTTAGCGACAAAGAAAATGCAGTAAATCAAACTTGCCCACAACATCGTTATGATATAAACTTTAGTCTTCAGAGGGATAATCTTATTCTCTCTGAAGTTTTTTATATACGAACCTAAATATTTGCTATTGATAAGTTTGAAGTATAACTTCTCCGAGCTTCTGAAGAAACACCAGGCGGCGAGAAGCAGGAGCGGAGTCGTCGGTAGTAAAGGAATAAAAATCCCGATGACACCGAGAGATAATGATATAAAACCTAATATTAAAAGAAGTATTTTCATTTTTAAAGTCTCCTCAAACTTGTCAACCCATGTTTCTTCCCGACGATATAAACTTTGGAAGAAGTCTGTTGACTATTGACTGTTGTCAATTTCATTTGCAATTCCTTTCCTAAGATGAACTGCGAACATTCAAAAGTGTCGCCTTCTTGCATGGTGGAGTTCTCGCAATGCTCAGCGATGAATTTGTCGTCGCCAAGATAACGCGCTTCGCAGTATCTGTCCGGAATCCATGAGAAACTGATTCTGTCACCGACATTCAAATCTTTACTTAAAATCATTTCGGCATCAAAAACCTCCGATTCTTTCTTGTTTTCTTTCTTTAACAGCTCACAGAAATTCTCCCAATTCACATTGCAGGCGTATCTCGACAAGACATCGAGAGTTCTGAAAGATACGTTGTCGTAACCTCTTGTGGAATAACTCCATACACGTTCTAATGTTGTTTCTGAGATATGAAGACGTAGCTCCATTTCAATATCGTTCATAAGATCGATGAAATCGGAATGGACGTATAAAGTCTTGCCGAATTTGTTTTCAACTCTTTCGCGTAGCGCGTGAATCTGAGGATTGTCGCTTTTTATTGACATGTTTTTTTTATGCTTTGAGCAATGGGCTGTGAGTTATGAGTAACAGTTCGTAGATCAAGGCTCTCAGCTCATTGCTTATATTTTTTTATGATTTGTTTTTTTTGAATTACAAAAGTAATATTTTTGTCGTTCAAATTGACATGCGATATGACCAACGAGAGCGGATTGTTTGATATGGATTATGTTCCTGAAGAGAGACTGGATTCTTTTCATGATTTTAAATTGTTGAAAACCACGGCTAATTCTAAGTTGTGGCGTGTTTGTCGTGATGGAAAATATTTTCTGATAAAGACAACAAAAGACAATTCGGAACATCAGAAAACGATGCTTCGACGCGAGTATGAGTTGTCGTTTGGCTGCGACAATCCGAATATCGTTCATATTATATTTTACGAAAAAGATATTTGCGAAGGCGACGGAATCCTGATGGAATATTTTGAAGGCCGTACCTTGGATGAATTCCTTCTGGAGAAACCCTCTTTACAAACCCGACAAAGAATCTTCGACGAATTGCTTTCCGCTGTGAGTTATCTTCATAAGAAAGGAATAATTCACAACGACTTAAAACCAGAGAACATAATCATAACACGAAGCGACAATACCTTAAAACTCATCGACTTTGGTCTCGCCGACAAAGACGCTTTTTATGTCTGGAAGAATTTGGGATGCACGCCGAAATATGCCTCACCAGAACTATTATCTCAAAGAAAAGCCGTCGATTCTCGCAGCGACATATATTCTATCGGCTTGATAATGCGCGACATTTTCGGTAAGAGATATGCATATATCATAAATAAATGTATTCAGAAAGAAGTCGGAAAACGTTATTCCGATATAAGCGTATTACAGAAAAAATGGCGTGACAGAAACCGAATCTGGAAATTTATTGCAGCTTCGATTATATTACTCGCATTGGCGATTCCGACCTATTATCTTGTAAAAGATAAAGTTGAGGAACGACAAGAAAAAACTCAACAAGAAAATGTTTTGGACGAAATTAAAAGAGAAAGTGTTGCGATGTGCGAGGATTTGCTTTCAAAGGTAGAATCGCATATAGAGACAAACGGCTCAATTTCTGCCATGGATTTTTCAGAGTTATATGCACCATTTGTTGAAAAGTGGAGGCAATATCAAGACGAAGTAATTTCAAATATAGCAGACGGCGATTTGAAAACAAAAATCGTTTTGGAAATGGCCTTGATTTTTAATAAATATAATGAAGAGGTTACGAAGAAAATGCAGAATTTTAGCTGTGAACAGTGAAAGTCAATAAGTCAATGAGTTCTGTGTCATAGCTCATAGTTTTAAAAAACTTTAGCCATTAGCCATTTGTCTTTAGTCTTTTTATTATCTTTGCACAAAATCAAAAAATGAAACTTTATAAAAAATGAAAAAGTCTGTAGATATTTCAGATAAGGATTACTTGTTTTGGATTCAGGATTTGTGTAAGCGTTATCGACAAAGTCAGATAAAAGTATCTTTGCAAATCAATAGGGGAATACTTTCTTTTTATTGGGAGTTGGGAAAAGATATAGAGGAACGTCAATATGATAATAAATATGGCTCTCGCTTTTATGAAAAGTTGAGCCGAGATCTTTCAACTATTTTGGATAATAAAAAAGGCTTGGCACCAACTAGTCTTAGATATACCAAGTATTTTTATTGTTTGTATGCTCCTTTGTTTGAAAATTGTCGGCAACTTGCCGATAAATTTGATTTGTTATTTTCGATACCCTGGAGCCATCATCAGAAAATTATAGATAAAGTAAAAGGTGATGCAAATAAGGGATTGTTCTTTGTGCAAAAAACTTTGGAAAATAACTGGGGAAGAGGTGTGTTGGTTAATTTCTTGGAGACAGACCTTTATGAAAGACAAGGGATAGCATTGTCAAATTTCTTGTTGGAATTAGGCAAGGGCTTTTCTTTTGTTGGACGTGAATATCGCTTGTCTGTTGGTGGCATAGATAAATATATAGATCTTTTGTTTTATAATACCTCTGGCAGGATATACGGCAATGGTTGACGATTTATTAAATACGAAATTAGATAATCCTGCAATAGGTTTATTGATTTGCAAGGAGAAGAATACAGTGTTGGCGCGCTATGCTTTATCAAGAATAAATTCTCCGATAGGTATTTCTGAATTTGAAATTTCTAGACACCAACTTCCTGAAGACTTGAAAGACAACCTTCCGACTATCGAGGAGATTGAAAAAAGTATGAATGACAAATGACAAAAGTCTAAAGTTAAAAGTTTTTTGAGATTTTGAGTTACTGAATTTCTGAGATTTTATCGCTGCCTGAGCCTGTCGAAGGTAACTGGGAATTGGGGACGAGGATTGGGTTTAGAGGTCAAAGTTCAGCAGCCTTGGTTCATAGTTCTTAAAAATAGTTCTTTGTTGCAAATTCGTATTGTTCAATAAAAATCTGTTTGAAAGCTGAGATGTTGTTCTGTTCGTAAAACAGCAACATGGCTTTTTTGTATTCTATGGAATCTACGGTGCGAAACGAAATAGGGCAATATCCCCACGCCAATAATATCGCATTACTTACAATGCGAGCAGTGCGTTTGTTGCCGTCAGAAAAAGCTTGTATGTATGACAGTAACACAAGTGTCCAAAGTGCTTTCTCAAAGATGTTTGTCTTCCCGTTGATTAGTTTACAACTGTCTTCCAAAGCTTCTCTGATCTGAAATTCATTGTCGAGAGGTCTGTAGTTGGTTCCTGTTATGCCGACTCTTCTCATTCTTATGCCTCCGCCAACACCTAATTCTTTGGTTAAGATGCGGTGAATGTCTTCTATATTCCTGACGGATATCTCTTTAAGATAATCTGGATTGTCTAGGATAAAGTCCAAAGCGTCTTTGTGGTTCAGTAACATGACGGCCTCATCTTTCGATTTTCCTTCCGCCGTCTGTTTTTCTTTCAGCAGTCGTTCCGTCTCGAGAAGTGAATATGTATTTCCCTCTATTTGAGATGACTTCCACGACAAGTCAATACCTAAGCGCTCCATTTCTTTGCGGTATTCAATCTCATTCAGACTCTTCATGTTGGTAAGAAACATCTGATGAGCGGTCTCTAATCTTTTCGTTTCTTCTTCGGTGAAAAGAGTCACTTGTGGCAATACATTACAAATCAAGTCGAAATTGAAGTTTTCTTGCACCACACGTTCGTCGATATCTTTCAAGAAATAAGTGTTGATATCTATTGGCATTGTCAGTTGAGCCTGCGCTGATAAGGAGTAGCGAGTGGCTTTTCCTTTGCCTTCCATTATGATGTCGCCTCGATGTACGGCATCCGCGATGATTCTCTTTAAAGTACGTTCATTAGGAGCGTCATTCAATGCCATGGCAATTTCGGCGCGACTTGATAATGGATGAAAATGCAAAAACTGTAATATCTCAACTTGTATTGTCATATTAAATATTTTTATTCGGGACAAATATATCACTTTTATTTTAATATTCGGGACAAAATAAACTTAAAAATGTTCCGAAAACATATACTATTGTCCTGATTTTTTATTTGGAAATGAAGTTAGCTCTATTACGAAGCCAGAGCCAGTCGAAACCGCAACTTGGCACTTTGTTAAAGTCTATGAGTTGATAAGCCAATAAGTCAATAAGTTCTGAGTCAATGTCGAAGTTCAACAACCAATGGTCAACAGTCAATGGTCAAAAAAAAGTCTCGTTGTCATGTTGTCTGGTTGACACGTTGTCTTTTCACACCTTCTTCTTCTCCCAGTTAGCGAATTTCATGTATAAAATGCATAAGATTCCAAGTAAGGCTCCGTACAAAATCTCTGCGGTCCAGACCCATTCGACATTGTTTGTTGAAGTGGATATGAACCAGACAAAAGCGACGTAAATCACAAGTATCGTTGCTTCTAGATAAAGAGCTGCTGATGTGTTGCCTGTTCCGGAAACTGCTTCGAAATATGCGTTGCCGATGGCTTGGAAGATGGTGCCGCTACATATCACAAAGATTGACGGAATTACCAACTTGGCGAAGTCGAGGTCGTCGGTGTAGATGTTTATGATTTGCAAAGGGAAAATCATTACCAATATTATAATCGGTATTGTGCATAAGAGACAGTTTTTCAAAATCTTGAAGATAGTCGAATAAACTTGGTCGGCATGACCTTCGCCAATAGTGCGGCTGACTATTGTATTCGTCGTAGTGGCGAAGGCGAATGCAGGAGTTATGAGAATCATGTAGATACTTCTCACGATAGACGAGATGCCTGTCGCTGTCTCGCCCATCTTTTCTATCAAGATGAAAAATACGAACCATACTCCGAAAGAGAAAAGTTTTTGTATCATAGTCGGAGTGGCAAGTTTTAGTATTCTTCCCATCAGTTCGGATTCTAACTTGTGGACTTGGAACATGCCGTATTCTCTCTTTCTCAATGAGATATAACTGTATATCGTGAAGAAAACGAAAGCTGCTACTTCAGCGCAGAACGATGCTAATGCAGCACCGCCAATTCCCATCTCAGGAAAACCGAACTTACCGAATATCAGGCAATAGTCTAAAAGAATATTGACGACCGCCATTATTATCGTGGAATAAGTAATGACTTTGGTATTGGAGATTCCGACATACAAGCCACGATATAAGAAGTTGAAACATACGAAGATGATTCCGAACTGACGGTATTTGATATAATCTAACGAAGCCTCGTAAATGTTTGGTGAGTCGATAATTTTGAGTAGGAGAGTGTCGGAGAAGAAATATAAGATTGAGAATAAGATTAGTCCTAAAATAAGCACAACGATAGAACCATGTTCAAAAATGACACCGATTCTCTTGAAGTTGCCTTCGCCAAAGCGACGGGCGATGATGATTTGAATTCCGATAGCGAAGCCGGCTGCGATTGTGGTGAAGACGAAATAAAACAATCCGGCGAGCATGGAAGCGCCTAACGCGATGACACCCAGATGACCGAGAAATGCAGTATCGGTGAAGTTGATGATAGTCTGCGCCATATTACCAAGCATAATAGGTAAGGCGATACTCCAAATCTCTTTGTTCGTTATCTGAGCTTTCATTTGAATGTCAATGTTTTATTGTAACAATTACGATGCGATTTTGATTTTGCAAAGGTAGTGAAAGACTTTGAATATAGATGTGTTTTTTTATAAAATAAATCTGTAAAATGTGAAATAATATATCTTTGTAACTAGGATAATGTGAAAATAATGGTTTAAAATAATAAGGAAAATGTGAAATAAGTGTATGATTGTAGTCGGGATTATGTGAAAAGTGTTATATTTGCAGTTGTAATTAAAGACTTTAGATATGGATAAGCTACTTAGAAGAAAGGTCGATAGCTATTTAATAGCTTGGAAAAACAATCCGAACAGGAAACCGCTAATCATTAAAGGTGCACGCCAGATTGGAAAAACACGTTCTATCGAGTGGTTTGCCAACCAAAATTATAAGAACGTTATCCAGATTAATTTTGTAGAGCAACCTAAATATAAGAATATTTTTGATGATGGTTTTGAAGTAGATGCTATTCTTAAAAACATATCGTTGTTAAATCCTGAACTAAAGTTTGTGCCGGGTGAGACTCTTTTCTTTTTTGATGAGCTGCAAGCTTGTCCTAATTGCGCTACTTCATTGAAGTTCTTCAAACTCGATGGACGGTTCGATGTAATCTGTTCTGGTTCATTGATGGGTATTAATTATCGGGAAATAGAATCTAATAGCGTTGGCTATAAGGAAGATTACGAAATGCATTCCATGGATTTTGAAGAATTTCTTTGGGCAAAAGGATATGCAGATGATTTTATTGAAGATCTTTACCGACACATGTCTGAAGTCAAGCCTCTTGCTAAATTGCAAATGGATGTTCTTTTTGAACTTTTCAGAGATTATGCTACTATCGGTGGTATGCCTGAAGTTGTAAATACATATATCAAGAACAAAAACTTCAGCGGTACTTTTGCCATACAAAAACAACTTCTGAAAGATTACGAAGAAGATATTACCAAATATGTTGATGGTTTGGACAAAGCAAAGGTTAAAGCTGTTTATAACCATATTTCCACATTTTTAGCCAAGGAAAACAAACGCTTTCAGATTACCAAAATTGCAAGGAACGCAAGAAACAGGGATTATATAGGATGTGTGGAATGGCTTGCGGATGCAGGTGTCATAAATATCTGCTATTGTCTTAATCAGCCAGAACTTCCACTTAAAGGCAATTATGATCCTAAACTATACAAGATTTACTATAAAGACACAGGACTTTTGATCGCATCGCTCGACGAGGAAGCTCAGGAAGATTTGAGAGCTAATAAAAATCTTGGTACATACAAAGGAGCTATATACGAGAATATAGTAGGGGATATGTTAGTAAAACAAGGATATTCCCTCTATTATTATAATAACGATAAACCATCTCTTGAAATGGATTTCTTTGTAAGAGACGCTGATTCACTTATCCCTGTAGAGGTTAAAGCCAATGATAGTGCAACCGCTTCATTGAATAATTTGCTGAAAGAAGATAAATATCCTGATGTGAAATATGGAATAAAGTTAGGATATAAGAACATTGGCTTCAATGGTAAGTTCTATACTTTCCCTTACTTTTTAACTTTCTTATTGAAGAGATTTATCTCAAACTTATAAAACTAAAAGTCGTGGAGCCGGAAAATACTTTCCAATCCCACGACTAACTTACTTGCTTCCAGTTCTCATTTTATCACTTCGACAAGCTCAGTGACCCCGTCTCCCGTTCCCCGTTCCCAAAATCCTACTTCCGTCCCCATTTAGGAGTGATTCCTACGAAAATCTCGAAGTTGATTCCGGGCATAGGACGTGATAATACTGAAAGATATTCTTCGTTGAAAAGGTTGTTAATCGCTCCTTTTATCGAAAGGTCGGCGCATTTCAAAGAGACGATTTTTTCCAAAGAGATGTTGCTCATAAAATATTGCGGCAACTTGCCTGTCAATGAAATGTCGTTCGACGACATGGTGAATCTCTCTGAATAATAACACCATTTATATAAGAACGACCATGTCTTCCAAGTCAAACGGCCTGTCACTGTCGATGAATATTCCGGGACGTAAGGAAGCTGTTTTCCTACTGACTTATCCGCTGGTGAACGTGGCTCGCCTTCGTTGATGGATGGCGTCCATGACAATGTTCCGTTAAGTCCGAGATGCCAGTCTTGCGACAGAGCTATGTCTAAATCGCCTTTCGTCTCTATGCCGTAAGCATGAACGTCTTTGATGTTATCTGGTGAGAAAAATCCTTTCGTCGTCGGCAGCCATATAATCCAGTCGCTGATATACGACTCGAACCAGTTCGCGGAACCGCTCAATGAATAAACGCCTTCTTTTCCTACTGCGAACGAAACGCCTGCGTCGTAAGTCCAGCCGCTCTCTTTCTTCAAGTCGGGATTGCCGCCAGGCATGAAGTAAAGGTCGTTGAGCGTCGGAAAACGGTAGTTACGCGAGACGGAAGCCTTCGCCACCACATCGCCTTTTCGTGAAATCACGCCGTCGATGAAGAATGCCGGGATGATTGGTGTCCATTCTTTGCCGTACATCTCTTCTCTGACAACGACCGACATTCCGAGACGGTCGATAGGTCGCCATTTTATTGATACTGAATTCGTCAGTTCGATGCGTGCCTTGTGATAACCGACTGGCGCCACGTTCCCGTTTTGAAGCATGATGCTTCTGTCGCGGCTATCGACGAAATGTTGATGAGCGGCGACGCTGGCGGTGAAGAGCCATTTCTTGCCTATATAATATTCGCCGTCCATCTGTCCGTAAAATGTGTTGATGGTGCTTCGCGACTGTATCATATTAGCCATGATGCCGTTACCGACGTCGCGTTTGTAGTCGTAAGCCATCCATGTGTAGATGTAACCGCCTTTGGCCGCGAGTTTCCAATCTTCTCTCAGATGATCCCAAGATGCGACGGAACGAAAAGTCTGTTCCAACTGGTAGTTCTCGAAATCTGTCGCGTCACCATAATCAACCGACAGCATCGCGAGTTCTCTGTAAGAGTCGATATACCAGGCGTTGAAACCGAATTTGTCACCTTTCTTGGTGTCGTAATATGCTTCTTGCAAAAAATGAAAATCCTTGAAAGCTCCGCTGCGGTTACGTTCGATAGGATAATATTGGTCGATGATATTCATATTTTCATCATAGATGTTTTCCTTTTTATCGTGGTTGCGATATTCGTAATCGTTAGGAGAGGTGGAATAAACGACACGCGTTGAAGTCTGCCAATGTTCGTTACCGTAAGTAAGTCTTAAAAACTCGTCGAAAGTCTTGAACGAGCCGACACCTTGTATATATTGCAATCCGAAGCCGTCGGCTTGTGCCGGTTTTGTTGAAAGTCTTACCGAACCGCCGAGGCCGCCGCCGGTTTCATTGACGGAAGAAGTGCCGTGCAACAAAGTAGCGTCGTCGATGAAATATGACGGAATCATGGAAAAGTCGGTCATGCCGAGCATTGGGTTGTTGATTTTCATTCCGTTCCAGGAGACCTGCGTATGCGATGCCGATGTTCCTCGGAAAGACACCGTCGATAATGTGGCTCTGCCGTAATTCTTGACGAAGATTGATGAGTTGAAAGTGAGGATGTCAGCCACTGAAAGCGCTATGTTTTCTTTCAAGACGATGGAGTCCATCTTGGTTTGCTGAACGCCAATTTCTTTTATAGGACGCTCTGCGTAGATAGGGACTTCCGGAAGATTAAGATACCATTTGATGTCGTCTTCCTCTTGTGCTATCGCGAAAAATGGCAATATGACAAATAATAATATTAGATGTAACTTCTTCATTTATAGATGATTTATTTCCAGCAGAAAGCTCCTGGAATGATTCCTACATAAAATTTGTCTATCAATTCTCTGTCTTTTGAGTAGCGGTATATCATGCCTTGCTGAACGTAGTCGATGGCATCGGCGACATATACATCTCCGGTGCGAGGACAGACTGTCAGGCCGTAATATAGGGTTTCGTTATAAGGCAGGAATGGCCGTACAGGAACTCTGTCGGCTGTGACATCCATCTCCCAGATGTCGTCGTTGATCCAATAAATCTTGTCCTTCGTGCCGTTGAGCTGAACCTCTGAAGGCCAGTCGCCGAACTCGAACTTGAATTGTTTCTCGATAGTGAAAGTCTCAGCGTCGATGCGATATAATGACGGAGCCTCATGTCCGTAAGGCGAGCCTTCGTAACCGCCGTCGGTGACAGTCCATAACTTATAATTACAATCCATCACGAGAGATGTCGGTTGGATTCCAACTGTCAGTTCATCGACGACTTGGTCAGTCTCAGTGTCTATTTTTATGATACGATTCTGATACGACCAGCAGTTGACATAGACATATTTTCCATACTGAACCATCTGTTCCGTCGATCCGCTTTCCATCGTCATATTTGGAATGTCGATATAACCTGTTATCTCATAACGTTTCGGATTCACGATGAAGATACGGTTGTCCCATATCTGCGTAATATAAGCTTTCTCGTCAGAGATGAAATGCATATATCTCGGAGAAGTGAGGTTGGTGATACGTCCGACTTCTTTGAAAGTGTTGATGTCGATGGCGAACACTACGTGCGAGTTGTTAACCACGACCCAACCTATGCTGTCTCTGATTATCATCGACTGAGCTACGTCGCCGAGTTTCATCGCATTGGCACGATAGAAGATCTCATTCTCGACTTTCTTTGCTTTAGGATCGTAATAGGATAGGGTAGCGTTCCCGTATTGGAAGTTACCTTCATTACAAATAAACAAACCCTCGCCCGAAGCCGAAGTGTTGAAACTTTCCTCCAGACCGTAATCCCATTCCATGCAAGACGTTAAGATGCAGAGACACAAAGATGCAAAGACACAAAAATGTCGTCCGCATTTATTGATGATATTGTTTTTCATAATATTTTATTTGTGTTTAAAGTTCTTAGTTCAACGGTCAGCGGAGCCTGAGCCTGTCGGAGGCATAACTCGTCACTTCGACAAGCTCAGTGACCGATTTGATTAAGCTCACTGCTCATAGCTTAAATTCGTTGACCTTTTTCATCTTTTCAAACTGCTATCATAAAATCCGCAGACTTCAGTGGAGAGTTCTCCGAGCCAGCCGCTCTTGGCGTTGATGGCGCATTGTACTTTCACGAAGTCGATATGTGATAAATTCACGTGTTCACCTTCAAAGTCGATGGCGTTTGAGATGTTGAAATGATTTGCCATATTTGAAGAGATGAAATCCGTAGGACTGAAATTATCTACATAACCCCAATCGTAATGAGGATTGACCCAATAAGTTCCGTTGCCAGATTGGTCGTAGTTGCGAGCTTTCAGACAAGTTCCTGTAAGAGTGTAAGTGTCTTCTTCGACCCAAAGCGGATAGTAATAATCCTGAGTGTGGAACTGCTTGAGATAATCTATCTCGCCGCTGTTACCGTAGTTGTCAGTCCATTGCACAGGCATTTTCGTTCCTGTTGGACGGTAATATGTCACGGCGTAATTTTGTATCGTCTCGACCTTACCCGTTTCAGAACCTGCAAGTTCATACCAAGTATCGTCAGGAAGTCCGTTGCCGTTTTCGTCTTGCATCACCCATACGACGCCAGGTTCGGAAGAACCGTTGAAAGAGTTACCGATGACACACAAATCATGAGTGCTGGTGTTGTCGATACTATGATCAAAACCAACGATGACGTAGCCGCCGAAGCCTCCTAATGAGACCCAAGTGCTGTCCCTGAAACGTTTTTCAGCGTAAGCGATGGCGGCCTCTTGTGTGGTATGCGAAGCGTCGAAGCCTCCGGTTTTCAACTCGTTGATAAATTGTCCAGGTGCTGGAGTATATTCAAACACTTTGGTACATTCCGCTACAGAAGCGCCGCTCTTTGGACGATAGAATTCTTTTTCGTCATAAACGGTGACATTGATAGTACGAGTGAAACTTATCACATTATCGCCGTTTGTTGATGTAGCGGTGACATTGACATGATATTCGCCGGCTTTATTTGCAGAGAAAATAAACTGAGAATCAGATCCGTTGATGTCGCTCATCTCATCAATATTCCAAGAATATTCCACGTCTTGTGCGTTATTTGACGACAAAGGCTTGAGAAGCAATTTTCTTCCTACGACAGTATGATAATCATATTTCTCGAACTCTAATTCAAAAGGAATGTCTTCAGCGTTCACGACTTCAATCTCGACCATATCGGAATGAGAGCCGTCTTCGTTGCTTGCAGAAGCTTTTAATGTGTAACGACCGATTTCATCAGCGAGGAAAGTGTAAGAATAATCTTCACTGACTTCCTCGTCATTGAGAGTCCAGACGAATGTCGTTGGTAATGATGTCTCTCGTACCGAAGCCGTAAGCGGAATAACAGTTCCTACAGTGACGGTCATTTTCTTGTTACCCGCTATGCTTACGGTAGGCACTTCCAATTCCACCACATCGATGCGGATTTCTTCTTCGTCCTTGCCGATGTCGTTGCGAACGGTGAGAGTGACGTAATATTCGCCGACGGCATCTATTTTGAAGGACAATGATGGCGCGAAGCTGATTATCACACCATCGATTGTCCAAGAATATGTCGCGTCTTCAGCGTGCTCGTATGTAGGAGCGATGATGAGTTCTCGCCCGTATTTAACGGTGTAGATGCCGTTTTCGCTGTCGAGGTTTATCTTTGGAGCGAACAAATCCTCGTTGATATTACATGACTGAAAAACAACGACGAATATGAGTAACAATAATTTTTCTAAAATCTTTCTCATGTCAGATTATTCAAATTTCTTACCGCCTGGGAACTGAACAGCGACATCGTCGTAAGCGAAATATCCAGGAATTGTGAATCCGTATTTGCCGCCCATCTCTTCAGAATAAAGGAAGTTGAACTGAACTTTAGCGACTTTGCCGAGACCTGTCAAATCCCATTTCTGCCAGTCGACGACTACATCTTCGCCTTGAACCAGATAGAATTCCACTTCGCTTGTCGGTTCTTCATCGTCGATGTTTTCAAAACCTGAAGCTGTAATCTTTAACCAAGCGTCTGCTGTCAATCCAGTCCAGCTGCCACCGAAACTGTTACCGGCTTCGCTCATCACGCCTTCATATAATTGATTGAGAGTGTAGCTTGTGTTAGTGACATACAAATGGTCGATGATACGAGCCTCGCCGTCAGCGAATGAAATCTCAGGGAGATTTTCGACGTATGAGAAGAAATCTTTATAACCGTAATGAACAGCGAAGTTATTTCCGGAGTGAGCTGGAACAGGAGTCATGAATTGTACGTTGAACCAACCTAAAGCGGCGTCGTTGCCAGCGTTTTGATCTACATAATCCTGACCGTAATATTTTGCGATATGTTTGTCACGGTCTTCGTTTGTGAAGCCGCCGCCCCAATAGTTAGAGATGGCGTGGCCGCCGCCCCAGAAACAGTAAGCGTAGTTGTCAGGGAAAGTGTGTGTGAGTTCGGTATTGTTTTCATCGTACCAAGTGTACATGGCCGACAAGAAATCAGCGTAGGTGAGAGGGCCGCCATATTGAGGATCATCGATCAGGTCGCTCCAAGTAGAGATTTCTCTGCCTGCCCAGTCGTCGGCGTAATCGAGATAATATGGTTCAAATTTAGCGTCATCGTCTTCGAAAGTCAATACTCGAAGTTCCATAGAATCAACCCATTCGTCAGCCATGACGTTGAGTTTCACGATAGCCATCTTGCCTGCTTCAGAAACTACGGTGATAGCGATAGTTCCTTCTTTATCGAAATGGCATAAGTCTTTTGCAGGAGCTGTCACAGAAAGGACGTTTGCGTTGTAGTCAGCTTTCCAACCTTCAGGCGTATTAATGAGGTATTCCATTATGTTTTCAGCCTCAACGTTGAAAGTGGCAGTTGTTCCGTATTCTATCTGAGCCACTTGAGGAGCGTTGATGATGACGAACATAGGAGCTGAGCCGTCGTAGCGGGCGAGGAGGAACACGCTGCCGTCAGCCATTGTGACGATGACGTAGTCTGGGTTTGATGTATCGACATTTTGGAAGAAGGAATCACCGTTGCTGCCCTGAGCCAAGACGCCTGTTGAAGTCCAGGTGAGACCACCGTCGGTAGATACCTCCCATTCTTTGGTGTCGGTGTTGATGCGGATCTGAGGAGCGATGCCGTTAGAGCCGCTGCCACCGTCGAAGCCGTTAGCGCGTACCTTAGCGCCATCTACGATGATCCATTCGCCGTCGAGAGTCCAGTAATAATTTCCGTCTGTGTCTTTTTTGATGGAGATTTGAGGTGTAGTTCCGTTTGTACCGTTTGTACCGTTCTGGCCGTCCTGACCTTCAGCGATGACGCCGGTAGGTTCCCAAGTGTTGCCGCCATCGACAGAGATTTCCCATTCTTTGGTATCTTCGTTGATACGTACTTGCGGAGTGACGCCATTTGTTCCATTAGCGCCGTCAGTTCCATTAGCTCTGACTTTATTGCCATCTATCAATAACCATTCACCGTCGAGAGTCCAGTAGTAGTTGCCGTCGGTGTCTTGTCTTACAGAAATAGCTGGGGCGTTAGCGCCGTCCTTACCGTCAGCGCCATCTTTACCGTTAGAGATGTTAGCTGAAGTTCCGTCAGAGAAATGAATGATATACCCATCAGATTTAGTTTCCACATTGGTAACATACACATTGTTTTGCAAAGCGTTAACGATGTTTTTCAAAGCGATGATGTTGCTGTTAGTGTTTTGTACAGCATCTTCGAGAGCGGTCAGACGTTCGTTGATGTCGTCGATTTCATCCCAAATGCGACCACGGCAGCCTGTCAAAGAAAAAGCGACTAAGGCCACCATCAAAAAAGTAAATACTTTCTTCATGACTTTAATTTTTTTGTTTATAAATGATATTATCTGTTTCATTTCGTTTTATTTTTCAATAAGTCATGTCGAAAATCACTTAGATAATTACATTTATAGACCCAAAGTCGTAAAGTCGCAGAGTCGCAAAGACGCAGAGTTATCAAGTCGCTTAATTCAACATACACAAACATATCCAGACTTTGCGTATCTGGGCCATTGTGTCTTTGCGTCTTTAAATTAAAAAACGTAATAAATTTAAGTTGATTTCGACCAGTAACCAGCAAGTGGAAACCCATAAAGCACAAGGTAGGTCTTCTGACTTATCCCATTTACCGCGCCTTCCCGATACTGAATCAGTGGCAAAGAGTGCGATAAACAAACCCCAATGGAGTGGGACTTACAGCAACTGGTATTGTTCCGGATTCACACCGGATTCCCTTTTCACCTCTCGTAACGCAACGGTTCGTAGAGGCTCCTTGCGTGCCGCAAAGATATAACTTTTTTTTAAACTCAAAACTCCAAACCTTCAGAAAATTTTTCTCCTCTCGCAAAGACGCGAAGAACGCAAAGTATTTCTAAAATTCTAAAGTTCTGAGATTTTGAATTTCTGAGATTTTTTTTCCTTAACTTTGCATTATGATCAACGAAATAAATTATGAGAAAAAATAATACATTAAAACAATTAATTCTTTGCTTACTATTTTTATTAATAAATCTTAACATCTTCGCTAACAATCAAACTTCTGTCATCACTGGAAAAGTAATAGACGAAAACGAAGAACCGATTCCTTACGCTTCGGTAGCGGTTTATGATTCGGATAAACTTGTCACAGGAACAATCACTAACGACAAAGGAGTTTTCACCTTAAAAGTGGAACAGTCAGAAAATGAGCTTCGTCTCTCGATAGAGTTTGTCGGTTACATAAAGGAGGAGGTAAAAGTCGTTCCAAATAAATCTAAAATAGATGTCGGTAATATTGTCTTGAAAGAAAATGTCGTGATGCTTGAAGATGTAGTCGTCTCCTCAACAGCGGTTTCTCATAAATCGACGGTGGAGCACACGACGATAAACGCTTCGGCTAACATGGCTTCTTCAAAAGGCAGCGCTCTCGATATCCTCAGTGCTTCGTCATCGGTGTCAGTTCAAAACGATGAAGTCTCAATCCGTGGCAATAAAAACATTCTCGTGCTTATGGACGGAATTCCTACCACTGTCACAGATTTGTCGACAATCCCAGCAGCCAATATCAAGAACATCGACATCATAACAAATCCTGACGCTTCCTACGATTCTGAAGGCACAGGCGGAATCATCAATATCATCACTAAGAAAGAAAACGCCAAAGGTTTCAGCGGCGTGGCTTCTGCCAACTACGGTTTCAATCATTTCGTAACGGCAAATGCGGCTTTCTCTTATAACAACAAAAAAGCTTCTTATCGTTTCAGTTACAATACAAAATACGAAGACGACATTGTGGAAAGCACACTCAATCGTTTAATGAAACAGTCGGGCGATGTCATCAACCAGCAGATGCTTTCTAACAGATATACTTTTAATAATAATGTGAGCCTTGGCGCTGATTTCAGAATCAATAAGAAAAACACCATTACTTTCGATTTGAAATATATGTCGCCTCGACTTAATGTGAAACAGGATTTGCATAATGTCATTGATAAAAACAATATTGTCAATGAAGAGTTTAGACATAACGACGTGACCTGGAACCGTGATAATGTGGAAGGTGTGGTGATGTATCGTCATATCATAAAACCAGAGATTTCCGACATTTCTTTCAGAGGTTCTGTTTCTAAGATTTGGGGAAGACGTCCTTCTTATTATTACGTAGGCGAGGAACTTATGAATTATTCCAATTCTGGAGGAAGTCCGTTTATCACCAATTTCCAAACAGATTATAAGAAGAAAATAAGTGGCGGCACTTTGAGTGCAGGCGCAAAACTTACATATCGCAGCAACGACATCTATCACGAGTTTTTCGCTATGGAAAATGAAGAATGGATTTACTCTGAATCATTTAGCAGCGACCTTTTTCATACAGAACTTATTCCGGCGGCTTATCTTATGTTTTCTTCAAAGAATATCGGCAAATTCAGTTACAAAGCCGGACTTCGCGGAGAATATAGCGTCGTTACTTTAAGCAGCTCGCACGAAGAAATCGATACCAGCAACGATGATATTTTCATCGCACCGAGTCTTTCTGGAACGTATAAAATCTCTGAGAGACAAGACTTGTCGCTAGCTTTCTCGAGAAGAATAGGCCGCCCGACATACCCGCAGCTGAATCCGTATATGAGCATGGTCGATGCCATGACATACGAACAAGGCAATATGTATCTGAATCCGGAGAAGTCGTCGAAGTTCGATTTGAGTTATAATTTAAAAGGGGAGAAGTTCAATATTTTCGCTGACGCTTATTTTAATTATACTGAAAATTATATCTCACAAGTTACGGAAGTCGTTGACAGTTTGTTGATAACGACATATATCAACGCCGCTTACGATATGAAGAGCGGTTTCGATATCTCGATGAAAATATTTCCTGCGAAATGGATGACAGCCACACTTAGCGCGAATACTTATTACGTCAAGACGAGAGGAGAGTTCGAGAAAGCCGATTACGATTATGTGGGAAATAAGAGATTAGATATTGACAATGAAGGCTGGTCGAACAACTCTAACATATTGATAGACATTTTGCCGAATAAAACCACTGACATACAGCTGCAATATTTCATTATGACGCCGCAATATTATCCGCAGCTCACAACATCCTTCACGCATAAGATGAATATCGGCCTGAAGCAGAAACTTATGAAAGGAGCCATGACGTTATCGCTGCTCGTAACCGACGTCTTCGATACATATAAATGGGAAGTACATTCTTACAACAGCGTCTATGATCTCACCAACATGAGCCGTCAGAAAAGCAGGATGCTATGGTTAGGAATCTCATACAACTTCAATTCATACAAGCAAAAGAAATCCGACAAAGCAGCCGAGACAGACAGAGGCTTGATTAAGTTTGGTTTGTAGAAATATATGTATTCTTATCCTCAGTAAGTTCTTGTAATAAAGAATTTTACTGAGGATAAGATTTTTTTATTTAGAATTTCCCAATTCCCCGTCCCCAATTCCCAGAAATCCAGAAATCCAGAGTTCCAGAAATCCTACAATCCTCCCATCATCGCTGCTCCACCAAAGTGCAGCTCTTTTAAATAAGGTATCTTGTCGAACGTCACGCCGCCTAAAGCAACGACCTTCTCATCGATGATACCTTCTCTAGAAGCAGCTCTCAACACTTCTTCCGTGAAAGCGGATTTGTATCCTTGCTTGGAAATGCTGTCGAAAATAGGACTGAGAAAAAGATAATCAAAATCGTCCTTATACATTTTGACTTCCTCTAAAGAATGACACGAACGAGTCCTGAATCCTTTGTATCCGCTCGGATATTCCGTGACGTTTTTGTTTATATGAATGCCTTTCAGAGAATACTCTTCATAAAACTCAGGGAAGTCGTGGATGATGATTTTTCTCCGTTCTTCTGCATTCAGCTCGTTCAATAATCTGCGAATGTCCGTACGTACACAATCAATTGCATCCGTACAGACACACGGCTTCCTCAGATGAACGATGTCGAAGCCGCTCTCAAACAAGCTCCTGATGAAAGCAGCCTCGCCATCGTAAAAATCAGGTTTTGTTATAGCTATTTTTAGCCAATTCATAATTATTAATTCATAACGCATAATTAAAGTGAAAATATATGCCTTTACGTTATGCATTTATATGTTTGTTAATTGATTTATTAATTGTTGTTTTAATAATTATGAATTATGCATTATGAATTTTCTCAATGATTAACTCTGCAACTTTCTTTCCCGACAGAAGCATTCCACCGAAGATAGGTCCCATGCGTGGCGTACCGCTGACGGCCGACGCTGCCATGCCGCAGACGTAGAGTCCTGGATAGATTTCCTTCGTTCCGTTTACGACTTCTTCCTCGCCGGAAACGACATCCAAAGAACGTTCTCCGATGACATCGCCGGTGTCGGTGGAGAGACGGATTCCGTTTTTACGAGCGACTGTCCTGCACATTTCGCTGTCGTGGCCAGTGCCGTCGATGACGTATTTCGCCATGATGTTGAGCGGATCGACGTGCATACCTTCTCTCAAAACAGGTGTCCAGTTGACGACCACGCCGCTGACGACATTATTCTTAAAGATGACATCTTCAACGGAATAGCAGTTGAAAATCGTGGCTCCGGCATGGACGGCCTTATACAATAGGGCAGAGGTGCTCTCCACCGAATCCATCACATAAAGATTGTCGTCGTACTTCTCATAATTGATGTCGAATTCTTTGATGATGTGCAAAGCCTCTTCTTGAACCACAATCTGGTTGAACATCATCGCGCCGCCCCACATTCCGCCGCCGGGTGACAGCTTCCTGTCAAACTGAGCCACTTTCAACCCGGCTTTGGCGAGATAATAAGCCGCTACAATACCTGAAGGACCGCCGCCGACAATAGCGACATCCAAATCTAAATTTCTTTCTAACTTGCTGAAATAGGTACTGATAATACCTTGAGATACTTTTTGTTCTATCATATTTTTAAAAGTTTTAGGCTGTGAGCTTCGAGCTGTGAGCAATGAGATTTGGATCAATGCCCATAGCTCATCGCTCATAGCATGTTAATAATCATTTTCATTTCCTCAACCGGATTCTCTGCTCGTAAAATGCTTCCGCTCAAAGCGATGCCATCGACACCGGCCTTTAATAATTCAGGGATGTCGTTCTTGGTGATGCCGCCAATCGCTACAAGAGGAATGTAGATGTTGTTTTCTTTCATCTTACTGATAATATTTCTATAACCTTCAAATCCCAATATCTGAGCGAGATTCTTCTTCGTCGATGTAAAACGAAAAGGACCACAACCGAAGTAGTTGAGGATTTCAGGATTTTGGGAATTCAGGAATTCAGGATTTTGGGACAAAGTCTGTTGACATCTCAAAACGTCTTCAAACGAATTTACTGTTCCTCCGATGATGAAGTCGTCGCCGAGTATTTTGCGGGCTTCCGCTATCGGCATGTCGTTTTTGCCAAGATGTACGCCGTCGGCTTTAATCTTCTTCGTAAGTAACACATTGTCATCGATGATGAAAGTCGCTCCGTAATTCTTGCACATCTTCTGCACGATGAGAGCTGTCTCTTCCAATAACGACTCGTCGGCATCTTTCATACGAAGCTGTATCCATCGGCAGCCGCCTTCCAAAGCGATGCGAGCCGAATCGACGTAAGAATATCGCTCGTTATAATGCGTGATGAACTGCAATCTGTAATTATCTGACATCATAAACACACATTTTTAAAGGATTAAAACCATGATTTACCGGACCGAATCCATGACCGATTTCTACATCAGCGCCAGCTTCGATGGCATTAGATATAAACTTCTTGGCCTCAGCGACAGCATCTTCAAGACACAATCCCCTCGCCATAAACGCAGCAATGGCAGAAGAAAGCGTACAACCAGTACCATGAATATTCTTTGTAGAAATGGTTTTTGAAGAAAATGTAATACAATGATTTGCAGAATCAAACTCCGAAGTTCCTGAATTCATGAGTTCCTGAGCTCCTATAAAAAGCAAATCCGTCTTGACCTCGCCATCCTCATGACCGCCTTTGAGAAGTACGGATTTCACGCCGTAATCCATCAGATGACGAGCGGCTTTTTCTTTCTCCTCAAAATTTGAAATATGCATATTCGTAAGAGTTTCCATCTCAGGAATGTTAGGCGTGACGAGCGTCGTCATTGGAAGAAGTTTTTCTTTAATGACATCTTGCGCTTCTACGGAAAGAAGTCGATGTCCGCTGCTCGACACAATGACTGGATCTAAGATTATCGAAAGCGAATATCTGCTAAGTGCTTCAGCCACTGCATAAACTATCTCAACATTCGATAACATACCAATCTTCACGAAAGAAGGATGTAAGTCGTCGAGCACAGCGACGATTTGGTCGTAAACCATCTGAGGATTTATCGCAAGTTGGGAATGTACGCCCAAAGTGTTTTGTGCGGTGATGGCAGTTATCGCCGTTGCGCCATAAACGCCGAGAGCGGAAAAAGTCTTTAAGTCGGCTTGCATACCGGCACCTCCCGAAGAATCGGAGCCTGCAATCGACAATACAATCGGATAAGATTTCTTTGATTTCATACCACTATTTTTAATTACATTCGCTCAAAATAGTGGTACGCAAGTACCTGAAGAGGACTCCAAACTTCCAGCGTCAGCATTATCTGTACTGGTGCAATGTGTATAATCTCAGCTACGGTAAAAACCGTGGCACCACCATTCGAGTTCGGCTGCAAAAGTAGTGTTTTTTTTAAAACACAAAACTTGAAAAATTAAAAAATCAAGAAAATATTAATTCATAATTAAAAAAGTTCAACAGCCAATAGCCAAAGTTCAAAGTCTTTTCTTATCTTTGCGTTATGGTATTTTTAGATAAATATAAATCAGGTGGTCATGTCATAAATCGTTCTCTTTTATGGGAATACGATATTGATAAGTTCGACTGGCATAGTTCAAAGTCGTTGGTGGTACAACGCGTGATTGAATTAGGAGAACCAGAGGATTATTATGCGGCCTTTGATTTATATGGCGGTATTGAAGGTTTTAGGGAAATCATCAAGACTGTGCCTTATCTTAATGATATCGACATTAATTTTGTATGCATGTTTTTTAATCTAAAAAGAGAAGAATTGAGATGTTGTACAAAGAGACAATCGAACCGAAAACATTGGAACTTTTAATTGACTTACAAAAAGAACCATTATTATCATCATTCAATCTCGTAGGAGGTACAGCTTTGGCCTTGCATTTAGGTCACCGTAAAAGTATTGACCTCGACTTTTTCACTTCTGAATCGTTCGACTTGGAAGAGTTGAGAATGATGCTGGTCAAAAAGTATGATTTAAAAGTCTCTTATTCAAGATCTCAGACTTTGAAAGGCTTTATCAATGGCGTAAAAGTGGATTTTATCAGATTTGATTATCCGCATCTTTTCCCTTACGATTTGATAGATGATGTGAGATTGGAAAGCATTCCTGATATAATAGCAATGAAGTTGTTGAGTATCACTGATAATGGTTCCAGAATAAAAGATTTTATTGATATTGCATTTTTGTCAACACGTTTTTCATTAAATGAGATGCTTGGCTTTTATATCAATAAAATCCCGAATTCAAATATGATGATGCCTCTTAAAGCTTTGATGTATTTTGGAGACATTGATTTTAACGAGTCGATAGTGATGATAAATGACGATTTTAATTGGAATGAAATTGCTGATCATTTGATAAATATGACGAAAAAACCGAATAAAGTCTTTCAAAATATGAGATGATGTTATACGAAAGAAGCGTTTTGATAAGTTACTAAAATCGATTTTATGAAAATTTATAAATATCTGATAATTACATTTTTACTTCTGATAACTCCTGCGAGGATTTTCTCCCAGACCGTCTCCGCTACGTTTTTCGATGTGCCGCAGCAGAAGGTTTATCTTAACGCTTTCACCGGTCTTTATTATGAAGTCCTCGATTCTGTGATGATGTCGCAGGATAAAAGAGTCGAGTTTAACACTCCGATGAAAAAAGGAATGTATATGCTTGAGACAGAATACGGTAATAGCGTCGATTTCCTTTACGACGACGCTCCTGTTAAGATGATTGTCAAAGATATTGATGAAAAAAATACTATCGAGTTTATAGGCTCGCAGACTAACAACGACTGGCGTAATTATTTGATTTTTAAGGAACAAACTCTAAACGCCTTGAATTTGTTGAAACCTATTCTTCGTGAATATGATAAAGACTCTGAGTTTTATATAAAGTCCTTGAATGAATATCAGCAGTTGCAAGATGAATTTACTTCATTTACAGATAGTTTAATGCTTCATGATAATTACGCCTCGACTTTGATTCGTGTCGATAGATTTCCTTCCATTAACCTTAAAGACGATTTTAAGAAACAGCGTAACGACATGATTGCCAATTTTTTCAATGATGTCGATTTTAATGATGTTTCGTTGATTCCTACTGATGTCCTTACAAACAAGATTTTCGATTTTCTTTCCATCCAATTGACTCCAAATCAGACTGACGATCAGATTATTATGTCGCTGATACTCGCTTCTGATAATGTGCTGCAACGTGCGACTGTCAATTTCGAGATGTATAAGTTCGTGTTTCAGTTTCTCATTGAAACTTATAACGAGATGCAACTCGTTGATGTCGTGGATTATATGACACGAATTCCATATTCGGAAGATATTGAATGTACGGAAGAACAATACCAAGAACTTCTTTCCATCGCTGAATTTAATTCTCGGGCGAGGATTGGTAGCATTGCAAAAAATATTTCTGGCAAGACAATTTTCGATGAGGAATTCAGTTTGTATGAAATTGAAAATGATTATACTATAATTTTCTTCTGGTCTTACACCTGCGACCATTGTCGCGAGAATATCGTGCAACTGAAATCGTTTCTGGATGAGAATCCGAACTTCTCTTTGGTGGCTGTCAGCGTGAAAGGCGACTTAAAAAAAATTAAGAATATCGTCAAGAAGAATAAAGTCGATGGATTTTTCTATCACGACGGATTGGAGTGGGAATGTCCTTTCGTTAGCGACTACGGCGTGACGGCGACACCGAGTTTTTATCTCCTCGATAAGGATAAGAAAATTATCTATAAACCATTTGATTTCAATGAATTAATTAACTTCGTAAACCTAATCATCAAGCAATGAAAAAAATAATATTAAGCGTATTTTTATTCCTTTCTTTAAATATATTGGCTCAAAACAACGAAACGCATTGGGTGGATTCAGTCTTCAACTCCCTGACTCTGGAACAGCAAGTCGGTCAGTTGGTGAATCTTAGGGCCAACCAACCTAACAAGGATTTTGATGCTAAGGTTGATGAATATATAGCGAAATATAACATTGGCGGTGTCACTTTCTTCAGAACCGACGCTGAGAAATTGTTACTTCAGGCTAACGAGTGGCAGGCTATAGCGCAGACTCCTATGATGATTGCCATCGATGGCGAGTGGGGTCTCGGTATGCGTATAAACGACGGATTATCATATCCTTATCAGATGACACTCGGTGCGATTACAAACGATTCTCTTATCGCTGAGATGGGTCGTCAGATTGCTGAGCAATGTACTCGTCTCGGAATCAACGTTAATTTTGCTCCAGATATTGATGTCAACAATGAGCCTAATAATCCTGTTATTGGATTTCGTAGCTTTGGCGAAGATCCTGATAATGTGGCTCGTAAGGGTTTAGCTTACGCGCTCGCACTTCAAAACAACGGCGTTATTCCTTCCATGAAGCATTTCCCTGGTCACGGCAACACTGTCACCGACTCACATCATGCACTTCCGATTGTTAAAAATTCTTTAGAAGAGATTTACAAGATAGAACTCGTTCCTTTTAAATATCTTATTGACAACGGCGTGAACGGAGCAATGGTCGGACATCTTTATTTCCCTGCATTGGAACCTGTTGTAAATCAGTCGTCGTCACTTTCCAAAAACATAGTGACAGATCTTCTTAAAAACGAGATGAATTACGACGGAATCATCTTCACCGACGGACTTGAAATGAAAGGCGCATATAACGGAATTGATCCTGATAGCGTTTGTTTACAAGCACTTATGGCTGGTAACGACGTGCTTTTACTTCCAATAAACGTCGATGCTTCTATGAAGATTATTATTGAGGCTGCGAAAAATAACGAGGAAGTCAGAAGCAGGGTAGAGGAGAGTTGTAAAAAAGTTTTAAGACATAAATATCAGATTGGTCTGAACGAATATCAACCGCAGACTACGGAACGTCTTGACAACGATTTGAATAAGAAGAGATATTTTGCATTGAAGCAACGACTTTATAACGAAGCTGTTACGATGCTTGAAAATAAGAAGGAAATACTTCCTCTGAAAAAAGATTCCGATAAGAAAATAGCCGTCGTGACTTTCGGTAAAGACAATGCCGTCTCTGCTAAATTGACCGAAAACGGAATTAAGAATACAGCCTTGTTGATGAGTGCCGATGCTTCGGAAGAAGAAATCAAACGTACGGTAAAACAATTGAAATCATACGATTATGTCGTTTTGAATATCAGAAACATTTCGAGCTATCCATCAAAGAATTATGGAATCACACCATCGATGATTAGCTTTGTGAAGAAATTGGCTAATTCTAACAAACTGATTTTAAATATCTACGGAAGTCCTTACGCTTTAGATAAATTCACTTTCGGAAGAAACCTCTCCGCTTTGTTAGTCGGTTATGAAGACAATGCTATGGTTGTCAATGCAATCACCGATATTCTTGTAGGAAAACAATCGCCGAAAGGAAAGTTGCCAGTCTCTGTTAAAAATTACAAATGTGGTAGCGGCTACGAATTCAAAGGATTCCTTTCTCCAGAGACATTGCAAGTCTCTTTGCTTGATAATCAGTATATTCGTAAGATAGATTCACTTCTGTTCGACGGCATTGCACAAAAAGCATATCCAGGATGTCAGGTCCTTGCGATGAAAGACGGCAATATAATCTACGAGGCCAATTACGGAAAATTTACCTACGAAGGCGAGCAGGCCGTTCATCCAGAAGCTGTTTACGACATCGCTTCGCTCACAAAAGTCTTCGCCTCGACTTTCGCCTTGATGAAACTCTATGACGAAGGCAAGATAGACCTCAACTCAACACTCGGAGATTATTTTCCATTTATGAATCAATCAGATAAAGGCGGAATTAAACTCATCGAGTTCCTCACACATCAATCCGGAATGACACCATGGATTCCAATTTATAAAGTATGTGGCGGCGAATATCTTAGAACAAGCATCGACGAAGAACATACGCTTCGTGTGGCGCAAAACCTTTATATATCAGAAGATTTCAAATATCAGATTTACGATACCATCATGAAATCCGAGTTGAAAGAGAAGAAGTACAAGTACAGCGACTTAGGATTTTATTTCATTCCAGAGATAGTTGAAGCTGTTACAAACCAGTCGTTTGAATCATATCTTCAGGAGAATTTCTATGAACCTTTGAATTTGAATCATATATGTTTCAAGCCATTGCACAAACACGATATAAGCAATATCGTTCCTACAGAAGACGACAAATATTTCCGTAACCAGCTCATCTGCGGCGATGTCCACGACCAGACTGCGGCTTTATTCGGCGGCATTTCAGGTCACGCCGGACTCTTCTCCAATGCGAGAGACCTTGCCGTCATGATGCAGTTGTTACTCAACGGAGGCTATGCCAACGGCACGCAGTTTATCTCGGAAGCGACTGTAAACTATTTCACCTCATCGCCTTTTGTCGAGAATGAAAACCGCAGAGGCATTGGTTTCGACAAACCAGAGATTGACCCAGAAGCCAAATACTACACGCCATCTAAACGCTCCTCCATGTCGAGCTACGGACACTCGGGCTTCACCGGAACCTTCGCCTGGGCCGACCCCGAAAACGACCTCATCGTGATATTCCTCTCCAACAGAGTATATCCCACATCCGACAACAACAAACTCTCACAACTCAACCTTAGAACAGAAATCCATGATTTGTTTTATAAGGCAGTGGAGTGAAACGAGAATTAGGTTTAAACACAGAATCCTCTTTTACATAACGTTTCCAGTTACTTTTGAAACGCTCCTCGAGTACTTCCGTAAATTCAATCTTATTTGAAGTGATATATCCCGAAGCTATAAGGTCCATGACGCTCAATAGCATTATCGGCTTGTGAGGTGCAATCTCACCTTTTAATTTATTACAATGCAGATTAGAGAATAGATGGAGGTAGTTTTGTTTTCTATAGACTGAATTTAAAGTGTTTTACCCATCATAGGTTGTGATTAAGATGTTGCGAATTTACAAAAAAACATAAATGCAACAATATGAATAGAATGAAAAATAATCTTGAAAAGAAAATTTAATCGGAAATAAATTCCTAGCTAAATTACACATACCATCTTCGGGTCACATTCGTCTTACATTCGGGTCAGATTCGGAAAAAGAACTTTAGAACTCTAGAAAATTTTTCCATTTTCAGTTTTCAACCCTCAATTCTCTCCCGGATTAACCGGAAACTTATCCCAGAGCATATAGCGTTTTCCCATCTGCTTCACGAAGGTGCTCCACATCTTGCCGGGCATGGTCTGAAGCAGCTGCTTGCTGCTGAATCGTCCCACTAACCAAGTGTTGGCTTTTAATTCGTTACGGAGCTGTCCGCCGTCCCAGCCGGCATAGCCGACATAGAAACGAACTTCGTGGGGCTTTATTAGATCCATCTTGATCATCGCCTTGAGTGCGTTGACGTTGCCGCTCCAATAGAGTCCACTGCCGATTTTGTGCGAGTCGGGGATCATCTCGCCGATGGTGTGAATAAAGAAAATCCTGTCGGTCTCCACGGGTCCGCCGAGATAGACATCGGCCTTGAACTCAGGGAATCCTTGAACTATCTCGTTGAAAGGTATCGTCAGACGTTTGTTGAAAATCACGCCGAGTGTGCCTTCCTCGTTGTGGTCGATGACGAGAATGACGGAACGCCGAAAATGAAAATCATTCATGAAAGGCTCCGAAATCAAAACATCGCCGATAGCTACGTTTAACGTATTGCTCTGAATCTTAAATAGTTCGTCTTTATTCATCTTTCGTTAACTTGATTAAAATTATGCGTTATGAATTGTGCATTATGAATTGGAATTTTGCTAATTTTGTAAATCAATTTTTTAGCACAATGGCAACTTATTACGACCAAAATAAATATAACTCCTTGCGAGAAGAATATGAATTTTTCCGTTTTCAAAGATACGATTATACTTTGGAAAATGACACGCTCTCAGCGAAATTTTATTTCTCTCTCGACGACAAATTTTTCTTCACGCCTTCTTTTGAAATTCCTCAGAGAAAGTTCTATAATTGGAATAATCTCGATAAGAATCAGTTAGATACGATTCTATTTAATATCGGTATGATTGAGCTGATTAGCTACTGGAAATTAGCTTGTCCTAAGAAGGTTTATGTAACACCTCATTCTTTGGATTATGTCCAGATTAAGTGGTGGAAGAAGTTGTATTTTAATGGTTTAGGTGAATTTTTCTATCTTAATGGAATTAAGGAAAATGTCAACGATTTCATGGAGATTGTCTGTGAAAGTGATGTCCCTTGTGAGATGATAAATCTTCCTTTGACGGAGACGACTTTGGTTCCTATCGGCGGTGGCAAGGATTCGGTCGTGACGATAGAGTCGCTGAAAAATAAGATGCCTATCATTCCTTTGATTATCAATCCTCGTGGCGCAACAACGGAATGTGCTACGGTGGCTGGTTTTGCTGAAGATCAGGTGGCGGTGATAAAACGTACTCTCGATTCTACGATGTTGAGAATGAACAACGAAGGTTTCTTGAACGGTCACACGCCTTTCTCTGCGATGCTGGCGTTTTATACATTGCTTATTGGCTTCGCGACGAACTCTAAATACATCGCTCTTTCTAACGAGTCGAGTGCTAACGAGCCGACGGTGGCTGATACTGAAGTGAATCACCAGTATAGCAAGTCAATTGCTTTTGAAAATGACTTCAGAGATTATGTAAAGAATCATATCTCTACTGATATTCAATATTTTAGTTATTTACGCCCGATTAACGAGGTGCAGATTGCAAGTCTTTTTGCGAAAAACAAGGATTATTATAAGGTGTTCAAAAGCTGCAATGTGGGAAGTAAGACTGACTCTTGGTGCGGCAAATGCCCGAAATGTCTCTTCACTTATCTGATTATGTCGCCTTTCATTCCTGAAAATGAACTGATAGAAATATATGGTAAGAACTTGTTGAATGACAATGAATTATTACCAATTTTAAAACAACTGAAAGGTGAGACTGAAGTCAAGCCTTTTGAATGTGTAGGAACGATAGATGAAGTAAATGCTTGTTTGAACGCAGCGTCTCATGTAGAGACACACGATCGTGTGTCTTTAAATGATTTATTAAATCAATATGACGAAATAAATAATTTGCCGGAGCAGTTTGCCTCTATTTTAAAAGATAACTTATTCAAAAACAATTGATAATATGATAGATTCTATTGTCAGAAGATTAAGTGAAAAGAGTATCCTCATCGCTGGTTTCGGTCGTGAGGGTCAATCGACTTTGCGTTTCATACAGAAATATCTTCCTCATGCGGTCGTCGGTATCGCGGATAAGAATGAGTCTGCTTTTCAAAATGTTGATAAAGAGAGATATAAGTTATTTACTGGCGACGATTATCTCAAGGCTGCTTCTGATTTCGACATCGTCATCAAGACTCCTGGAATTTCATTGAAGGATGTAGATATCGACTTGTCTAAAATTAGTTCTCAGACTGACTTATTCCTCGAAGCTTTTCATAGTCAAGTAATTGGCATTACAGGAACTAAAGGAAAAAGCACGACTTCTACTTTAATCTATCATCTCTTGAAAGAATCTGGTAAGGACGTGATTCTTGCCGGTAATATCGGTATCCCGATTTTTGATTGTGTCGATAATATAAATCGCAGTACTATAATAGTTTACGAGCTTTCTGCTCATCAGCTGCAATTTATCAATCGTTCGCCTCATGTGGGAATTTTGTTGAACGTCTTTGAAGAACATCTCGATCATTTCGGTACTTTTGAAAAATATAAAGACGCTAAAATCAATGTTTTGCGTTATATGAACGAAAGAGATGTCGCTGTCTTGAATAATAAGATGTGCTTCGAAGCAGCTTTACTCGACAAGCGTTACGTCGATTTCGAGAATTATAACTTTGATGATTATGATATAAAATGGGATGAGATTCCTTTGCTCGGCGAACATAATAAGATGAATGTCAAAGCGGCTTTATGTGCTTGCTACTCATTTGGTTTGACAATCTACGAACTCATTCCGCATCTTTATGCTTTCAAACCTTTGGAACATAGACAAGAATATGTCGGCCTTTTCAATGGTGTGAAGTTTTTTAACGACAGCATTTCCACTATTCCTCAGGCGACAATTGCGGCCTTAAATACTATTAAGAATGTTGATTTTCTTTTACTCGGCGGCTTTGACAGAGGCATCGACTATGAACCTTTGGTCGATTACCTGAAAGAGAATGTTCTGCCTTATATCTTAGTTACAGGCGAAGCTGGTCAGACGATGAAAAATAAATTGAAAGCTGCTGATTATAAAGGAGAAATATTGGAATATACTGATATGGAATCTGCTTTTGAGATTATCAAAAGATTAGCTAAAAGTGGCGATGTATGTCTTCTTTCACCAGCAGCTGCGAGCTATGATCGTTATAAGAACTTCGAGGAAAGAGGAAGGATTTTTAAAGAATATGCAAAGAAATTTTAACATAATATGAATATATTTTTCGGAGAGAATGCCGTCGCGCAACTTACAAATCTGACGAATAATTATGATAAGTTTTTCCTTCTGACAGATGAAAATATCTTCAGGATTTATTCGTCGATGATTGCGTCTTTGTTGCCTGAGAAGGAAATTGATAAAATTGTAATTCCAGCAGGCGAGGAGAGTAAAAGTATTGAAAACGTGGTGCTTATATGGAATCGACTTCTTGAAGGTAAGGCTGGCAAAGATTCTCTTCTGATAAATCTTGGTGGCGGAACTATTTCCGACATCGGCGGTTTCGCGGCTTCTTGTTATAAAAGAGGCATCGATTTCGTGAATGTTCCAACGACTTTACTTGCGATGATTGACGCTTCAATCGGAGGTAAAAACGGAATAAATTTTAAGAATTACAAAAACCAAATCGGTTTGTTTTCAGAACCTGAATCGATCATCATAAATCCGAATTTCTTAAAAACTCTTAACACAAGAGATGTCATGTCTGGACTCGCAGAAATGATGAAATATGCATTTATATCGGATTTGTCATTCCTTGATTTAGATTCAGACAACTATATGGATTTCATTGAAAAAGCAGCTATGACGAAAGACGAAATCGTCAGTCTTGACATGAAAGAATCGGGATTGCGTAAGATTTTGAATTTCGGTCACACCATCGGTCATGCTTTGGAATCTTATTATCTGGATCTTAGGAGTTCAGGAATTCAGGATGATTATCTTACACATGGAGAGGCAGTTGCACTTGGAATGTATTCCGCTTTGTATCTTTCTGTGAAATATTGTGGATTAGATGTAAGCTGGCTTTTGTTCTACGAGATGTGGTTTAAAGGAAATCTTAATCTTCTGAATCTTAGTGATTTTGATGTGGATAGGATTTTCTCTTACATCGCTCACGACAAGAAAAACAAAGGCGGTAAGCCAAGATTCGTTCTTATATCAGCGCCAGAAAAACCGCAGATAGATGTAGAAGTCGCGGAATATGACATTAAAGACGCTATTCTTATTTTGAAAGAAAAATTCTCCGAATAAATGTTAATAAATTTTAGAAATATAAGTCAGCGTCAAGAAATAGATTTGCCTTTGAGCAAGAGCGAAAGCAATAGAGCTTTGATGATTTGGTATTATTCGGAATTTCAAGATTTCAGGAACTCAGGAATTCAGGATTTTAGAACCTCAGCATCTCAGTATCTCAGCAACTTAGTATCTTTATCAAACTCCGACGATACGATTCTTTTGCAACAGCTTCTGAATAAATTACAAAATATACAAAGTCCGTCGTCTGAAATTATAGAACTAAACTGTAATAATGCCGGAACCGTTATACGTTTTTTATTGACAGCTGTGGCGAATCAATGCATAATCAATAATAAAGAAGATTCTCAGGAACTCAGGAACTCAGGAACTCAGCATCTTATTAACCGGTAGCGACCGTATGAAATCACGTCCTATTTCTTCATTAGTCGATGCTCTAAGAAGTATCGGCGTTTCGATAAAATATGTGGAGAAAGAAGGATTTCCGCCAGTTTTGGTAGAAATGGCAAAAGACAACGAGACAATGGTGCCTGAGCCTGTCGAAGGCACAATTCCTCACTTCGACAAACTCAGTGACCGATATGAACCAACAGCCAGCTCACAGCTCACCCTCCATTCTTTAGAGATCAGTGTAGAGCAGAGCAGTCAGTTTGCTTCTTCTTTATTGCTCGCTGCTCCTTTGTGGGAGAATGGTTTGGAATTACATCTCACTGGCAATCTTTCTTCCTTGCCTTATATAGATATGACAATCAATATGATGAAGCAATGTGGAATTGATGTCGAAAGAAAGGGGAGAGTCGTTACTGTAAAACCTGGAACTTATAATATCGAAAATATAAAAGTAGAACCCGACTGGAGTGCAGCTGCTTTTTGGTACGAGATGATTGCGTTTTCGGAAGATTCAGAAATTCTGTTAAAAAATCTTAACATAAACTCTCTACAAGCTGATGCCGCTGCTATAAAAATGTTTCAACTTTTAGGAGTTGAGACAATCGCTGCTGAAAATGGAGTGGTTCTTAGAAAGACGCAAAGACGCAAAGACACTGAGACGCAGAATCAGTGGTGCCAGAGCCTGTCGAAGGTACAATGCATCATTTCGACAAACTCAGTGACCCAAAAGTCAACAGATAACGATACAACGGTGCCAGAGCCTGTCGAAGGCACAACTCGGTACTTCGATAAGCTCTGTGACCGATATGAACCAACAGCCAGCTCACAGCTCACAGCTCACAGTTCTCAATCAACTTTCAACTTCAAAGATTGTCCTGATCTTTTTCCTGCTGTCATCGCGACTTGCGCTGGACTTCAGATCGACGCTACATTTACCGGACTGAAAAATCTTTCCATAAAGGAATCCGACAGAAAGCAGGCGATGATTAATGAGTTAAAGAAAATTAACATTTTTTTTGAAACTGTTTCCGATGATGTTTTGATAATGAAATGTCCGGAATCTTTGCCTTATTTCACTGGAGAAAATCCAATAATTTTTAACAATTACAACGATCATCGTATCGCGATGGCTCTTTCTATCTTATCAATGAAAATAGGAACAATCGAAATGTCGAATCCAGAATGCGTCTCGAAATCATATCCGGGATTTTTTCGTTGTGTTAGGGATTGTGGCGGCATACTTTATAGACGCAATATTTTGCGTCTATACAATAGCGGAAAGCCCGATGGCTTCGCCGGAACGCTTTAGAACTATAGAATTTTATTATCTCTCGCAAAGACGCAAAGATTTGCAAATAAAAATCCCGCTCCCAATCCTCGTCCCCAATCCATAATTACTAATTAAAAAAAATCGTAGTCCGTAGTCTGTAGTCTGTAGTCTTTTACTATATTTGCAAATAAATTTTAACATTTCAGCCTTATGACGATAGACCTTTTTATTTCATGCATTATGGATCAGTTTTATCCTGAGACGGCTAAGAATGTTATGAAAGTTTTAGAAACTGCTTGCGTTGATGTGGAATATAATCCTGAGCAGACTTGCTGCGGAAAGTTCGCATTTACAAGCGGTTTCGTGGAAGAAGCTAAAGAGTTGGGGGAGAAGTTCCTCAGAGATTTTCCTAATGACAGACCTGTCGTAGGCGTAAGCGCTTCTTGCGTCGGTTACATAAAGACTCGTTATAAGGAGTTGTTCTACAACACAGCGTCGCATCTGGAATATAAACGCCTCGTCCAGAATATCTACGAATTCACAGATTTTTTAGTTAATAAAATTAAGGTCGTCAACTTCGGCGCTGAGTTTAATCATAAGGTTGTTTATCAGGATACTTGCTGTTCTTTACGCGAACTCGGACTCAAAGACGAAGGTCGTAAGTTGCTTTCGAATGTCAAAGGTCTTGAACTCGTCGAGATGAAATATCCTGAGGTATGTTGTGGTTTCGGCGGCGGATTTTTCTCTATACAACATGAAGCTATTTCTGTCGCAATGGCGGAACGTAAGATCAAAGACGCTATGGCGAGTGGCGCAGAATATATTGTCACAAACGACATCTCCTGCCTGATGCAACTCGACAGCTGCATCAAAAAACAGAAATTCGATATTCAAGTAGTTCATATAGCCGATGTCCTGGCGCAAGGAATTTAACTTTAGAACTCTAGAATTCTAAAGTTCAAAAAAAAAGAGCCTTCGGGCTCTTTTTTTTAATTGTTTTCCTTGACTAAAGCGGTGCGGTATGCAATAAGGAGTTTGTGAAGATCTTCGATATTTTGTTGCAATTCTTTGCCTTTGTCGGTATCTTTCACAAGTAACCTTTCGGTGTTATGCTCAGAAAGCACAGTGTTTGAGATGATGTCAAGTCCTTCTTCTATGGCTTTTTGTGTGGATTCAAACGGTTCGTGTTGAACGAGCTGCATTCCAAATGAACTGTAAACCAATGTATAACCGGCAATGCCTGTTTCTGAATGATATGCTTTTGAGAATCCTCCGTCAATTACAAGCAGTTTTCCGTTGGCGCGAACTGGGTTTTCACCTTTCTTTATTTTTACAGGGACGTGACCATTGATAATGTGGCTGCCTTCACCTTCAATGCCAAATTCTTTAAGAATGTTTATGCATACATTCTCATCATTTTGTAATTTATAATAGTAGCCTTTCTCCTCTTTCTGAACTTCTTTGTTTGTTGTCAAGTAGCGTTCAAATGTGGCCATTTTCGCCTTGTCGAATGATGGAGAGTCGGCACCGCACCATAAGTACCACATATAATCAATGGCTGATTGCTTTTCATCAGAAATTTCTGTTGATTTTCTGCATGCTAATTGAACTAAAGAGTCTAAACGATCAAGAAGTCTCTTGCCTGAATAATACTCATCCATTATCTTGACCTCCTTGAATGTGCCGTCTTCGTTCATAGGTATAGAAGCATGGAACATGAGGTTGTTGTTTCTCGCTAAATAGAAAGAGCCTTTTTGAAGTAGGAAATATACGTGTTTTTTAAGTTTCTCGCTATTGGTGAATGCTGCGTGAAAATGGTTGATGATAGCTTGTTCGTCATCGGTCAATGTATATGGATCTGACGGATTGATTGTTGGATAAGACTTGTCAAGAAGTTCACATTCAATGCCATTTATGTTTATCACTCCGCGCTCGAAATCGATCAGATGTAATAGTTTTCTGTCAGACATATTATATTCTGGATGTCGGTCTATCAATGCCGCTTCACATTTCCATTGGATTATGGAGATGGCTTTATGCATTTGTGCGATGAGATGTTGCTTCTTTTCGGAGTGATGTTCTGTCACAAGTTTTATCTTTGGCGCATAGACTTCTACAGGGTCGTCGTTATAGACTTCCATCGCAAAAGTGGCGAGAGGAAGTAAATTGATGCCATAACCGTCTTCTAAAGTTTCAAGTGTCGCGTATCTTAGTGATTGGCGTAATACAGTCGCGATACATGCGTTATTGCCAGCGAAGGCTCCCATCCACAAAAGGTCGTGGTTGCCCCATTGAACATCAACATTGTGATATGTGCATAAAGTGTCAAGAATGATGTGAGCACCCTGACCTCTGTCGTAAATGTCGCCTACAAGGTGCAGACTGTCAATGGCGAGTCGCTGGATGAGGTTACACATGGCAATGATGAATTCATCGGCACGTTTTGTGGAAATTATAGTCGAAATGATCTGATTGAAGTATCCGCGTTTGTTGCCTTCGTGTGAGTCGTGAAGCAACTCTTCGATAATGTAGGCGAACTCTTTTGGAAGTGCCTTACGGACTTTAGAACGTGTGTATTTTGACGATACATTTTGGCAGACTTTGACTAATTGGTTTAAAGTCACCATATACCATTCGTTGATGTTGGTGTCCTCTTTTTTTATTCTACGGAGTTTTTCTTTAGGATAATAAATCAGAGTGCAAAGATTTCTTTTTTCTGTTTCGCGAAGTGAAGCGCCAAATATGTCATTGACTTTGCGTTTGATTGATCCAGAAGCGTTTTTTAATACATGTTGGAAAGCTTCATATTCTCCATGGATGTCGGATAGAAAATGTTCTGTGCCTTTAGGAAGGTTGAGAATCGCTTCAAGGTTGATGATTTCTGTACTTGCTGAAGCAATAGATGGGAATGTGTTGGCGAGTAAACGCAAATATCTTAAATCTGATACAGATAAACTGTAATTTTCCATTATTTTTTGTTCAAACATAGTATGTGATAAGTTTGATGTGTTGTATTGTTAAAGACTGCAAATGTAGGTAACTTATTGTAAGTAGCCAAATGTTTTTTTAAACAAAAAAAAGAGCCCGAAGGCTCTTTGATTGTAAATTGTTAATTGTACATTGTCAATTATTTAAGTCCATGTTTCTTCAAGAATGGCTCGTTGCTTGGTTCCTGACCGCGGAATTTCTTGTATTGTACCATACCTTCGTCGTTGCCACATTCTTGCAAGCAGTGTTGTCTGAACTTAGCTGCTAACTCTGGGTTGAACAAATCGCCTGATTCTTTGAAGTAGTTGAAAGCGTCTGAATCCAAGACCGCTGCCCAGTAATAAACGTAATAACCTGCTGAGTAGCCGCCTGAGAAGATATGTGCGTAATATGTACTTCTGTAACGTGGATAAATCTCATTGATTAAACCGATTTCGTCCATGGCTGTTTTTTCAAAGTCAGCTGCGTTGAAGTCGTCGTTAATTTCTTTTAACTTATGGTATTCCATGTCTAAGATAGCTGCAGCGATGAATTCTGTTGTGGTGAATCCTTGGTTGAACAAACTGCTGTTTTCTAATTTATTGATGATTTCTTCTGGAATGACTTTGCCTGTCTGCCAATGTTTAGCGTACATTCTCAATACTTCAGGATCACCGGCCCAGTTTTCCATCACTTGTGAAGGAAGCTCGACGAAGTCGCGAGGGACAACGCCGCATGTTCTTGAATATTTGCCGTCTGAGAACAAAGCGTGCAAGCCGTGACCGAATTCATGCCATAATGTTTCTGTCTCGTCCCAGCTGAGGATGGCAGGAGTGTCGCCTGTTGGAGGTGTGAAGTTTAACACCAATGATACGAGTGGAGATATTTTGTTGCCATTGATGTCGTAGCCAGCTTCACGGAAGCTTGTGCACCATGCGCCGCCGCTTTTGCTGTCGCGTGGGAAATAGTCTAAGTATAAGATGCCGATGTAAGAACCGTCTTGTTCTTTGACTTCCCAAGTCTCAACGCCGTCGAAATAGACTGGAAGGTCGTTGCGTTGTTCAAAAGTGATGCCATATAATTTATTGGCTACCATGAACATGCCGTCGCGTACATTGTTTAATGAGAGATAAGGTTTCAATTCGTTTTCGTCAAAATCGTATTTTGCCTTACGAACTTTCTCTGCGTAGTACCACCAATCCCATGATTCTAAGTCGAAGCCTGCGATTTTTTCCATTTCCTTGAGTTCTTCTTTAGCGACTTTCAAAGCTGGTTTGAATAAGTCTGAAAGGAATGTATCGACGGTTGGAACGTCTTTCGCCATGTTAGCTTCGAGTACGTAAGAAGCGTAGTCTTCATAACCGAGGAGCTGAGCTTTTTGAAGACGGAGTTTTGCCATCTCTTCAATTAAAGCTTTGTTATCGTTGTCGTTACCGTTGTTGCCACGCATCACATAACCCATGTAAATCTTTTCGCGGAGGTCGCGGTTGTCGGCGTATTGAAGGAATGGGATGAGACTTGGTTTTGATAAAGTGAAGACCCATTTGCCTTCCATGCCGTCTTTCTTGGCTTGTTCGGCAGCAGCAACAATGCTTGACTGTGGAAGTCCGCTTAAATCAGCTTCGTTGTCAACGACGAGTTTGAAGTTGGCGTTTTCAGCGAGGAGGTTGTTGCCGAATTTAAGGCTTAATACAGATAATCTTTCGTTTATGCCTTTGAGAGTTTCTTTGTCGGCGTCGTTAAGTCCAGCGCCGCTACGGATGAAGTCGTTGTAATATTTCTCCACGACGCGGATCTGTTGGTCGTCGAGGTTCATGTTGTTACGGTTGTCATAGACATATTTCACCTTTTCAAAAAGAAGAGGATTCATGGAAATCTCGTCGCCGTGAGCTGAGAGTTTAGGCATGACTTCAGCAGCGATGTTTTGCATTTCGTCGTCCGACATACATTCTATAAGGTTGAAGAAAATGTTGCCGACCTTGTCGATCAAAGCGCCAGATTTGTCGTAAGCCAAGATTGTGTTTTGGAAATCAGGCACAGCTCTGTTTTTGACGATAGCGTCGATTTCGAGCTTCTGTTGTTTCATGCCTTCTTCAAAAGCAGGAAGATAGTGTTCAGTCTTGATCTTGTCGAAAGCAGGAACTTCGTAAGGTGTTCCGTAATCTGAAAGGAAAGGATTGCTTGTCTCGACGGCTTTCTCGTTGTTTGTACAAGAAGCCAATGTCATGACGCTTAAAGCAATCACGCTTAAAAATTTTCTGTTCATATTAATAATGTGTTTAGTTTTCAAATGACGTGCAAAGTTAATGAAAAATAGTCAACGGACAATATACAACGGACAACTGTTTTTTATATCAATTTTTATTCTTTACCTGATTATAGATGCTGTTGATTTAAAAATAATTAAAAATTGTTGAAAAATATTAATTTTCCTCTTGATAAATAAAAATTATGTACTATCTTTGTGATATTAAAATGATATTAAAATAAAGTTTAACAAATCTTAAAAAATAATAGTTATGGAAACAAAAGAAAAAGAATTTAAAGGATTAGTTGTCAATGGTTTTATTGCATTGGTATTATTTTTAGCATTGACAGCGTTATCTGTTTATGGTATCGTATATTTTGCTAATCATCCAAATACGACAGGTATTGTCCTGTGTATTGTTGCAGCTTGTTTTTTCTTAATATGTTTGTTCGGTCTGAGAATGCAGGAACCTAATGAAGCTATGGCGATGTTGTTCTTCGGTAATTATCGCGGCACTTTCAAGAAGACTGGTTTCTATTGGGTTAACTTTCTTCTTACTTCAAAGAGAGTTTCTCTTCGTGCTCGTAATCTTAATGTCGATCCTATTAAGGTTAACGACAAGACTGGAAATCCTATCTTGATTGGTCAGATTTTGGTTTGGAAACTTAAAGATACTTACAAGGCAATGTTTGAAATAGATTCTCAGACTATGGCTGGCGTTACTAATGGTCAGGTTAGTGTTATGGGAAGAATGAAGGCTTTTGAGAGCTTCGTTCGCGTGCAAAGTGACGCTGCCTTGAGAGAAGTCGCTGGCATGTTTGCTTACGATGACAATGACGATACTAAATCTAATGAGTTGACATTACGTTCTGGCGGCAGCGAGATTAATGATATTTTGTTAAAGAAACTTAACGATCGTCTCGAAATGTCGGGATTGGAAGTCGTTGAAGCCAGAATCAATTATTTGGCTTATTCTCCAGAAATCGCTGCTGTTATGTTGCGTCGTCAACAGGCCGCTGCTATCATCTCGGCGCGTGAAAAAATCGTGGAAGGCGCTGTCACAATGGTGAAGATGGCTCTCGATAAACTCAGCGAAGAAGAAATAGTGGAACTCGATAACGAAAAGAAAGCCGCTATGGTAAGCAACCTTCTCGTTGTCCTCTGCGCCGACGAATCAGCACAGCCTGTCGTTAATACAGGAACGCTTTATCAATAATTAATTCGTAGAGACGTATCAATTACACAATAAAAATTAACAATATGTCATTGCTGCGTCTTGATTCGAATTGAAAATTCGTAGAGACGCGTCAATGTTACCATAAAAATAAACACACATTGACACGTCTCGTTTAAAAATAAAAACAATATGATTATGACAACGATGTATATAGTCTTAGGCATTGTGGTGTTATTCGTCATCTTGGCCTTCATAAAGGAAAAAATCTTCATCTATGAAGATGAAATAAAAATCAAGGATTTGATGTATCCTCTGACAATTCCCAACGATACTATCGTCTCGATAAATATGATTGATAGACTTCCGCTTTTGAAATATCGTACTAATGGAACAGGAATGGGAGCGATACAGAAAGGTTATTTCACTGTGAAGAATTCTTTCCAAGAACATTCTGAAAACGCGACTCTTTATATCAGAAATAAAAATGCTAGTGTTATAGAAGTCAGAACTGTCAATGGCGTGGTTTATATAAATCAGAAGAATGACGAATTGACTCAATATCTTTTTGATGAGATGAAAAGCACTGTTAAGATTCTTAAAGAAAATGAGTTGAATCTTAATGCTAAGCGTCCAAGAACTTACAGAAGCGTCTTTGTTATCGTGGTGCTTTTAGAGGCTTTGCTTGCTCCTGCACTTTTTATGAATTATAACAGTAAAGTCCTTATAGCTAATGATGTCATAGAAATAAAAGGTGAATATGCAATGGAAATTCCAGTTACTGATATTGATACAGTTTTGCTTGTTGAAAAGCTTCCTTCTATAAGAACAAGAGCCAACGGCATCTCCACAAGGAAAGTCAATATCGGTATATTCAAGATGAGTGACGGAAATAAATGCCGTCTTTATATCAATAAGGATGTTCCTTTGTTTGTTGAGATAAAATGTCAACAGACAACAGACAACGGACAACAGACGTTGGTTTTCATAAACAGAAAAACCGTTGAGGAAACAAAAGCGTTATACGAAGAAATTTTTAATTCAATTGAAAAATAGTGTAGAGTTGAAAATTTAGAGTGTAGAGTAGTTGATAGTTCATGAGTTTTAAGTTTATGAGTTAATCAAATATTAAAACTCGAATATAATAAACTTTCAACTCTAAACTTCAAAAACTACTCTAAACTATACACTATGAACTTTAAACTTTAAAGAAATGAAAAAAGCAATTAAATATTCAGTAATACTCTGCGTGATAAGCTGGGTTTATGCTGCTATCATGATTTTTGGATTGGATGTTAAAAATCCTGCAGATAATCCGATGAAATATACTATTTATGCATCTTTGTATATGTTGCTGCCGATGATAGTAGCGATGGTCATGCAGAAAATTAACAAGGAAAAGTTGGCATCTACAGGATTGTTACGTTTTAAAATTAAGTGGTCTTGGCTTGTGGCATGGGTGCTTCCAGTTGTCATAGTTCTGTTAACTATTTTTGTTAACACACTTTTGCCAGGCTGTGAGTTCAACACAGATATGTCGATGATGATTCCTGCTGACTCTGTTCCTGAAGAACAAAAGGAAATGGTGAGCATGTTGATGACTCCAGCATTTATGATTTTAATTACAGTTATTAGCGGCTTATTAGCCGGCATTACTATCAATGCGCTTTTCGCTTTTGGCGAAGAATACGGATGGCGTAATTATCTCGTCTCTGCCTTGAAGGAAAAGAAGTTCGTATGTGCATCGATATTTATAGGAATCGTTTGGGGCTTGTGGCATTTTCCTTTGATATTGCTCGGACATAACTATCCTCAGCATTCTGTTGCAGGAGTCTTTATGATGGTGGTGTTCTGTGTGCTGGCTTCTTTTGTGGAATTGTATTTCGTTCTTAAAGCAAAATCTGTTTATCCAGCGGCGATATTTCATGGCACGATAAACGCAGTAGCGGGATTGAATGTCTTATTGATAAAAGGCGGCAATGATTTAATAAATGGTGCGACAGGCGTATCTGGTTTTATCCTTATATCAATTATCATTACTGTTATCTATGTCTTCGATAAATATATTCTAAAAGACAATATCTTTACTAAAACGATAGAGGAGGTGTTGGAAGATGTCGAAAGATAAGGATAATGCAACAAAGAACTTCGCCTTGCGCCTCGATGCCAAGACGATGGAAGCTGTCGAGAAATGGGCGGCCGATGAATTTCGTTCCGTCAACGGACAGATTCAGTGGATTATAAATGAAGTGCTTAAAAAGAATAAGCGAATTTGAATTAGGAACTCAGGATTTCAGTTCAAAATTTCTGAATTTCTGAATTCCTGAACCCCTGAAATCCTAATTTTATAATTCTATTTCTTCCCAATCCGCTTCCAGGATGTTTCTGCGGTTTGTGCAGTCGTCGTCTTTGCAAATCAGGCTGAAATTGTTTTTGTAGAATGTGATTCTGTATTTGCCTTCAACGCCTTTGCAGACGTCACCGTCGCTGCTGAAGATGATGAGGTTATTTTCAAAATGATAATCGCCGGTGATAGGTTTTGACGCGTTTACGTTAAAGAAGTCGATGCGGTAACCGTATTCGTCAAATGTCAGGGAAGCGCCTTGTTCTGAGCTTAACCAGCAGCCTTCCAAAGTCTTAGATTCTTTCTTAGGTTCGGTTTCTGTTTTCTTAGGTTCGGCTTTTTTTGTCTCTGTTTTTGGAGATACTTCTTTTTTAGGAGAAGCGGCTGTTGTCTTGTTTTTTGCCTTTTCTTCCTGTTTTATTTCTTTTTTGTTTTCGTCTTTCTTTACTACGACTTCCGTTTTTTCGTTGTCGTTTATGTTTCTGGTTTTGATTTCTTTTAGGTTAACATCTTTCAATGTCAAGAATATTGCGGCAGCAACCAATGATAACATCAACAATATCAATATGAATTTTGTGAAAAAACTAGAATTTCCGCTTTTTTTCTTACCCTTTGAACCCTTTTTAGGTTTGCTAGTTTTCTTGCCTTTTTTCGCTGCTGCCATGATAAATTTATTTTGACTGCAAGTTTAAGAAAAAAACTAAAACGAAAGGATAATTTTATTAAATTTGCAACCAAAATAATCAAGCATGCAAGAATCAATATTAATTTTAGATTTTGGCTCACAAGTAACCCAACTTATCGGACGTCGTCTTCGTGAGATGAACGTTTATTGTGAGATCCATCCTTATAACAAGATTCCGGAAATTACACCTAATATCAAAGGCGTGATTTTGAGCGGAAGTCCTTTCTCAGTAAGAGACGCAAAAGCTCCTTACGTGGATTTATCAAATATCAAAGGCAAGATGCCTCTTCTCGGAATTTGCTACGGTTCTCAATTCATGGCTCATCATTTCGGTGGTGAAGTCAATGGCTCTATAGCAAGAGAATATGGTCGCGCTTCGCTTACAATCGTTGACGAAACATGTCCTTTGTTTGAAGGCGTAAGCAAGGTAAATCAAGTGTGGATGTCACACGGCGACACTATCGCTCATTTGCCGGAAAACGCTCGCGTCATCGCAAGTACAGAAGATGTCGTCAATGCAGCTTACAGAATCGACGGTGAAGAAACATTCGCTGTTCAGTTCCATCCGGAAGTGTCTCATTCATTGGAAGGTGCGAAGATGATAGAAAACTTCGCCAAGAACATTTGCGGCTGCAAAGGCGATTGGACTCCAACATCTTTCGTTGACAATATCGTTGTTGAACTTAAAGAAAAACTCGGTAACGACAAAGTCATCCTCGGTCTCTCAGGCGGCGTTGACAGCACAGTGGCAGCTGTCTTGTTGAACAAAGCTATCGGTTCTAACTTACATTGTATCTTCGTCGATAACGGACTCCTCAGAAAGAATGAGTTTGAAGACGTTTTGGAATCATATAAAGACCTCGGTCTTAACGTGATCGGTGTCAATGCAGGAGAACTCTTCTTGAGCAAACTTAAAGATGTCACAGATCCTGAGTTGAAACGTAAGGCTATCGGCGCTACATTCATCGAGGTCTTCGAAGCTGAAGCTAAGAAAATCAAAGGCGCTGAATGGCTAGCTCAAGGTACTATCTATCCAGACGTTATCGAAAGCGCTGGCGTAGAAGGTGCTACATGCAAAATCAAATCTCACCACAACGTAGGCGGCCTTCCTGAAAAGATGAACCTTAAAATCGTTGAACCTTTACGTACATTATTCAAAGACGAAGTCCGTCGCGTAGGTCGCGCTTTGGGCATCAAGAAAGAACTCATCGGCCGTCATCCTTTCCCAGGACCAAGTTTGGCGATCCGTCTCTTAGGCGCTGTCACAGAAGATAAATTACGTATCCTCCGCGACGCCGACGAGGTCTATATCTCATCTTTGAGAAACTGGAAATGTGAACTTCCTCACGCTTCTTATCCTAACGAAATGGCTGACAATCTTTACGATGCTATCTGGCAAGCTGGAGCAATCCTCCTTCCTTGTAAGAGCGTCGGCGTGATGGGCGACGAACGTAGCTACGAATATACAATCGCTCTCCGTGCCGTTATCTCAACAGACGGCATGTCGGCTGACTGGGTGCATCTTCCTTACGAATTCCTCGCTAAAGTGTCTAACGACATCATCAATAAAGTCAGAGGCGTCAACAGAGTCTGCTATGACATCAGTTCTAAGCCACCAGCGACAATCGAATGGGAATAATATTCAATTCATAATTCATAATTCATAATTGTAGAGACGTATCAATGACACATTAAGAATAACAATAAATCATTGACACGTCTCTGGATTTTAAGAAAATAATAATTAACTAAATAAATAATCAAAACCTGTTGACTGTCGGTTGCTGACTGTTGACATTAAAAAAATCATTAAAGAAAATTATGAAAACAATTAATTGGAAGAAAGAAGCTTTGGCTTATTTCTATCTCATTTTTGGTAGCATCTTGTTCGCTGTTGGCGACGTTCTATTCGTTAACCCTTATCTCTTGGCTCCAGGTGGAACCTACGGTCTTTCAAATGTTTTGAATACAGTATGGCCTTGGAAAATCAGTTTGTATGCCTTATGTATGGACATCCCTCTGTTGATTATCGGTACTTTGATTTTAGGTCCTAAATTCGGTTTCAAAACAATCTTGTCAACATTCTTGATCTTCGGATTTACATTGTTGATAGAGACTTTCATCGGCTATACTCCAATCATCGAAAACGGTATCTTTGAAAATGTAGCTAACCCAAATCCAGAATGGTTGTTAGTGCCTCATTCAGAAAACATATACTTCGCACCGGATTACTTCCTCAACACATTGGTGGCCGGCGGTATCTATGGTTTGGCTATCGGTCTCATATTCAAATCAGGCGCAACATCTGGAGGTAGCGACATCATCTCTATGATTCTCCATAAATACACCAAGATCTCTCTCGGTACTTTGGTCATGATCGTTGACTCATGTATCACACTCACAACATTAATCGCTTTCGGTCAATTACGTCTTCCAATCTACTCAATCTTGGTTATCTTCATCGAAGGTAAAATCATCGACCTCGTCGTTGACGGATTCAATAGCTATAAGACAGCTTTCATCGTTACAGACAAAGCTGAGCAAGTTCGCGACCTTATCGTTAAAGACATCAACCGCGGTGGTACATGCTTCTTCGGAAAAGGTTTGTACAAAGGCGTTGACCGTAAGATGATTTACGTTACATTGACACGTCCTGAACTCGTTAAGTTAGAAACAGAGTTGAAAGAAATCGACCCAGAAGCATTCTTGAATGTCGTTTCAAGTACGGAAATCATGGGTAAAGGTTTCAAACCACTCGCAGAATAAGATATTAAGATACTAAGTATCTGAGACGTTGAGTTAGTTGGCTCGGCTCTCGGAAAATAATAAGTCCGGATTCTTCATGTTGGGAGTCCGGATTTATTATTTTTTTGTATTTTTGTAGAGAAATGTTTCAGTGAGAAATCGTAAGTTCCTCATAATTAATTGAATGAAAATGAAAGCTTTTAGAATTATTTTTTCCACCCTGATTATATGTGTTATGGCGGCGGTTTGCGCTCCGTCATTAAAAGCACAGTCGTCGGTTAAATCTCAGATAGTCGCAGAATATGACGGCAAGCAATATTATGTTCATACTGTAAAAAAGAAGCAGACGCTGAAGGAAATAGCTGAGATTTATGATGTTACGGTGTATGAAATTTTGAAGGAAAACAAAGATGTCAAAAATAATCCGAAAGCTGGGACTTTTTTGAGGATTCCATATAAGGAAGTCGCTGTTGAGATTATAGAAAGTGTTTCTGACGAGACGACGGACGGTACGATTGTTAATGATACGGTGAGATTTGTTAATGAATTTATAGAAACTTCATTCGATTCGGAACGTTTGTACAAGGTGGCGTTGATGATGCCTTTGTATCTGGAACAGGTTGACGAAGCCTTTTTAGAAGAGGAAATATCGAATAAGCAGCTGCTTTACAAACCGTTCTCGTATCTTCATTTTTATGAAGGTTTTATGATTGCGGTAGATTCTATGGTCAGCAGCCTTGACATGAAACTTGACCTTAAAGTCTATGATGTTGATCAGGATACAAATAAGGTCGTTGCAGCAATCAGCGATCCGTGGCTCACAAACGCTGACATTATAGTCGGGCCTTTCCACGTCAAGGCCTTTGAAACGGTGCTTGATTTCGCTGCGGAAAATGACATCCTTGTGGTCAATCCTATGACAAATAGGGACGATTTGGTTGTTGGAAACAGAAATATGGTCAAGGTGAAACCGTCTTATCGCTACCAAATGCAATGGCTAGAATATCTCATAAAAGATCAATGCACTGATAATAATGTGTTTATTTTCAGCATGGACACCAACTCCATGGAATATATCAAGAAGATAGAAGCGATAGCGATAGAAAATGTTAATGAATATTCACTTGTGCCGAATAAGAAAATACAGAAAGTCATAAAGAAACATCACGATGCGTGGCTGGCAGAAGAAATTGAATTCGATGAAAACGAATATATGTCTGATAATGTGGCTCTTGATGTTTCCTTGATAAATCAGAATCCTGATGATAGCACGATGCTTAAAAACCAGATAATGACTTTCGACTATTCTATAGACAGTCTGAATGTCGTTAAAAACGTGGCTTCTTCGATACGTAATAATCTGTTTATAGTTTATGGCGACAATAAAGTCTTCGCTACGGAAATGTTAAATAAGATTAACATTTTGACAGGAGAATATCCTTCAAAACTTATAGCATTGCCTGATTGGTCGAAATTTGACAGGCTGTTCAATGAAAACTTAATGAAACTTAACACTGTCATTTTCGACGATGATTATACGGATTATGACGTTTATAGCGTGGGCAAGTTTATCTGTAAGTTCAGGGATAATTATGGGACGGAGCCTAAAGATATTGCATATCATGGATTTAATGTCGCCTGGTATTTCTTGAACGCCTTGATGAATTATGGAGATGATATTAATATAGGTATAATGTCGTATCAGATTCCGTTACTTAACACCAGCTATCGTTTTGATAGAAGGAGCGCTGAGGACGGAGCTGAAAATACATATTGGAACTTGTATCAATATAAAAATTACGAGAAGAACATCTTGAAATATGAATAGATTCCTCTATATATTAATATGTGTTTTGGCGGTGTCTTGTTCTGGAAAGAAAGACAAAAACAAGGTCGTTTCTTATTGGGATAACGGCAATGTTAAGTCGGAGTTGAGATATAAAGATGAGATGCTTGATGGAGAATGCGTCTGGTATTATTCCAACGGCAAGCCAGAAATGAAAACGATGTATAGTAGGAACGAGGTCGTAGGCGAGGTGACTAGATGGTACGAAAACGGTAATATACAGTCGAGATATTATTTGTCGGACGGTCAGTATGACAGTATTTTCGAGGCTTACAATGTGTTCGGAACGTTGGTAAAGGAAGAACATTACAAGGACGGCGTTCTTCATGGTGCGATGAAACAATGGTATGATAGCGGAAAATTATTCGCAGAAGGTAGTTATAAAGACGGACTGCTGCATGGAAAATGGACTATTTACTATGAAAACGGTGCGGTAGGATCTGTCGCTACATACGAAAACGGTGCCGGACTTCAAAAAGGATATTCTCCCGACGGAACCTTGATAACCGAAATTTATTACAATGATAATGTGAAAGATGGAGAGGAAATTCAATATGATAAGGACGGATCTGTTAAAAAAATATTGCTGTGGGAATCCGGAGAATTCGTTAAAATAATCAATAAAAAATGATATTTTTTTTTTAACGAAAAATATTTACTAAATATTTGTAAATTGTAAATTAAAAACATTACCTTTGCGGTACGAATAAATTAAAAAATTCATATTAGTTATTAACCTTAATAAAAAATAAAAGTAATGAACGTACAAACCATTATGACAAACCTGGAAGCTAAGCACCCAGGCGAAAAAGAGTATTTACAAGCAGTTCGCGAAGTTTTGGAATCAGTTGAACATGTTTACAACCAACATCCAGAATTCGAAAAAGCAAGAATCGTTGAACGTTTAGTAGAACCTGATCGCGTTTTCACATTCAGAGTTGTTTGGGTTGACGATCAAGGTGAAGTACAAACAAACTTAGGTTACCGTGTACAATATAACGCAGCTCTCGGCGCATACAAAGGCGGTCTCCGTTTCCACCCAGCTGTTAACGTTTCAATGTTGAAGTTCTTAGGCTTCGAACAAATCTTCAAAAACGCTTTGACAAACCTTCCACTCGGTGGTGGTAAAGGTGGTGCTGACTTCGATCCAACAGGAAAATCAGACGCTGAAATCATGCGTTTCTGCCACGCTTTCATGTATGAATTATGGAGAAACATCGGTGCTGACTTAGATTCACCAGCTGGTGACGTTGGCGTTGGTGGCCGTGAAATCGGTTACTTATACGGTATGTATAAAAAATTAGCTCGCGAACACAGCACAGGCGCTTTGACAGGTAAATCATACGGCTGGGGTGGTTCTTTGATCCGTACAGAAGCTACAGGTTTCGGCGCTATGTACTATGTAAACC
>JAZLEO010000039.1:0-7884 GCA_045615285.1 Bacteroidales bacterium
ATTATTAGATGCAGGTTGTCACTTTGGACACTTAAGAAGAAAGTGGAATCCAAACATGGCTCCTTACATCTTCATGGAACGTAATGGTATCCATATTATAGACTTGTATAAAACACAAGCCAAAATTGACGAAGCAGCTAACGCAGTACGTCAATTAGCAAGATCAGGTAAAAAGATCCTCTTCGTTGCTACAAAAAAACAAGCTAAAGACATCGTTGCTGAACTCGTAAAGAAAGTTAACATGCCTTACGTAACAGAACGTTGGCCAGGTGGTATGCTCACCAACTTCTCTACAATCCGCAAAGCTGTCCGCAAGATGGTTAGCATCGACAAGATGATGGCAAGCAGCGCATTCAACAACCTTTCAAAACGCGAAAGATTACAAATCGAACGCGAACGTGAAAAATTGAACAAGAACTTAGGTAGTATCGCTGACCTTAACCGTCTTCCAAGCGCAGTATTCGTTGTTGACGTTATCAAAGAACATATCGCTATAGCAGAAGCTAGAAAACTTAACATCCCTACTTTCGCTATCGTCGATACAAATTCAAACCCTAACATCATCGACTTCCCAATTCCAGCTAACGACGACGCTTCAAAATCAATCGAACTCATCATCAGCAAGATGATTGAAGCTATCGAAGAAGGTTTGACAGAACGTAAAAATTCACGTGACAAAGAAGACATCATCGAAGATGAAATGATGGACGATGAAAACGTAATGGAAAACAAAGGCGAAGAAGAAGAAAAAGAGGAAAAACGTCAAAGAAGACCTCGCAAAGCCGTTAACAAAAAATAAATAAATCTTTAAAACAATTTATTATGAACATTACAGCTGCTCAAGTTAACGAACTTAGACAAATGACAGGCGCCGGCATGATGGATTGCAAAAAAGCTCTCGTAGAATGCAACGGTGACAAACAAGCCGCTATCGACTATCTTCGTAAAAAAGGTCAAAAGATCGCTATGAAAAGAGCTGACCGCGACGCTACAGAAGGTTGCGTAATCTCTAAAGCTACAGAAGATCACAAATTCGCTGCTGTCATTATGTTAAACTGTGAAACAGACTTCGTTGGTGCTAACGCTGACTTCGTTGGTACAACAAAACAACTCCTCGACTTCGCAGTAGAAAACAGAATCAAAGACATCGAAGCTCTCAACGCCGCTACAATCAACGGCATGACACTTGAAGCTATCGTAACAGACCTCACAGCTAAAACTGGTGAAAAAGTTCAAGTTGGTAAATACTTCGCTATCGAAGGTGAATTCGTTACTAACTACAACCACCAAGGCAACCGTCTCGCTACTATCGTAGGCTTCAACAAAGCTTTCAACGGCATCGAAGAAATCGCTCACGAAGTTGCTCTTCAAATCGCTGCTATGGACCCAGTCGCTATCGATGAAAACGACGTTCCTCAAGCAACAAAAGATAACGAATACAACGTCGCTATCGAAAAAACAAAACAAGAACAAATTCAAAAAGCTATCGAAGTCGCTTTGAAAAAAGCAGGTATCAACCCAGCTCACGTTGACACTGATGACCACATCAACTCAAACATGGCTAAAGGTTGGATCACTGAAGAAGACGCTGCTAAGGCTCGCGAAATCAAAGAACAAGTCGCTGCAGAAAAAGCTGGCAACCTCAACACAACAATGCTTGAAAACATTGCTAAAGGCCGCCTCGCTAAATTCTTCAAAGAAAACTGCTTACTCGACCAAGTATCACTCATCGCTGACCCTAAAACAGTCCGCGAATATATCCAAGCCGGTGACAAAGAAGCTACAGTTACAGCTTTCAACCGCGTAAAATTAGGATAAGACTTATATATTCTAATAATAAAAAAATCCTGTCTCTTACGAGATGGGATTTTTTTATTAATTGACAATGATAATGAATAATTGACAATTAAGGTTTATACGTAATTCTGAAGTAATCCAATAATATCTTGTAATTATCTTGTGCTGTCAGACAGGTGTCACGCAAATATTCTCTGACAGTTGGCCATTGTTGTAAACCTCTGTAATAAAAAAGCTTCAACTCTTCAGTAATGATAAATGGAACTATTCCGTTGGCAAGACATTCCTTAAACATCAAAAGTCGCCCCACCCTGCCATTGCCATCTTGAAAAGGATGTATCGTTTCAAATCTTTGATGTAAATCGAGAATATCGTCAAAAGTTTTTTTCTTCTTTAAATTGTATTCTCGTAACAACAACTTCATTTCTTTATCGACATTCTCTGGAAGTGTCGTAGCATTTCCTCCAACTTCATTAGGAAGACGTTTATATTCACCGACAGCAAACCAATCTTTTCTACTATCAGATGTTCCTGATTTGAGTGTTGCATGCAACTCTTTGATAAGATTCACAGACAAGCTATCTTCAGCTCTTTCTATTATCAAATCAACACAACGAAAATGATTTGTTGTTTCTATGATGTCGTCAACTCTGACACTTTCGCTCCCTTCAATGCCTATGGTATTCGTTTCAAAAATATGACGAGTCTGATCGTGAGTCAGACGGCTGCCTTCAATGTGATTGGAGTTATAAGTAAGGTCAATCTGTGTTCTATGATAGATTCCTCCTTTAAGTTTCATTTCCTTCTGCTCGCGAAGGATAATGAGCAAAGGCATCTGTTTAGAAGCTCGCTTTTTTCTTTGTGGCAAATCACTCTCTTCCGGAATATTCCATGTTTTCCCAACAAGAAAAGCACCTTCAATCTTTCCGAGCGCACAATAATTTCGCGCCGTACGCTCTGAGATTTCAAACTTCTTCGCAAAATCACTGACAGAGATATATTTCATATCGGCAAGTTTTAATTTCATTTCATCTGCAAAAATAATCATTTTTTTGCCGATAACGGCAAGTTATAAAAATTATTCATTTAAAAAATTAAAGGGACGATGTTTTCTAACACCATCCCTTAATTATGCATTATGAATTATGATTTACTTCTTACTCCAAGTCGTTCCTTCTTTACCGTCTTTTAAAACGATGTCAAGAGCGGCGAGTTTGTCGCGGATGATGTCGCTGGTTGCCCAGTCTTTCTTAGTGCGAGCTTCTTTTCTGATGTCAATGATTGTCTCCATCAAGCCATCAACCAAGCCGTCGTCACCGCCTGCTTCTGTATCTAACAATCCTAAGATGTCAAATACGAATGATTGGAACAATTGTTTTAATGTTTCTAATTCTTGCGCATTAATCTTAGCGTGACCGTCTTTCACTGAGTTGACGATTCTCACTGCTTCGAACAAGTTAGCGATTACGATAGGACTGTTGAAGTCGTCGTTCATTGCTTCGTAGCAAGCGTCCATGATTTTTTGTACGCCTAAATCATCGTCTCCTTCTGTCGCGACGAGACTGTTAACGAGTTTTGCAGCCTCCATAAGACGTTTGTAACCTTTTTCAGCAGCTTGAAGTGCTTCGTTAGAGAAATCGACAGTGCTACGATATTGAGCCTGAAGCACGAAAAAGCGTATAGTCATTGGTGGATAAGGACGTTCCAAAAGCGGATGGTTGCCTGCGAAGAAGTCTTCGAGCGACATCGCATTACCTAGCGACTTACCCATTTTCTGACCGTTTAAGGTAATCATATTGTTATGCATCCAATATTTGACAGGCTGTTTACCGCCGTTGAAAGCCATTGACTGAGCGATTTCAGATTCGTGATGAGGGAAAAGCAAGTCCATTCCGCCGCCGTGTATATCGAATTGTTCGCCTAGATATTTGCAGCTCATAGCAGAACATTCAGCGTGCCATCCTGGGAAGCCTTCGCCCCAAGGTGAGTTCCAGCGCATGATATGTTTAGGTTCGGCTTTCTTCCACAATGCGAAGTCAGCGCCGTTTCTCTTCTCGAGTTGGCCAGCGAGTTCGCGAGTATTATTAAGCATTTCCTCGACATTACGTCCAGAAAGGATGCCATAACGAAAGTCCTTATTATATTTTTCTATGTCGAAATAGACAGAACCGTTTGATTCGTAAGCATAACCTGCGTCGAGGATTTTCTGGATCATCTCGATTTGTTCGATGATATGGCCAGAAGCGTGAGGTTCGATAGAAGGACGCAAGACGTTGAGTTTGTCCATGCTTACATGGTATCTATCTTTATAGTACTGTGCAACTTCCATTGGTTCAAGATTCTCAAGACGAGCTTTCTTTGCGATTTTATCTTCGCCTTCGTCAGCGTCATGTTCGAGGTGACCTACGTCGGTGATGTTACGAACGTAACGCACTTTATATCCGAGATGTTTGAGATAACGGAACACGAGGTCGAAAGTAATTGCCGGGCGAGCGTGACCAAGGTGAGCGTCGCCATAGACGGTTGGACCACATACATACATTCCTACATGAGGAGCGTTGAGAGGCTTGAACAACTCTTTAGAACGAGTTAAGCTATTGTATATAAAAAGGTTATTTTCCATAATCGTTTAAAATTTTCTATAAGTGCAAAGGTACGATTATTTCTTTTAAAAAAGGTATTAAATGGAAGTTATTTTTTTGACCATTGACTGATATTGTTGATTCAATTTCAGAAGTGATATGGACACATTAACAACCAAAAAAATCTCGTCACATCATTGCATTATTTATTTTTTTGTTTTAGTTTTGTAGAACTAATGTAAATAATAAAATTACTAACTTAAATTTAACATTATGAAAAAGTTTTTACTATTAACAGTAATGTGCTTGTCTGTTGCGTTTGGAACTTTGAGGGCTCAAAATAATGATAATTCCGTTGAAGTTTATCGTTTAGAAAGTATAGAACACACAAATGACTGGGACAAGTTAGATTATGTCTATGAATCAGAGACTTCAGATAAAGTCATTCAAGTTATAAAAGGAGAAGATCATGGTTATGGAGTCTATGTAACAGTTCTCAAATACGATAAAAACGGAATGATTGCTGGCAGCGAATACAAATGGCGCGACGCCAATGGCAATTTAATACCAAGTAACTATACTGATATTTTTGAATATACTTATACAGACGGCTTTCTTTCGTCATATAAAGAGACTGCTTATTACGATTGGGAAGCTGAAATGCCAGACTGGAGTCCTACAGTTTTAGAATACATCTTTACACGCGATGCTGACGGCAATGTGACAAAAGTAGCTTCTGCGACAGCAGAATTCTTTTACACATACGAAAACGGAAAACTTGTCAAAGAAGTCAAGACTTACTATGACGATTGGGCAGAAACTCCTGGCTTCGTGTCGGAATATGAAATAGAATATGCATACGATGAAAACGGCAACTGTATCTCAGCCACACAATATTCATTATATGACGGCGAAAAGACTTTAAGCAAAGGCGCTGAATATCATTACGATTTGACTATCTCTGTTGAAAACGCACGCATATTCACTTATCCACACGAAATTAAACCTGCATACACAAACCTCATCACAGAAATCATTTCTTACGACTGCAGCGAAAATCCTGAAACAGGTGAAATCACAAAGACAAATCAGCTGGTTCAGACTTATAACTATAGCCTTGTAAATATAGAATTACCAGAAGTTCCAGAAGATCCAACTGTCGCAATAGAAGAATTGACTGCTACAACCAACATCTATCCTAATCCTGTCAATGATGTTCTCTACATTGAAACAGAATTCGATGTTGAAGGAGTTTCGATTTACAGCATCACTGGCGTTCTCGTAGGTCAACAGACAACAAACGACGGTCAACAGTCATTGTCTGTTGATGTAACAGATTTAACTAGCGGTGTTTATTTTGTGAATATTGTTACAGAAAAAGGAAACATCATTAAGAGAGTAATTAAGAATTAAGCATCAAGAATTGAGAATTAAGAATTTAGGGACGGTGACCGTCCCTATTTTTTTTAAGGCAACTAGTCTTTGTGTTTTTAAAATATAATTTTATAATATCAGAACTTTTGAGATTTCAATCCTAATTCCTAATTAAAAAAAATCTTTCGTCTTTCGTCATTCGTTTTTAGACTTTTATTATATTTGTGTTGTTTAATAAAACTCTAGTAAGAACTTTTAACATGTAACATTATGTACAATAAATTTCAGGAATATTTACAGAAGGAATTAGCTCAGATTGAAGCTGATGGTTTATATAAGAACGAACGTATTATCGAAAGCGCCCAGGGTGCGGAAATCGTTGTAAAAGGCAAGAAATGCTTGAATTTCTGTGCTAATAACTATCTCGGTTTAGCCAATAATCCAGAACTTATTGAAGCCGCCAAGAAAGGTCTTGACACACGAGGTTTCGGCATGGCTTCAGTACGTTTCATCTGCGGCTGCCAGGATTTACACAAAGAATTAGAAGCCAAGATTTCTGAGTTTTTCGGAACAGAAGACACTATTTTATATGCAGCATGTTTCGATGCTAACGGCGGAGTTTTCGAGCCATTGTTAGGCGCTGAGGACGCCATCATCTCCGATGCTTTAAACCACGCCTCCATCATCGACGGCGTACGTCTCTGCAAGGCTCAACGTTTCCGTTATGCCAACGCCGATATGGCCGACCTCGAAGCTCAGCTTCAAGCAGCCAAGGACTGCCGTTTCAAATTAATCGTCACAGATGGCGTATTCTCGATGGACGGTAACGTCTGCCCTCTCGATAAAATTCATGAACTCGCGCAAAAATACGATGCCATGGTCATGGTTGATGAAAGTCACTCTGCCGGAGTTGTAGGCGTGACAGGTCGTGGCGTGACAGAACGTTTCAACTTGAGAGGCGAAATCGAAATTTTGACAGGTACACTCGGCAAAGCTTTCGGTGGCGGCATGGGCGGATTCACCACAGGAAAGAAAGAAATCATCGATATGTTACGTCAGCGCTCACGTCCTTATCTTTTCTCTAACTCAATGACACCTAGTTTGGTAGCAGCTGGCATCCGTATGTTCGAGATGATGAGTGAGACTAATGAACTTCAAGATAAGTTACACGCCAACACCGAATATTTCATCAGAGAAATGACAGCCAAAGGCTTCGACTGCAAGCCATCAGAGTCGGCTATATGCGCCGTGATGTTATACGATGCTCCTCTCTCACAGAAATTTGCGGCCCGTATGCAAGACGAAGGCATCTTCGTGACTGGTTTCTACTACCCTGTCGTTCCAAAAGGGCAAGCTCGCATCAGAGTGCAGATCTCTGCCGCTCACGAAAAAGAACATCTCGACAAGTGCATCAACGCTTTCGTAAAAATCGGTCAAGAATTAGGAGTTATTAAATAATCATTAACTTAAAAGAAAATAACATGAAAAAGATATTAATCATAGGTTCCGGCGGTCAGATCGGATCGGAGTTAGTAAAAAAACTCCGCGGCATATATGGCAATGAAAATGTAGTGGCCAGCGACTTACGCCAGCTCACAGGCGAAATCGTTGAGAATGGTCCTTTTGAAAGAATCGACTCGACAAGCATCGTACAAATCATTGAAGTCGTTAAGAAATACAATATCGACACTATCTACAACCTCGCTGCTATTCTCTCAGCCACAGCTGAGTTGAATCCGATGTTAGGATGGAATGTAGGTATCGGAAGTCTGATCAACTGTTTGGAAATCGCCCGCGTGTTCAACTGTGCGCTCTTCACTCCATCTTCAATCGGAGCTTTCGGCCCTAACACACCGAAAGACCAGACGCCACAAGACACTATCCAACGTCCAACGACGATCTACGGCATCACAAAGGTTACAGGCGAGATGTTAAGCGATTATTATTTCAGACGTTACGGCGTTGACACACGTTCCGTTCGTTTCCCAGGCTTGATTTCAAACCTCACATTACCAGGCGGCGGAACGACAGACTACGCAGTGGAGATTTACTACGCTGCTGTCAAAGGAGAGAAATTCTTATGTCCTATCGAGAAAGGAACTTTCATGGATATGATGTATATGCCTGATGC
>JAZLEO010000040.1:0-12591 GCA_045615285.1 Bacteroidales bacterium
TGGGGCATTAGCTCAGTTGGCTAGAGCGTTTGACTGGCAGTCAAGAGGTCATGAGTTCGATTCTCATATGCTCCACAAAATTGGCTGAAAGCTAATGACTAAAGTAAGGTCGTTAGCTTTTTTTTTGAAGACTTATAATTAATTAAATTTGGAAATTGTCATGGATTCTTCAATCTTAAAATTCTCCGACATCGTTGCAGCACGCAACACATTGAAAGGCGTTGCCAAACAAACGTCTATCATCCACTCGAAATCATTTTCACAAATGTCTGACGCCAATATCTTCTTGAAATTGGAGAACATGCAGACGACCGGAGCCTTCAAGGTGAGAGGCGCTTATAACAAACTGGCCAATTTATCACCTGAAGAGAGAGCCAAGGGTGTCGTGGCAGCTTCTGCAGGCAACCATGCTCAAGGTGTCGCTTTCTCAGCAACTAAGCTCGGAATGCAAAGCACCATCTTCATGCCTATCTTCACACCTCCTTTGAAAGTTTTGGCCACAAAAGGCTACGGCGCTAACGTGGTACTCGCCGGCGACTCTTTCGACGATGCAGCCATAGCTTCACAAGAATATATCAAAGAACACAACGCAACATATATCCATCCTTTCAACGACCCTTTGATCATCGCTGGTCAGGGCACTATAGGTTTGGAAATTCTTGAGCAACAGTCAAATGTTGACGCTGTCATCGTTCCTATCGGTGGCGGCGGTCTCGTAGCAGGCATCGCAATGGCGATAAAGGAAATGAACCCTAAAATCAAAGTCATCGGTGTTAACGCAGCAGGCGCTGCTTCTATGGTAGCGTCGCGACAAGCCAACGAAATCGTTTCTTTACCTACAGTATCGACAATAGCCGATGGTATCGCAGTAAAGACTCCAGGTTCTCTCACATTCGACATAATCCAAAAATACGTTGACGACGTTGTCAGCGTTACAGATACCGAAATCGCACATACAGCATATCTCTTATTACAAAGAGCGAAGATTTTGGCCGAACCAGCAGGCGTCACTTCTGTGGCAGCTGCTCTCTACAACAAGGCTAACCTCAAGGGAATGAATGTCGTTCCTGTCGTCAGCGGCGGTAACATCAACATGCAAATCCTCGAACAAATCATCGAAAAAGGAATGGTGGAAGAAGGCCTCAGAGCTACCATCAGAGTAATCGTCCCTGACCAATCCGGAGAGCTCAAGAGAATACTCGCCATCTTGGACGGCCTGAAAGTCAATATCAACGACATCAACCACGAACGCTCATCAAGCAACGTGGAAGTCGGAAAGACAATGATCACAATAAGAATGAATCTTCAAGATAAGAATCAGCTCACCACAATAATGAACATGCTCCGCGATCATAAAATCTATTGCGAAGTAGCAAGCTGATTTTCAAGAAACATCCAAAAACAAAAAAGCTCAGAATCGCGATTCTGAGCTTTTTTATTGCTCCAACCTTTAAAATTCCTCTCTCTCCGGCCTGACATCGTCCTGCCACAAAAATCCTTTCAGATATTCCATGTTATCTTTCAGCTGATCTTCCGGATACAAGGTCTCCTTGATATTTTTGTAATATTTTATGTTGGAGATTTGGTTGTTCTTAATCTTAATATCCATCTGTGCCGACTGCGAGAAATTGATTCCAATCAAGCTGCCGTCATCATCACGCAACCAATATACAGTCTCGGCATTACCTTCGTTAAACATACGGTCTATAACATTATCATTAAAATAAGTCGTAATTTGTTTTCCTTTAACCTGATTGAATCCTCTTATCGAATCCTCTTGAATGACAAAGGCGTTCGGATACATCAAGAGATTTTCTATAGCCTGTTCCATGATTTTTATGTTTATCGAATCGCCGCTCATCTGCGAGTTTTCAGCCCAGATAACAGGTTCGTGTCTCATATAGACCATCGAGTCGGCCACGACATAATGCAGCGAATCACATTTACCTTGAATGTCGTTTCTGAAAAAGCGCACATTATTAAAAGCCTTGATGCGCTGAATGTCGTTGCTAAGAGTATCAAAATAAACATAAATCGTATCGGCTTTTGCGAAAAGAGTATCTATTTCCTCATAATAACAACCTCTTAAATTATTGGTCATCATGCATTTACCAAGATTACGCCACATTTCCGCGAATTCGCCTTTAACGACGGCCTTATAAGTAGTATCTTCTAAAACCACGTCGCTGAGCGCCTTAGCGTAGCCCGTTTTCTTATCATAATACATGGTATCCGCCGTCATCGACTGCTCCTTATTTTTCAAGGTAGCGCGTCTGTCGAGGTATGCGAGCTCAGCCTCCGTGTCGTACCAGCCGTAATTTCCGAACAAAGTATTCTCCTTGTTATAAATCGTTGTCGGCCCATGGAAATACATCATCTCATCGCCAGTGTCATAGACCAAAGTGTCGGAGACTATCTTATAATCAGGCATCGTTCCAACCACGTCTTTTCGGAAATAAACGACTTTTATGTCGTCGCGATAATAACCTTTTTTGCTTACGAGTTTCTTGTCGTTACGAGTTATCGTACCTTTATTCGGATAAGTGGCGAGATGTTTCACCCTGTCGTAAGTCATGTACTGCGTTTTTAGAACCGTAGAGTCATCTTTCAGAAGCACATCGTGAAAAAGCTCCGCAAATTTAGTCTCACCATTGTATTTCAACAACTTACTATAAATATCCGTACTATCATTGACTTTGATATGAACATTACCGAAGCCATCGAAGAATTTTGTTTTTTCGTTATAATAAGCGCTGTCGCTGTAAAAATAAGTCGAATCCTGACGCATCACCACATTACCTATGAGTCGCTGCACATCCTTACCGAGGCGTTCGTCATAATCGGCTCTGTCGGCGTTCAGGATACGAATCGTCGTTGTTTTCTTCTGAGCCTCAACGACTTCCGTCAAAACCAAAAACAATATCAAAAATATATAGCTGATTTTCTTCATAATCGACCTTGTCAGTTGACTTTGTCCTTAAAACACACTTAGCTTTATCTTCTTAGGATTCGCTTTTATTTCTTCAAGAAGCGACTGCAATGTTGCGACAGCCTCGTTCACATTATTATATAATGTATCGTTTTTGACCAGAAGTCCGGCGCTGCCTTCACCATTATTTATACCTTGAATCAAAGTGTTAAATTCCGTTAAGCAATTTTCCAGCGACAAAACCAAACTGTTATAATCTATTTTCTTCAAAGAATCGCTGACGACACCAAAATTATCCGTTATCGTTTCCAGATTATTAACGACCATAGTAAGTTTACCGTCCTTACTGTCAACAAGTTGCTGCAAATCAGAAGATATTATCTCTATATTATTCATCGAAGATGCGAAGCTGCTCACTCCGTTATTGATGTTGGTTTTAAGTTCCTGACTTAACAAATCGTTAAGATTTAACGTCAAAGTGTTAAGAGAATTTAACAATGTTTCCAGATTATTTTTAAGAGGAATTATCGTCTCGCTTATCATCTCCATCGTTCCGTTATCCAATTCCGACATCAAAGTGTCGCCGTTTTGCGCCAGTTCCTGCGAGTCGCCCAGAATCAGGTTCAGGCTGACGGAGCCCATCAGACTTGAAGCAAGTTTCACGACGCTGTTAGCCGGAATATCCAGTTCTTTGTTTATGGTGAAATCCACTATGATAGAGCCGTCCTGTCTCGGATGGAACTCCAACGAACTCACTGTTCCGACCTGCATTCCGTTTATGGTGACGAGATCGCCCGGAAGCAAGCCTTTGGAATTGTCGTATATAGCGTAAAAATTGAATTGATTTTTAAGTAACGATTTGCCTTTCAAAAAGTTAAATCCCCATACAAATAAAACCATTGCCACGATAAACGATACTGCAATCAGTATGGATTTTGTTTTATCTTTCATTTTATTATGTTTAAAAATTACAACCTTTTTCCGTTTTTAAAACTCACGACAAAAGCGCTGGAATATCCCAGAGTCTTGACTTTCTTACAATATTCGTCGGCTTCAGCCTTTGAATAAAATTTACCGGCAGTATATTTATATTGTCCGTTATGTTCGTAATAATCAACGTTTTTCAAATTTTTATAATGTTGAGTCGCGTCATTTACCTTTCTGTTTCTGCTCTCGATTTGAACTTTATAGACCACTTTGTCGGAATCAACATTTTTATTGTCGCTAATGTTTTCGTAGGAAGGTCCTTCCGTCGCATTTTCTTTTTCGTAAGCGGTTTTATAGTCGCGGAAAGCTCGGAATAAAGCCGATGCGATGTAAGTCTGTCCATCGCTGGAGCACAAGAAATTCTCTTCCGCAGGATTAGAGAGGAATCCTATTTCCACCAGCACCGACGGCATAGCTGTTTTATAAAGGACGAGGAAACCGGCTTGTTGCACGCCTCTATCTTTTCTACCGACCCTTTTTACAAGTTGATTCTGAATAAGTTCCGCCAAATTCAAAGAAGCGTTTTTATACTCGCTTTGGAAGAAGTTGAGCATGATGTAAGCTTCGGGACTATTAGGGTTGAAGTTACCGTAATCCTCTTCGGCGTTATCTTCATAAAGTATTGACGCGTTTTCAAGTTTAGCCACTTCGAGGTTGGCAGCGTTTCTATGTTCACCCATCACGAAAGTCTCCACGCCGTATGGCTGCGTCGAAGCGTTCGCGTTGCAATGTATGGAAATAAACAAGTCAGCGTTTTTTTCATTGGCGATCTGCGCTCTTCTGAGGAGAGAGACCGAGACATCGCTGCTGCGCGTATATATCACATTTACATCAGGGCAATGCTGTTTTATGTAGTCGCCGGTTTTCTTAGCGATGCTCAAAGTAATATCTTTCTCCTTGGATTTCTTACCGATAGCACCTGGATCCTTACCACCGTGACCAGCATCAATGACGACACTTTTTATCTTCTCTCCTTTCTGAGCATGAACCTCATACGGAAAAGCGAGATTCAAAATCGAAAAAAGAAAAAATAAAATGAATAGTTTTTCATTATTTGCTCGCAACTTAAACATAAGAAACGTATATTTGCAGATAATTTTTTTACAAAAATAAAAAATAAATTGTTGAGGAGTAGGATATATAGATATTTTATTGTTTTTTTCTTTTTCTTCGCTTTGATGCTGTCGGGTTGCAAGACCTTAAAAGTAACTAGTGAAGCAAATGAACTCATTGATACTGTGTCTGTTGATACTATATTGATTGACACTTGTCAAAAGGCTACAGCCGACAGTTTACAATCTGATTCCATTATCGTTGCCGACACAATATTCACGGCAGCCGACAGTCTGTCACGGGTTAGCATCAATCAGCCGCCTGCAAGCGAGGAGAGCCAACAGACGACGGCCGATAAACAGCAGACTTCTTCAACAAAGGCTTTCATCGACGATAAGATAGAGCGCTCATGCAACGATTCCACGATCCAGGATTTCAACAACAATAAGATTTACTATTACGGCGACGCCAAAGTCGTTTATGAAGACATCACCATCGAGGCAGCTTTCATAGAATTCGACTTTGAGAAACGCACCGTCTTCGCTAAAGGTCTCACCGACTCGACAGGCAAATTATACGGAACGCCTGTCTTTCTCGAAGGCGAGCAGAAATATAATTCCGAGACAATGACATTTAATTTTGATACGAAGAAAGGTATCATTACAAAAGTCTTCACCGAAGACGCGATGGGATATATTCACGGTTCGAGAATCAAGAAAATGGACGACAACACCATTAACATAAAGTCAGGTTCTTATACCACATGCAGCAATCCGGAACATCCTCATTATGAATTCCATTTCGGCAAGGCTAAAGTCATTCCAAACGACAAAATCGTGACTGGCCCAGCATATTTCAAGTTAGAAGAAACACCGCTTCCTATCGGCGTACCATTCGGCATCTTCCCTAATTCAAAGGGTCAGCGCAACGGCATTCTCGTTCCTTCGTGGGGAGAATCGGCGAACCGAGGATTCTATTTTGAAAACGGAGGTTTCTACTGGGGCATAAACGAAAACATGGACTTACAACTCGTCGGTGACATTTACACACGAGGCAGCTGGGCGTTGAAACCGACCTTACGATATAACAAACGTTACGCTTATAACGGCTCTTTCACAGGAAGTTACGCAGTAAATAAAATCGGTTCTAAAGGATCGGCCGACTACAACGAAAGCACCGACTTCAAAGTACGCTGGGTTCATAAGCAAGACCCGAAAGCGAGACCTAAATCATCGTTCTCCGCCGATGTCTATATCGTGAGTTCCAACTACAACAAATACAACGCGATTTCTTCAAACGAATATCTCAGTAACACCTTCCAATCGAGTATCGCATATCAGACCAGCATTGGCAGCCTGTTCAATTTCACCGCCAACGCCAGCCATAGTCAGAACACACTCACTCATATTATGACGGTGACTTTACCGGAAGTGACATTCACCATGAACCGCATATATCCTTTTAAAAACGTCGGCAACCAGGCGAAAAAAAGATGGTATAAGGACTTGTATATCAGCTACACAGCTAATGCCAAAAACTATGTCAGCATGGCAGACAGCCTATATTTCCAACCTAATTGGCTCAACAATCTGCAAAACGGAATCCAACACAGAGTGCCAATCAGCATGCCTGTGAAACTGTTCAAATACATTACTTGGACAACATCGGCGAATTTCCTGGACAGAATGTATTTCAGATATTTCGAGAAGCAATGGATTGACGACGAGACGATGCCAAACGGCGGTTATGTCAGAACCGACACCATAAACCAATTCAGGAACGTGTTCAGTTTCGACGTTTCAAGTACTTTGACAACGAAACTCTACGGGCAAGTCAATTTCAAGAAAGGTCCGGTCAGGGCGATACGCCACGTCTTCACACCTTCGATAGGAATATCCTACAATCCCGATTTTTCCAAAGATTTCTGGAATTATTACGGAACATATTACGACGTCAACGGCATAGAGCAACTTTATTCTATGTTCCAAGGCAATATTTACGGCACGCCGCCATCGGGTGAAGCCGGACGCATCAACTATAGCTTCGCAAATAATCTGGAGATAAAAGTGCCGTCGAAAAAAGACACGATCACCGGACTTAAAAAAGTTAAAATCATTGAAGATTTATCATTTAGCGGAAGTTACGACATCGCGAAAGACTCACTGAATTTCTCGTATCTGTCGGTCAACGGACGAACCACTTTGTTTAAGAATTTGTCTGTAAGATATTCCAGTATCTGGGATCCATATATTTTGGATTCCACGGGAAGAAAACAGCTGAATCAATTTGAATGGAACGTCAACGACAGATTATTCAGGAAGAACAGCGTAGCATGGAACTTCAGCCTCAGCTATTCTCTCAACAACGACACTTTCAAGAAGAACAGCGGTACAAAGAACTCCGCCACGAAACAGTTTGATTCGTCGCCTTTGGCTTCGGAAGAAGAGATGCACGACATCAGGTCGCATCCAGAAGATTATGTCGATTGGTCAACACAATGGGCTTTGTCGCTGAGTTATAACCTGACACTGTCGAACAACTTCTCATACATTAAATATATACTACAAGACAACCGCAAAGTCATACAGACGCTCGGCGTAAACGGCAACGTCAACCTTTCGCCTAAGTGGAAAGTATCGGTGCAAACAGGCTGGGACTTTGAGCTCAAGAAATTGTCTTACACGTCATTTACGATCTACAGAGACCTGCACTGCTGGGAGATGCGATTCAACTGGATTCCGCTCGGAACATACAAAAGCTGGAATTTTACCATCAATGTCAAAGCAGCAGCTCTCCAAGATCTGAAACTCTCCAAGAAAAAAGATTACAGAGACAATTAATGATTTAAGGCTCATCACTTCAGGACTTCAAAAAAATCAAATTTCTGAGATAAAAAAAATCTGTAGTCCGTAGTCCGTAGTCCGTAGTCTTTTTTTATCTTTGCGAAAATAAAATCACAATATTTTGCAAACGTTAAAGTCACAGATAAATCCTAACAGTCAGGAATTTCAAGATAACAAGAAAGCCTATCTTGATTTGATGGTCCGTTATCGTGAAGGCATGGCGTTGAGTATGCAAGGCGGCGGCACCGCAGCCATTGAGAAACACAAGAAACGTCACAAGCTCCTCGCCCGCGAACGCATCGATCAGCTCATCGACAAGAACACTCCTTTTCTGGAGCTGTCACCGATGGCGGCTTACGACACTTATAACAACGACTTTCCTTCAGCCGGAATCGTTACCGGAATCGGTATCATACAAGGAAGAGAAGCCATTATCGTAGCCAACGACGCCACCGTCAAAGGCGGAACCTACATGCAATACACAGTAAAGAAGCATCTTCGTGCGCAAGAAATAGCGATGGAGAACAAGCTTCCTTGCGTCTATATGGTTGACAGCGGCGGAGCCTTCCTTCCGGAACAAGACACAGTCTTTCCCGACAGAGATCATTTCGGCAGATTTTTCTACAATCAAGCCCGAATGTCGGCGATGGGAATACCGCAGATCGCCATAGTGATGGGAATGTGCACCGCAGGCGGAGCTTACGTCCCGGCGATGAGCGACGAGACTATCATCGTCAGGAACCAAGGAACCATTTATCTCGCCGGGCCACCTTTAGTGAAAGCCGCTACCGGTGAGATTGTCACTGCCGAAGAACTCGGCGGCGCAGAGATGCACACGTCGGTATCTGGTGTAGCAGATCATCTGGCAGAAAACGACAGCCACGCCATGCAGATCTGCCGCAACATCTTCAAGACTTTAGAAAAAAGAGAGAAACAACATCTCGATATACTTCCGATAGAAGCACCTTTGTACGACCCGGAAGAACTTTACGGCATCGCTCCTATCGATCTCAGGCAGCTCGTCGATCCGAGGGAAGTCATCGCCCGCATCGTTGACGGCAGTCGTTTTCAAGAATTCAAGGCTCGTTACGCCACCACTATAGTCTGCGGCTTCGCACATATCATGGGATTTCCTGTCGGAATCATAGCCAACTACGGCGTACTTTTCTCCGAGTCGGCGCTCAAGGCGACACACTTTATCGAGTTATGTTGCCAGCGTAACATACCGCTCGTTTTCTTGCAGAATGTCACCGGATTCATGGTCGGGAAGCAATACGAATGCGGCGGCATCGCCAAAGACGGAGCCAAGATGGTTCACGCCGTCAGCAACGCCAACGTTCCTAAGTTCACCGTCATTTTCGGCGGTTCGTTCGGAGCAGGCAACTACGGCATGGCAGGACGCGCCTATAGTCCGAGGCTGCTCTTCATGTGGCCTAACGCAAAAATCTCCGTCATGGGCGGCGAGCAAGCAGCAGGCGTACTCTCGACAGTGAAAGAAGAACAATACAAATATAGAGGACAAGAGATTTCAAAAGAAGAACTAGCGAAAATAAAGTCAGACATCCTCGCCAAATACGACTATGAAGGCTCAGCGTTCTACAGCACTGCACGCCTTTGGGATGACGGCATCATCGACCCTGTCGATACGAGGAAAATGCTGGCGATGGGAATAGCCGCCTCGCTGAACCAGCCGTTCCCGCCATTGCAGTTCGGAGTGTTTAGAATGTAATATCAATGCACGATTCACAATGTACAATTCACAATTATGCATTATGAATTATGAATTATGAATTGAAAAAATGGATTTCAAGACATTACAGATAGGAATAGAAAAGAACGTGGCACGTATTGCGCTGAACCGTCCTGAGGTTCGCAATGCGATGAACGCCCAGATGATAAAAGAGCTCACCGAAGCGGTAGATTGGCTCGACTGCCGCGACGACATCAGAGTGATAGAGATATGCGGTAACGGCAAGTCGTTCTGCGCCGGCGCCGACATCAACTACATGAAAGACACGGCATCGTACGGATACAATGAAAATCTGGAAGATGCCAAGCGGCTTTCAAAATTATTTCAGAAGATATATTTCTGCGACACGCCTGTGATAACGTTGGTACACGGCGCTGTCGTCGGAGGCGGCAACGGAATCATGGCAGCGTCTGATATTGTCCTCGCGGAGAAAGACACCACATTTGCTTTCAGCGAAGTCAAGCTGGGCATCACTCCAGCGACTATTTCGCCTTTCGTCATCGCGAGATGCGGCGAGATGCCAGCCCGCGACCTAATGCTCTCAGGAAGAAAATTCTCCGCGCAAGAAGCACTTGACTACAAACTCGTCAACTATATCGGCGACATTGACGAGATAAACCGCAGACTTGATTTTTATATCGATAATTTTCTGCAAGCCTCGCCAAATGCGATAAAAGACTGCAAACATCTGATTAGAAACGTTGTAGGAAGAAACAATCCGTACGACGAGATTTTTCAAATCACGGCAACGATGATAGCGCAGGAAAGAATGTCGAACGATGCGCAAGAGAGGATGAAGAGGTTTTTGGAAGATTGAACTAATAACTAAAAGCTAAGGCTTTTGAACTAAGGCTCAAAGTTCAAAAGCCTTAGTTTTTTTCTCAATTTCGAGTTGAAAGTTCAAAGTTTTTTATTACCTTTGTGTCCATATTATGCCTTCAAAGAAAATACATAAGATATTAGTCGCGAACAGAGGCGAGATTGCGGTTCGTATCATTGATACCTTAAAGAAACTAGGTATCTCGTCTGTCGCCATTTACGCTGACAACGACATCGATTCATTACATTGTCGTCATGCAGATGAAGCCCGACCTCTCGGAAGCGGAAGTATCAAGGACACATATCTCAACGTACAGAAAATCATAGATTCAGCCTTAGACGCTGGAGCCGACGCCATTCATCCAGGCTACGGTTTTTTGTCGGAGAACGCTGATTTCGCCGAAGCGTGTGCGGCTAACAACCTGATTTTTATCGGACCTGATGCCGATTCAATGCGTTTGATGGGCGATAAGATAAGTGCGAGAAAGTTCGCCATAGAGAATGAAATACCTGTCGTTTGGGGATTGGTAGGCAGCGTTGAAGAAATAGAGGCTCAAGCCGCCGCCTTGCCGTATCCCGTTCTTATCAAAGCCTCAGCAGGCGGCGGCGGCAAGGGAATGCACATCGTGGAAAACGTACAACAGCTGCGTTCATCATTAGAGCAAGCTTCACGCGAAGCAGAACGATATTTCGGCAACGGACAGATATTCTTAGAACAATATATAAAAAATCCTCGCCATATAGAGGTGCAAGTACTCGCCGACCATCACGGTAATGTGATACATCTCCACGAACGCGAGTGCTCGGTACAACGCAGATACCAAAAAATAATAGAAGAATCTCCATCACCGACATTGACAGAAGAAAAACGTCAGGCCATCTGCGAGACCGCAGTGTCGATATGCAAAAAGATGAATTATAAAAACGCAGGAACGGTAGAATTCATCGTCGATGAGAATCAAAACTTCTATTTCCTGGAAATGAATACGCGAATCCAAGTGGAACATCCTGTCACTGAACAAAGAACAGGCATCGACATAGTGGAAGAGCAAATCCGCATAGCTAGAGGAAAAGTCATGGGCTACACACAAGATTCCATAACAGCGAACGGCCATGCCATCGAATGCAGAATCTACGCCGAAGACCCAGAAAACGACTTCATGCCAGCACCGGCACAACTCACCCTATACCACGAACCTAAAATGCGCGGCGTAAGAATCGACAGCAGCATCGACAGACCAACATTCATCTCCGACAGCTACGACCCGATGATAAGCAAACTCATCTGTCATGGCAAAACAAGAGAAGCCGCGATAGAGATAACAAGAAACGCACTCAAAGACTATATAGTCCAAACATATAAAACCAATATCCCATACCTTCAAAGTATCATTGACAATGAAGATTTCATAAACAACAACATCGACACTTCCTACTGCGAAAAACATCAGAAAAGACTTATCGACTCCATGCAGATGATGCGTGACGAGATCAAGAAAGAAGATGTCGTCGCTCTTTTCCTTTTCTACGATTTCAACAAGTCGTATCTCGAAAACAAAGAAATCGACAATGTATGGGAAGAAATCGGATATTGGAGATATGACATGAATATTGACGTCGTTGTTTCAGGACAACATACGACGGACGACAGACAACAGACCTTGTGTCATGTACAAATTGAACGTATCAATCGTAAGTCGTTGAATTGTATCATTAATGGACAACCTTACGAAGTCTTGTTATCGCAGAATGGCGGCGACATCAACAAGGTTATCATCAACGGAATGATGGAATCTGTTTTTGTGTCGGAGACGACAGACAACCAATATTGCGTCCATCTTAAAGGATTGGATTTCATCTGCCGTCGCAACGACGAACTGAACGACTCGAGAGATTATTCATGTAACGACATAAAAAACAATGACATGGCATATTATTCTCCTATGCCAGGAAAAGTCATCAAGGTAAATGTGCAAGAAGGCGACAATGTGCAAGAAGGCGACGTTTTATGCGTTGTTGAGGCGATGAAAATGGAGAATAACATCAAGGCGATGACTTCCGCCAAAGTGGCTAAAGTCTTTGTCAATGAAGGTGATAAAGTAGATGTTAAAAATATTTTGATAGAATTATCGATATGAATTTTGATTTGACAAAAGAACAAATAGAGTTTCGTGAGAAAGTACGCGATTTCGCTGAGCGTGAAGTGAAAC
>JAZLEO010000041.1:0-15326 GCA_045615285.1 Bacteroidales bacterium
ATAAAAAATATTAACAAATGCTTTAAAAATACATGAATTTTAGACGAAAGAGAATATTTTAATTTTTATTAATATAAATATCTGTAATAGAATAAATTAATATATCTAAAATAGAGTGTTGATTAAAATAAAAAAAAGTTATGATATAATTTACAAAAATAAAATTGCATTTCATTACAATTGTAATAATTTATTTTTTACTTTTGTAAACGCAATCGAATTCAAAAATTGATTTTTTGTAAAGGATGGATCTTTGTGTAAATAGTTAATTTAGGTTGGCAAAATGGAATTGATAAAGGACAGATTGGCTCACATCATAAGAGCTAAAAATTTGACGGCGACACAATTTGCGGAGATGATGCAGATACAGCCATCTAATGTGTCGCATTTATTAAGTGGAAGAAACAAGCCGAGTCTTGATTTTTTGATTAAATTAAAAGATGTATTTCCTGAATATAGCTTCGATTGGATTATATTGGGTAAAAAACCTATAACAGTAAGTGAACCTAAATCCGGTGTTAAAGAAGAATTCTATAAACCGGAAGACGTTCAGAGAATTCAGCCGATGGAGCCTGAATTTAATGCTTATTCAATTGATATTCTGAATGAAACCAAGGCGGAAGCGAAGCAATTGGAAACGAAGAATGTATGTCAAGATTTTGCTAAAACCATAAAACAGATTGTTTATGTATATGAGGATGGTACATTTGAGATATACACTAACAGAAAAATGTCATTAATTAATAATGTGTTTGATTCTCTATGATTATTTTTACTATCTTTGTTAATCAACAATATGTACGGTAAAAATGTCTAAAGAATTGATTTTTAGTTCTATAATAAATTTAATAACCAAATATAAGAAGATAGTAATTGTTTCTCATGTCAATCCAGATGGAGATGCTTTAGGTTCTTCATTGGCGTTGTGTTTGTTCGCTAAAAAATTAGGCGCAGAGCCAAGAGTTATTGTTCCGAATGATTTCCCTAATTATCTTTCGTGGATGCCTGCTGCTCAGGATGTTATAATTTTTGATAAAAATACGGATGAAGCTGTCAAGATTATGTCTGAGGCAGATTTGTTTTGTTATCTGGATTTTAATACTCCGTCTAGAACTGGATTGATGCACAATGACTTATGCCATCTTAATGAGATTCCAAAGATTCTGATAGATCATCATATCGGTGCTGACAGTTCTCAGTTTGAGGCTTGTTTTTCGGAAACGGAAATATCAAGTACATCGGAAATGGTCGCGGAATTGATTAAATATCAGGGCTTTGAGACTTATTTAGATAATGATATTGCTACAAATATAATAGTGGGAATGATTACAGATACAGGAACGTTTTCTCATTCTATATTCAAAAATACGTTCTCAATTTTTGGTGAGATATTGTCATCAACATCTGTGAATTATAAGAAAATACATCAAAATATATACGATACGTCAACGGAAAACAGATTAAGGCTGTTGGGATTTTTAATCAATGATAGGATGACTATTTTAAATGAGTATAACACGGCGCTTATATATGCGTCGAAAGCTGATTTGGAACGGTTTGATTATCAAGTTGGTGATACTGAAGGCGTCGTGAATTATCCTTTGTCTGTGGCTAATATTAAGATGTCGGTATTCTTTACAGAACGTCAAGGTTGTATAAGGCTATCATTCCGTTCAAAAGATGATTTTTCTGTTAATGATTTGGCGAGAAAACATTTTAATGGAGGTGGGCATCTGAATGCCGCTGGTGGAACGTTGACTTGTTCTCTGGAGGAAGCTATAGAAATGTTTAAATCGGTGTTGCCTGAATATAAAGAAGAATTAACCAAATGAGATTTTTGTATAAGATATTATTCGTTTTTGTTATGTCGTTTATGTTATCTTGTTCAATAGAGACATGTACGACGAGAAAACTTGCGGCTGATAATGAAATCATGTCTTATTTGAATGAAAATGAATATGATATATATCCTGATTCGTTAGGATTCGTATATATTCCGTTATCAAAAGGTAATGGGCAATATCCGCAAAATGGAGATATCGTAGCGTTTCACTATGTCGGCAGCTTCCTTGATGGAGAGAAGTTTGATTCTTCGTATGACAGATCGTATCCTTTAATCGTAGAGATGGGAAGTGGGCAGATGATTAGAGGTTTGGAATCAGCCTTGCTTAAAATGGATAAAGGTGCTAAGTCTAAGATAATCATACCGTTTTATTTGGCTTATGATGATATGGAAAACGGGCCTGTACCTCCATATTCTAATCTTGTTTTTGAGGTTGAATTGTTAGATATTAGTAGAAAGAAATGAAAAATATAATAAATATATTATTGTATGTGTCTGTTTTGTTGATGTTATCATGTAACAATGTGACGGAAATAGAACATGAACGTGTTAAGAAACAAAACGTTAGTGAAAAAGAAATAAACGAATCTCTGGAAAAAGCAAATCGTTATTTGCTGGTGCAGGAGGCTGAATTTATAAATGATTATATCGAACGTCATGGGTTGAGTGTGATTCAGACAGGAACTGGTTTGAGATATCAGATTGTAAATCAGGGAGAAGGAGAGCTAATTAAAGAAGGTGATGTGGTTTCTTTGGAATATGAGACCCGATTGCTAAATGGTGATTTGATTTATTCGTCTAAAAATGATGGCGTTAAAACATTTTTGGTCGGTCGAGGTGGAGTGGAAAGCGGTTTGGAAGAGGCAATTTTGAAGTTACGCAAAAACTCTACAGCTGTCTTGATTTTGCCTGCTCATCTCGCACATGGTCTGATTGGTGATGGTAACAAAGTGCCGGCTAGAGCTGCTTTGGTCTATAGAATAAAAGTGATTGATATTAAATAACATAAAAATTATTAAGATGAAAAGATTTGTTTTATTATCATTGATTTTGAGTGTGATTTTTACATCATGCCAAAACAATAAAGGTAATTCTTTAGCTGGTTTTGAAAAAGCTGAAAGTGGATTGATTTACAAATTCTATGTTGAAAATGAAGGTGATACGCCTGATACTGGAGATGTGTTGGATCTTCAGATTATGTGTAATATAAATGATACCATTGTTGTAATGCCAAATAACAGAGTGTTGTGGCAGATGGTTGAACCTATGTTTTCTGGCGATGTCTATGAAGGAATTTCTATGATGCACAAAGGTGATTCTGCTTCATTTATAGTCCGTACTGACTCTACGATTATGACTTTCTATAGATCTCCGATGCCTCCTGAATTTTCGGTTGACGATATAATGAGATTTGATGTTAAACTTAACGACTTTTATCCTGAATCTGAATTGATACTCAAATATATAGATAATATGAAACAGAGCTTCCCTGAAGAAACTCAGAGAGTTGAGTCAGAATTGCAGCAATATTTAAAGGATAACAGAATCTTTGTGGAACCAACACAAACTGGATTGTATTATCAAAAGATAAAAGATGGTAACGGAGAAAAACCTCAGGTAGGTTCAAAAGTAAAGGTGCATTATACAGGAAAATTACTGGACGGAACTTTGTTTGATACTTCAGATGGTGGAGAACCTCTGTCAATTACTTTGGGTGTCGGAAACGTTATTCTTGGTTGGGACGAAGGCCTCCAATTGATGTCGAAAGGTGAAAAGGGTGTGTTGTATATTCCTTATTATTTGGCATACGGAAATACAGGCTATGGTCCGATACCTCCATTTGCAACATTGATATTTGAAGTGGAAATGATTGATTTTTAATTAAATATCTTAAAAAAATCTTGGTCTTTGATTTATATCTATAAATTGAAGATGGTATGTAACTAGAGATGGATTTTTATGTCGGAAAGACAAGATTTCTTTCTCTAGTTTTGTTTAATGAAACATTTTTAAATAAATATTGTTAAATAAATACAAACTAAATTTATACATTATGAAATTCAAATTATTTTTGATTGCGGTTGCAATATTTTCTTTAGGCTTTTTATATTCTTGTAAAAATGAATATAGGAAGACTGACAATGGTGCGTTAATGAAATTTTACACCATCAACAAATATGATGAAATGCCTGAAATAGGTGATTTGGTAATAGTTGATGTGACGCAAAAAATAGCTGATTCGGTTTTATTCAGTTCGGAATTGATGGGTGAGCCTTTTGAAATGATAGTGGAAGAGCCTGGTTTTGTTGGTGATATCATGTGTGCATTGATGAGTATGCATGTTGGCGATCATGCTTCCGTGATATTTCCGATAGATTCTATGTTTATAAGTATCGGAGAGGAATTTCCTCCTTTTATAGAACCTGGAACATTGACCGAAATGGACGTGGTTCTGAAGGAAATAGTAAAGAAAGAAACCTTGGAAGAAGAATTTCGCCAAGAGATGAATAACAGAAAGCAAAATGAAATAACAATGCTGTCACCTTATTATAATAGTGGTAAATGTGAAATTACTGGTGATAGTCTGATAATTGTTAATATTGATAAAGGAAATGGAAAATTTGCTAAAGCTGGTAATATAATGAAGGTGTATTTTACATTCCAAACTTTGGAAGGTGATACGTTACTCGATTTTTCTTCAGGGAAACCGTATGAATTGGTATTCGGTGATATGGCGTTGGGACAAGGTTTTTATGAAGGTTTAAGTCTGGTCTCTGTTGGCGGCGAGGCAGAATTCATTATACCGTCGTCTTTGGCGTGGGGTAGTGAGGGCTTCCAAGATGTGATACTTCCATATACGCCTTTTAAATTTAATTTAAAGGTTGTCAATGTTATGACTTCCGATGAATATGAGGCTGAACAGAAAGATATTATGGAAAAAGAAGCTGCTGATAATGCTAAGAGACTTCAGGAAGAACCGCAGAAAATATTGAGATATGTGAAAAAGCATGATGTGAAGGTGGCACCTAAAGAATCAGGATTGTATTTTATAGAAACAGAAATCGGTACGGGTGAATCGGTGCAAAATGGAGATTTGGTTGCTGTACATTATACCATCTATAATATTGAGGATAAACTGATAGAAAGCAGCTATGATTATGGTCAGCCTATACCATTTGTATATGGTGATAATCAAATGATTCCAGGTATTGAAGAAGCTGTGGGATATATGAAAGTAGGAGGTAAGTCTAGAATCATAGTCCCGTCTCAATTGGGATTTGGAGATATAAAAATTGACGAAAATCTTCCTGCAAATTCAACTCTTATCATTGATTTAGAACTTGTTGATCTTCAACGCTAGTGTCGTTGTAATTTGTCTTGCCAGAATGATAGACATCGATTGCTGTTATGATGGCAAGACAACTCCATACAGGAATAGCAAGTTTGTCTGTATCCAAGAAATTGTTCAGGACTCCGTGTGTAAAATAGCTTATTATGGCTAATGTGGCGGCGAGTGTCAATATCTTGGATTCTTTATTTTTCGCTTTTTTATAGACGGTCAGTCCTTTATATACTGATACTGCCACTAATAAAACCACTAAAAAAGAACCTATTACGCCCATTTCAGACAATGCTCCGATATATTCACTATGGGCGTTTCCTCCGTCGCCATGATTTGTCGTGATGATTGTTTTATTCATCGACAATTGATATGGAGCATAAACAAATTGATATGTTCCAGGGCCCCATCCGAAGAAAGGCCTTTCTTCAAATAATCTTAGGGCAGAACTCCATCTATTCAATCTTTCAAGATTTGAAGCATCGGTTGATATGTTTGTAATCGATTGAATGTGTTCTACCAAGTTGTTGGATGAATCTTGTTCGTTACGTTCCATGACATCGATGATTTGATGTCTGAATGTGAAAAATAGAGCTACAGCAGCAATGATTATGGTTAGAATATATTTGAATTTTATTTTCAATAAGACGCAGAATAACACTCCGATTACAGCGACGATACTAACCCAAGCAGCTCTACATGCAGATAAATACATTCCCAGACATAATATCGCAAAACAAGCTATTATAATGATTCTTTTTGATGTCTTGATGTTTGGGATAAACAAGAATGCAGCGTTCAATACAAAGTAAATCGCCAAAGCTGCGCCGTATGCAGTATGGTCGTTATAGAAAGGTGACATGACCCAGTGGGCGGAATTTCCTGAAAATCCCCACATTGCATGATGTATCGTTGTGTATATCACGACAATGATAAGCCCTGCGATGTAAAACCACACGAATTTGCTTATGTTATTTGGATTCTCGAATAATTTGGCGCAGACGAAATATGCAGGGATTACGAACCAAATCCTTGATAATAAATATTTTGCAGATACCAAAGGTAGTTCGCTTGTTATTGTTGTTATCAAAATCCATATTAACATTAAATATATTACTATGGAAATAGGATGACTTGCTATTTTGTTGTCAAATTTCTTGTTGTATAGTAATTTTGCGATAAAAAAGAATAAGACTCCGAATAAAAGCGGTTCTACGGGAACGGATAACGATAATCCAATGTTTAGTCCGAGACCTTCGAGATTGATAGACAGAGGTGTTAAAAAAGCGATTAGGAAAAGAACTTTGTCGTAAGAAAAGAAATACAACATTAACACTCCCAAAAGGAGAGGAAGTGCATACATATAATACATGTTCTTTTCTACAACCAAGAAAAGGCTGACAATAACAAATAGCGTTACTATCAAATAAAAACCGGCTATTTTAAGACTCTTGCGCAAAACTTCGGGATTATTCTTTTACGTCAATTTTTTCCATTGCAGCAACGACGAGAATTGATAATAAAAATGCTCCAATTCCGCATAAAGCTACGATAATCCATCTTACAGGTGTAGCTTTTTTGTCGGCTATGAAAGGATTTGATACTACGTTGCAGAATGTCATTTCGGCTTCTGCCTGACGTAATTCGTACTCGTAATCAATCTTTATTTCGCTATATGCCTCTGTTTCACTAGCAATTAACTCAACTAAAGCAATCGCATTTGAAATATTGCCTTGGTTGTTTCCTTCGCTGAAATATGCGATGGAGTTGCCTTTTGAAAGGTAAAGATAATTTAACATATCGCCTTCGCCGGTGATTTTTGCGAGGTCTCTTTTCAAAGAGTCTATGAAGTCATATTTTTTTGCGAGGCTTTTTTCATACATTTTGGCGTTTTCCCATTTTTTGTTTTTATGGATACTTCCGAATTTGACATTGTAAAGACGGATTATTTCGTTGGCTATATTGCAGGCTATTTCTGGATCTTTATCTAAAACCTTGATTCTCACAGCATCGTATGGTGTCTTAGATATGGAAATTCTGTCGTGATATTCGCCTAATAAAATTGTCTTGGCGTATTTGTAATTCTCGTCAATTTCGTAGTGATTCATTAAATCGAATATTTCAATAACAGAATCTATAATTTCCTGAGATTCCATTATTTGCAACATTTGTTCTGTGAAGGTTTCATCTGAAAATTCTGACAATCCGCCAGGATATACGATGGCTTCAGATTTGAATTTAGGAGTTATGAATTTAGGGCCAGAAAAGATGGCGCCAGATATTGCTGCCAATAATGTCACTGTCATAATATGCCATTTCCATTTGAAAACAGCTTTTAAAAAAGGAACGTTGTTAAAATATTTATCCATTGTTTGATGATTTTATTCTGATTTTTAAAGAGTTAGCTAAAAATAACTGTTCTTTTTTTCTTTTTTCAAAGATAAGAAATAAATCGATTGTAAAACTTATTTTTTCACGATTTATTGCTTTTTGATGTTATTTAAAGAAGATAAAAGAAGTTTTTGCATTTCTTTGAAGTCTAACATTCTGGTTATAAAAGCAATAACTATTCCTGAGAATAATGATAGCATGAATGAATAGATCCAGTTTAAAGGTGTATTTTTTAATATGAATGTCGTTGTTGTAATGGAAATTATGAATGTTATGATGCAGAACCAGAATTTTGTCCCGAATCTGAGTCCGAAAGTCTTTTTAGCGATGAAAAATTGTATTGCGCATGTAGCGAATTGTACGCAAAGGCTTGTGAACGCTGCACCTTTCGCTTCAAAAATAGGGATGAAAATAAAGTTTAATGTCAGGTTTATTATGACACCTACTGCTGCGACTATGTTGAGTTGTAGTAAATTTCCATTGGCGGTCAATAATGTGCCGAAAATATATGTGATAGAAATAGATACGAAACTTCCCATCAAAATTTGTAATATTCGTGCGGATTCGAAAATCCTTATGTTGTAAGTACTGGCTAATTCGTTTTCGCTTATCGGATAAAGTGATTCCATCAGGTTGTGACTGTAGAAAATACACGTTACGGCTATGATACATGTCATCGTCAACATCAGGCTGAAAGATTGTTTTACCAGCGACTGTAAATCTTCACCTTTACTGATGACAGCTGCGAACAAAGGAAGTAATATGACTGAAAATAAATAGGATATGTTGTTTCCAGCGTCGAAAAGACGATAAGCTTTTGCGTAAATGCCTGCTTGTGTGGCCGATATGTCTTTGGGTAGAATTCGTTCAATCAGAACAGGTTCGAGCCTGTTGTAGAAACTCATTAGCAAAACCAATAATGCATAGGGGAGACTTTTCTTGATTATCATCAAGATAAATGGGAAATTGAATTTGATGACAAGTTTTCCGGTGTGTTTTATAACGATAAAAATCGCTATTATTAACGTGATTAAGTATGAAAAAGTCTGTGAGTAAACGAACCAGTATATGTTGAAATTACTTTTTGGGAAAATTCCTGACCATAGTAAGAAGCTGCAAATCAATATCATCAGTATTCTGTCGAGTACAGATAAAATGCTGTCTGTCTTAAATAGTAGCAATGCGGCTATATTGGAACGTACATATAGTATGAATGATAGTAATACTTGGTTAAATCCAACAATACCAAGTAGTTTCAGCTGCTCGCCTTTGTAGCCGATAGCTAATCCTATCAAAAATATTATTATGAAATAACCGATGCTCAGGAATATTTTGGCCTGACTGATTCCTACGAAATATTTGGATAGTAGATGGTTGTTTTGGGCTATGTTTTTACTGTTAAAATTCGTTAAGCCGATGTCAAGTATGATGTAAAATAAGTAAGAGAAGTTGAAAATGGCCAAATACATTCCATAAGAAGCGTCTCCGACGATATTCTGTACAGTCCTGTCAACTCCTAAAATCCAGAATGGTTTTACTAACAAGTTGATAAACAGTAAGAAAATTATATTTTTTAGGAACCGATTGTTCATTTCTTCTATGAAAAATATATTGTTGAATTGTGTCGTAAAAATACTATTTTTTTGTTTTTGTAGTCTGTTTTGAGAATAATTTATTTTTTGATTGTTTAATACAATAAAAAACACAAAATGGCGATTTAACATTAGTTTATGACAAATATTAATCGTAGATTTGCATTAGAAATTTTAAGGAAATGAATCAGGAGAAATATTCATATAATGAAGATGATGTGGAGTTGTTAGATGAAGAAAAGAGTCTGTTGCTCCTAAATGATGATGTGAATACGTTTGATTATGTTATAGAAACACTTATGAAAGTTTGTCATCATACATTGGAACAAGCGGAAACTTGTGCGATGATTACTCACTATAAAGGTAAATGTTCCGTAAAATCAGGTACTTACGAAGAATTAGAGCCTTATTATATTAGTCTGCTTAACCATCATCTTTATGCCAAGATACAGTGATTATGGGATATACGGAGAGAGAAATAGCGTTGGTTGAAGTAGCTTTTGGTATTTTTATCCGGTCTGTAAGCAAGGTTATGGATTCGGAACAGATTGGCTACATTGAAAAAGCGTATAAACTTGCTTTGGAAAAACATGATGGAAAGAAGACGTTGTCGGGTGGTTTGTATATGCTGAAACTCATTGAAATGGCTGATATTGCGGCGAATGAGATCGGCTTGAGGAGTAAGACTGTTGTAGGTATTTTCCTTTACGGGATAACTTTGGAATCGGATGTCACTATTGAATATATCAGAAGTGAATTTGGAGACAGGGCTGCTATGATTATTGAAGGCGGCAATAAAATATCTAATATTCAGACCAATAAGGTGTCTTTTCAGTCGGAGCAGTTTAGGCGTCTGTATCTTTCCTTGATTGATGATATTCGGGTCTTGCTGATAAAGATTATACATCTTCTTTATAATATGCGTCATAGGGAAGATGTTGATTCTAAGGAGTTTAAGAATGATCTTAAAGAGGTTAAATATCTTTGTATCCCGATTGCTCACAGATTGGGCTTGTATGAGATAAAAAAGGAGTTTGAAGAAAAAGTGATGATATATGAATATCCTGCTGAGTTTGAGGATATTAAGAATAAAATTCGCGTTTCTTCAACAGAACAGGAAAGGCTGATGGAGAATTTCCTGGCTCCTATACGAAAGGCTTTAGAGGAGGAGCATATTGATTCTTACATAAAATGGAGAACCAAATCGGTTTCTTCGATTTATGAGAAAATGAAGACCAATAATCTTCCTTTTGAGCAGATTTATGATATTTTCGCTGTAAGAATTATCATAAAAAATAGTAAGCCAAGTGAGGAAAAGACTGATTGCTGGCGTGTTTATTCAATCGTGACAAATATCTATCAGCCTAATCCAAAACGTTTGAGAGATTGGATAACTTCGCCTAAAGTATCTGGTTATGAGTCACTTCATACTACAGTGCAGGCTGATAAAAATTGGATAGAGGTGCAGATACGTACTGAAAGGATGGATGAGATTGCGGAAAAAGGAAGCGCTGCGCATTGGCAATATAAAGGCAGAAATAAAAAACAGACTACGGATGAATGGCTTAATCAGGTGAGGGAAATATTGGAAAGTCCTCAGTATGGTAAGTTAGATGACAGATTATCAAGTAGTTGTAAATCTGATAAGATTTATGTCTTTACTCCTAATGGTGATTTGAAACAGCTTCCTGTGGGTGCTACTGTCCTTGATTTCGCTTTTGATATTCATACGCATGTTGGTAGTCATTGCGCAGGCGCAAATGTTAATGGAAAATTGCAACCTATTAGATATGAATTACATAGCGGTGATAGAGTGGAGGTGATGACGAATAAAAAGCAGAATCCTAAGGCGGATTGGCTGAATATCGTCGTTACAGATAGGGCGAAAAATAGAATAAAACGTTACCTGAAAGATCAGGAAATGAAAGAAGCTGAAATCGGTAGTGCGTTGTTCTACAGGAGGTTGAAGAACTGGAAAATAACTTATACCGATAAACTGTTGGGTGCTATACTTAAAGAATATAACCTTTCGTCAGGCATCGAGTTCTATCATTTGATAGCGACGGAAAAGATAGATATCGCTGATTTGAAAGAATTTATTTTGTCTTTGCTTGAAGAAAAGGAAACTAGAGCGGAACGTCTTGAAGATGATGTGGTTAGGGAAAAAACTTCTGATTCTAAGGTCGGGGAGATATCTATCGGAAATAATATGAATGACCTGGCTTTTAAAATCGCCAGATGTTGTAATCCTGTTTCTGGTGAGAATGTTGTCGGTTTTATATCAATAAACGGTGGAATTACTATTCATCGTGTTGATTGTAATAACGTTAAGGCGTTGAAGAAAAATTACCCGTACCGAATAATTGACGTTAAGTGGAATAATGAATCTTCCATGTTGTCGGATATTGCCATCAATATAGTGGGTGATAATGAGTTTGGCTTGTTGGGCTCGATTTCAAATGTTATTAAAGAATTGAATATTAATATTGTCAATGCAAATTTTGAAACCAAAGCTGATAAATTTGTGGGAAAACTTGTGTTGCAAGTAAGTAATATGAATTTGTTGGAGGAGCTTTTGAGGAAGTTGAAGTCCTTGAAAGGTGTTTCAGAAATACAAAGGATTACTTAAATCTTATGTTTAAGTAATCCTTCTCAATTTATTGATTTATATCAGAATGAGTTTATTTTGTCATAATGTCGATTATGACGTTGTCTGTTTCTCTCATGCCTTTGCTGGCGAGAATTCCCACGTTTTTGATTGTGCTTTCCACATTGTTGCCGATGATTCCATCGCCATTGCAGAAGTTCTTTTTGTTCTTGCACATGTAGTATCCCAATAATCCTGTTTCGACGGCTGTGGCTATTTTTGCGGCGCATGAAGCTTTGGCACCGTCACAGATTATACCTGATGTTACTGCTAATGAGTTGGTTAATGTTTGTGATATTGTCTCAAAGTCTTCTCCTAAAAGATATGCGACTCCGCAAGCTGCTGCGCAACCAGCACTTATAGCGCCACAATATGCTGATAATCTGCCGATTAATGTTTTCTGGTGTATTGCTGTAAGGTTTGAAACAACTAAAGCTCTGTAGATGCGTTCTTCGTCAATGTTATATTCTTTGGCGTATGCCAGAACAGGCATGGAAACTGTAATTCCTTGATTTCCACTTCCTGAGTTGATGATTACAGGCATTTCACAACCGTTCATTCTGGCGTCAGAACCAGCAGCTGCCCATGCTTTGGCTTTGACTTTGACATCGTTACCGTAGTTATTTAACAGAAGGCTGCCGATATTTGCGCCCCAGTCGTTTTTCAAGCCTTCTTCTGAAATGGCTTTGTTGTATTTTAATTGGCGTTCTAAGATTTCTTTGACGTCGTTGATTTCAACGTTGTTTGCGAAATCATAGATTCCTTCCATGCTTAAAATCGTGCGGTCGGTAAGGTTCTCAGATGGTTTGCTGATGGTTGTGCTTTTGAATAATACATTTGTATCTTTCTGAATATGAACGATATTTGTGTGAAAGCCTGATATTCTTACCGATGCGGAATGGTTGCTCTTATAGAGTTTTATCGTCACGTCAAGCTGTTCTTCGGAATTGATGTGCGTGATATTCATTGGGGTGGAGTCCAAGAACTCTTGTGTTTGTTTCTTTTGCTCCGCTGTCACATTTGCGATGACTTCCAATTCCTTATCGGCATCGCCACCGATGATTCCGATCGCTACAGAAGCCTTTAAGCCTTTCATTCCGTTGGTGTTAGGTACAATAACGCTCTTAACGTTCTTGATGATGTTTCCACTTGCCAGAATGTCAACTTTTTCAGGTAATTCGCCTAATACTTCTCTAGCTTTAGCTGCTGCGTATGCTAAACAAATTGGTTCTGTACAACCCATTGCAGGAACGAGTTCTTCTTTTAAAATGTTGAGGTACAAGTCGTAACGACAATCTGATTTGTTCATATTTATATAATTTGTGTTTTGCAAAGATAATTTATTTTGTATTAAATCTGTATTTTTTCAAGATATTATTAGGCCGTCTTTCATTGTAAGAGTTCTGTCGGCCATTTCTGCTAATTGCGGATTGTGTGTGACGATTACGAATGTTTGTCCGGTTTTGTCTCTTAGACTAAAAAACAGTTCGTGTAGCTCTTTGGCTGATTGAGAGTCGAGGTTTCCAGATGGTTCGTCTGCCAAGATGATAGATGGATTGTTGATTAGCGCTCTAGCCACTGCGATGCGTTGCTGCTCGCCGCCGGAAAGCATAGATGGCTTGTGGTCTTTTCTATCGGTAAGGTTTAGATATTCAAGTAGTTCCATCGCTTTAGTAGTGGCTTCTTTTTGAGAAATTCCTGATATGTAAGCAGGAATGCAAATGTTTTCAAGCGCCGTGAATTCTGGTAAAAGATGATGGAACTGAAAAATGAATCCTATTTTATTGTTCCTGAATGCGGCAAGTTTTTTCTGGCTTAATGAATTGATATTCTGTTTGTCGATGAACACTTCGCCTCTGTCTGCTTTTTCCAGAGTTCCGATAATTTGCAGTAGTGTTGATTTTCCTGCGCCAGAAGCTCCGACAATGCACGCTATTTCGCCTTTGTTTATGTTCAGATCAACGCCTTGCAGAACGTTTACTTTACCGAATGATTTATATATGTTCTTGATTTCTATCATTTCAGATTTTTTTGCAAATTTAAAAAATCTTTTCCACTATTTTAAATAAAAAATGAAGGTTTTTAGCCTTCATTTTTGAGTTTATTTAATACTTTAAGAAATAAGTCTTTATTGTTTGTTTTTCTGTAATTTAGCCCTTGTAAAATGTTTTTCTCTGTCGAATAGGTATCTGTATGTGATATGTGTTTTGTAAATGGATGCGCCTGCGCTTTCGGCGATTTTCATCATTGGTGGATTGAAGTCTCCGATCCAGTTTAGTTGTAGGTCTTTGTACTTGAATCTTTTTTTCAAATGTTGAGATTCGAGTGAACAGACGAGACCGGCTTCAAGTCCTTTGCCGCGATGTTCTGGAACTATTCCGAATACTAACGAAATGGCACGGTCGCAAATTCTGGAGATTTTTACTCTCCACAAGACTCTTAGTTTATTTAAAAGGTGCATTTTCCCGTTGAGCCCTTTGTATATTTGGTTTAAGTCAATCATGAGCAGGAAAAAGCCGATAGGTTCTTTGTTGCCGTTTTCGTCGATATGATATGCGAAGTGCATCAGACGAGGATCGATGATAGGTTTCAGGCTGTTTAACAGGCCGATGGCATGTTGTCTGGTTAGTTTTGTGGATCCTGGTATTGAGCCCCAGGCCTTGTTGTAAATAATCAGGAAATCGTCGGCGTATCTGTCTATGTTGCGTTTGTCTAATATTTCAAAGCTGTAATTAGGATTTCCGTAGAATCTTTTAGCTTTTTCATGTAAGATTGGATCTATTCCGTCGGTGGAGAAAACTCGGCGGTATGTGTATTGTCTGAAAAAGACTTGAAATCCATAGTTTTCAAATAGTTTGCTGTAGTAGGGGAAGTTGTAAGGCATATTGTAAACAGGGTCTGAGAATCCGTCGTTTAGGCAGCCCCAGAAGTAATCTCTATCGCCGAAATTGATCGGACCGTCCATGGCTTCTTGTCCGTGTTCTATGTTCCATTTTTTTGCTGCGTCAAATAATATGTTTGCAGCTTCTTGATTGTCAATGCAATCGAAGAATCCGCAGCCTCCAGTCGGTTGCCCGTTTTCTTCCTTGCTGTATGTGTTTGATGTTTTCTCATCGTAAAAAGCGGCTATTCTTCCAACGACTTTGTTGTTTTTGTCTTTGAGAATGAATCTGATGGCGTCGCCGTGACGGAATAATTTGTTTCTGGATCTGTCAAAAACGCTTTCTATGTCGTCATCCATCGGTCTTACGTAATGTGGATCGTTTTTATATAGTTTGGAAGGGAAATCAAGCCATTGCTTGATGTCTTTGTTAGTCTTGACTTCTGATAAGATGTAGTTTTCCATTTTGTTAATATTTTATGCAAAAATCTGAAAAAATAAAAACGAATAAAAAAGAATTGTGTTTTTTTAGCTTAAAAATCACTGAAGAAAACTAAAAAATCTATGAAATCTATTAGTAAATAAATTATTCGTTAGTATTATCTAAATATTCGTTGATAATTTGTCTCGCT
>JAZLEO010000042.1:0-79218 GCA_045615285.1 Bacteroidales bacterium
GATTGCGCGCAGGTTGGGTGTCAATCTCCGTGGCGGTATTGAATGGAAAGCAGCAAGAACAGCGACTTTCGATTTTATAAGCGCACAGTTAGAGGCTTGTCAGAATGCCGGACTCAGTGCTATCCTTTGCGATATCCCGAATATCGGCAAGACATTCACGGCGCGTTATTATGTCAAGGGACATCGCAATGCTGTTTATATTGACTGTTCTCAAGTCAAAACCAAACAAAAACTTGTGCGTAAGATAGCGACAGAATTCGGTGTGAACGGCAATGGCAGGTACAGCGATATATATGAGGATCTTGTTTACTACCTCCGTTCAATAGAAACTCCGCTTATTGTTCTTGACGAAGCTGGCGATTTGCAGTATGATGCATTCCTCGAACTTAAAGCATTGTGGAATGCCACGGAGAGGTGCTGCGCTTGGTATATGATGGGTGCTGACGGACTGAAGGCAAAGATAGACCGTTCAATAGAACATCAGAAGGTCGGTTACACCGAAATGTTTTCCAGATATGGAGATAAATACAGCAGAGTGACTCCAGCGGACAATAAAGACCGTGAAAAATTCCTGATGGATCAGGCTGCCGTGGTTGCTAAGGTGAATGCGCCTGAAGGTACCGATATAGCTGCTATGGTGCGCAAAACAGCTGGCGGACTTCGTCGAGTATATACAGAAATAGAAAAACTTAAAATGGCGTAATCATGACAAGAATTGAGCAACAAACAATGGATGCGATTATTGGCATATATCGCGAGATAAAGAGACCAAAAGAGATAGATTGGGAGCAACGTAGGTATGAGGTGGCAAAAGAAATATATCCTCTTGTACTTAATTTAACAAGAGCCGACCAAATGACAGCCGCGGCTAAAACAACAGTGTTTCTTGCTAATGCTCTTATTTCAGAACTTAAAAAGAATGTTGATTATGGCAAAGAGAGCTTATAGTCCAAAAGATGTAGCGAACATAAAGCATAAGGTGTTGCCTTTTGAGGGCAAATGGAAGGATGTGTTTGGAGAGCCAGAACAAGGCGACACCTGGTTTATTAGTGGTGCTTCAGCGAGCGGTAAGAGCTCATTTGTAATGCAACTTGCCAAAATGTTATGCGGACTTGGACCTGTTTTATATGTATCGCTTGAGGAAGGCGTTGGAGTGTCGATGCAACGCCGCCTTGCACAATTTAAGATGAATGAGGTTCAGGGTTCATTCAGAATTACAACGGATGGAGATATTGATACTCTTGCGGAACGTCTGGCAAAACCTAAAAGCGCAAAGTTCATAATAGTTGATAGTTACCAGTTTGCTTTTGACGTTGGATGGGAATATGCTTGTACGAGAGACCTAATTGACAGATTTAAACATAAGACATTCATATTTATCAGCCAGGAAGATAAAGGTAAACCACTTGGTAAACCTGCAATCAGACTGAAATATAAGGCAGGTGTCAAGGTCAGGACGCAAGGTTTTAGGGCGTATTGCCAAGGTCGATATTCAGGCAATGTTTCTGAATACTTTACAATCTGGGAGGAAAAAGCGGTAGAAGTATATAATGAGAAATCAAATGGGAAATAGATTAAAACGTAGGGCTAATATCCTGTATAGTTTGAGAAAGAAAGGTGTTAAATGTGACACCAAGGAGAAGACGATATATTTTGCTTTCAACAAAGACCCATATAAGGTAATTCAGATAAAAAGATTGTGTTACGAGTATAATTTTCAAGTTCAACTAATAATAGAATAATATGAAGAAAGTGTATATAAGCGGTGCGATAGAACACCACGATTTGAAAGAAAGACAAGAGGTCTTTAGAACTGCTGAAGCTGAACTATTGAGTAAGGGTTATGAAGCGGTTAATCCGTTTAATAATGGAGTGCCACAGACAGCGCACTGGAGAGAACACATGAGGGTAGATATAGGTTTGTTGCTTGCATGCGATTATATCTATATGCTTCGTGGCTGGGAACTGTCGAAAGGTTGCAAGTTGGAACTTGATGTGGCAAGCAGCTGTGGCATTGAAGTGATGTTTCAACACGATGAATTATGAGTAGAAAAAAAGATATGACCGAGCATTATGTTGAGGTCAACGCAAAATTAAACGACCTCCAGTGCCGTTTGGCGAGCCTTGAGCGAGAGAAGGACGGTATGCTGTATGAGGTGTATATGAGGGAACGCAGCGCACTCAACCATAAGATAGAATGTCTTGAGGCTCGTATCTCTGGAAAATGGAAAAAAGTGAATGAAACTTATGATTGTAAAGGATATGAATAAGGTTGTAAACAAAATAAGTGATAGACAGCGACGCAGTCTGTTCTACCTTTTCAAAAGCATGAAGTTTAATGATGATATGCGTCATGACTTCATTTTGGATTATACAAATGGTCGTACCGACAGTCTGAAGGAACTTGACTATATAGAAGCTCAGGAGATGATACGTTATCTGCAGGAACTTGGCAGAACACCGCAGACCAGGAAGTATAAGTCTGAATCTGACAGACTCCGTAAAGGAGTGATAAAGGCCATCGGACAGTATTTTGAGGATAGCGGAATGAACGTAAGTCTTGACTATATAAAATCTACAGCCATACGTGCCGCAGGAATTGTTCCGACAGGTTTTGTAAGTCACGATTTCAACAGAATACCGGAAACGACCCTTACAAGAATATACAACGAGTTCTGCCGGAAGCAGTCGGTTATGAGGGTCAAAGATAGAATACCAAAAATAGGACTTAATTAAATTATATCAATATGAATCAAGACGGTCAAGATAAAGTATTAAAAGCAGGTTTTACGGTCATAAGAACTGATGACCAACCCAATATCAGGATAAAGAAATTATCTCGTGCAGGTGTATGGCAAACCTTGGAAGTGTTCCATACAAAAGCGGCGCGAGATAGGAAATTCAAAGAGATGCTGAAAGATGATTTTACAATTCAGGATTAACCTTAAATATTAATAACTATGGCAAGATTTATAATAACTAAACACAAAAAACCAGTGCCGAGATGGATTAATGAATTGATTGGATTAAATCCTATATTCCGCCAATCATTTGATGATTCTGAAATTGATGAAATGCTTAGCATAGCAAGAAGAATTGTCGATGAGTTTGAGTATGTACGAAGGAACAGTATGCAACTTCTTAAAAATTCTCATATAATCAATAACATCCCTAATGGTATAGTGATAACTTCCATAAATGATAACAAATATCTGACAATAAAAATTATAGATACTTACGATGAGATAAATTATGAAGAAGAATTGCTTATTAACCAATAAAATAAATAACTATGGACGAAACAAAAACAATTAATGTGACGGCTGACGAATTGGCTGAGTTCCAAGCGTTCCAAGCAGAAAAGGCAAAGAAAGCCGAAGAAGAAAGAGTCAAGGCAGAAAGAGAACAATACAAACAGCTTGTAGATGAGGAGATAGATGCTTCTATTCCTATATTGCTCTCAATAAGCGATGAAATTAAAAAGAGCAAATCACAGGTTATGGATAACTTCAAGACCATTCTCCAAATGAAGTCGGAGTTGTTCAAGACCAAGGTTAAGGATGATCAACGCAGTCATACCTTTACCAACAGTGAAGGCAACAAACGAATTTCACTTGGTGTTCATGTTACAGATGGTTACAGGGATACTGTTGAAGATGGTATTGCCATTGTAAAAGAATATATCTCAAGTCTTGCTCATGATGAGAAAACTGAAGCCTTAGTAAATATGGTATTCCGTTTATTGGCTCGTGATGCAAAAGGAACACTGAAGGCAAGCCGTATTGTTCAGCTGCGCAAGGTGGCTCAAGATGTAGGTGATGAACGTTTCCTTGAAGGTGTGCGTATTATCGAAGATAGTTACCAGCCGGAAATAAGCAAGCAGTTTATCAGAGCTGAGATTAAAACAGAAAACGGAGTGTGGAAAACCATTCCACTTGGAATGACAGAATCTTAATAAATAGTTATGGCTAAGAGACGAGGAGTAAGTTATCAGAAACGTGTTGCGGATATTAATGCGATATATGACAAATATGCTAAATTGGGTTATAGTAACCGCGAGATTTGGCGTAGATACGTATATCCTGTATATCCTGTGTCGGAGCGCACTTTCTATAACTTGCTCAAAGCGTCTTGCGACCCTAAAAATGAGATACCTAAAGAATTAACCTTGTTTTTTGACTTTGGCGATGAACAATGAAGTAAAGAGAATTTTCCGCAATATTATCAATGATATAGCGGTCGATATGAAAGAAGAATTTGACCAAAATTTTGAACGTGAAGCCTTCTTCAGCGAGAAATGGCAAAGGCGAAAATCCCCTATTCGCGACAAAGACAGAGCTATACTTACAGATTCCGCTGACCTTCGTAAAAGTATATCTTTCAAAACTACCGACAACAGCATCACGTTTTACACTACACTTCCATACGCTGAGATACATAATGACGGCGGTGAGATAGTAGTGACAGAACGTATGAAAGGTTTTTTCAGATATAAACTCCGACTGGCATACCGAGAGGATAAGTCGAGTCCTGAAACCGAGTTCTGGAGGATGATGTCGATGAAGAAGGTCGGTAGTACGATCGTAATACCGCGTCGTCGCTTCCTTGGAAAATCTCCAGAGGTCGAGAAGAAGGTCAGAGAAATCATAGATAAAAATCTTACCGAATTTTTTAATGTTGAATTTGAAATAAACAGAAAATGAGAAAAGAATTATATCAATCAATTTGCCTCAATTTGAATACATTGTATAAAATGTCTAATGGTGATATTGTCAGAGTTTGGAAAGGAGAGGACGTTCCAGAAGGAGCGCGGCGCATTATCAATCATATTGACTTATGGAATCACAATGTTGAATTCATCGAGCAGGAAGAGAGCTGGTCATGTCCTGCTGTATTTGTAGAGTTTACTCCTATCAAGTGGAGTGAAATAGTGCCAGGTCTGGAATATCGAGCAGAGCCGTTTGTGAAATTGCATATAGTTACCGAATGGAACGGGTCTTCTGCTAATGGCAGTGAACTGTCGGAAGAAGCCTTGACAGTGTTCAAATTACCAGAGATAATTCATTCGGCCTTGACTTTAATGGTTGGTTCTAAATATCTTAATTTTGATTTGGTGGAAAGTCAAACAAACCACAATCATGAAGATATTGTTGAGAATATAGAGGTGTATCAATGTGTAGCAATCAAAAGAATAGAACGAATTTAAAAGTGAAAAATATGGAACTTGCTGAACTTATAAATGAGGCTTTAAAGCTGACCAAGAAAGACAAGATGCGTCTTGTGAACGAAGTCCTCGTATCGATGTCGTCAAAGGACGGAAGAAAGATGCCCGTATATCGTGCATTAGAGGTCTTTGGAGATGTGTACAGGCGTTTTAAAAACACTGAATACAACATCAGTAAACCGGACTACAAATGGATGCACGATCTATTGTTAAAAATAGAGACAAAAGTATTGGAGAGACAACAGTGTGAGTTTATCGACGATGATGCTCTTATAGATAATTTAAAAGCTTATTTAACGGCGGTTAGAAACATGTCGAACTCTTGGTATTTTGCCAACAGGTTTACTCCGGAAGGACTCTCAAAGGATTTCCAAAAGATATATGGCAACATTTCAAATAGGAGCAGTTATGAACGAACAAAAACAGCTTTCGATTATCTCTAAAAAGGACTACGAACCAAAGGCGTTGTCACTTGCCATGCGAGAAGCCGGAATTGATACGGTGGCGAAGTCTGTGCGAAGCGATGTGGTTTCCGTAAACAGGCTTGTCAGGGAACTCGGATATAAGGAAACCGCTGCGCTTATCGTGATGCAGCTGGCTCGGCTTGAGATGATGTTGAACGTTTCAAAGCAGATGCATCCAGAAGCGATGGCTGAGACTGCAACAATGGTCGTGGATTCGTGTATTAACGCCGGTGTGGGCGTTAATGCAGCCGACATTGATATAATATTCAAGAGAGCGTTAAAAGGCGAATATGGTAAGTTTTACGGCGGTATTTCGAGTGCTGAGGTGCTGAGGTGGTTTAATGAGTATTATGTTGAGAAATCAGAAGCTTGTGTTCAATACAACATTGAAAAGTCGAGCGAGTATCGTTATTATTCGCCTCGATCGTCAGAGCTGGCGCAGCACAAGGAACAAGAGTACCACAGAGCAGCTGCCGATTATTATAGGAATCTGATGAGCAAAAAAAAATAGTTATGTTGTTGTTTAACAAAAAATGTTTATTTTTGCGGTGCTCTAAATTTTACAGATGGATAGTATGACTGTCCAATGCACCGCAGTGGGCATTTTTTATGTCCGACAGCGAACGTATAAAAGATTGACGGTGTCTAACCCCGTGTATAGGCTGTAATGGCTTATACAAGTCCATCTGTTTAGGATTTAGAGCGACGGGAAGTGGATGCCGTTTTTTTATCCACAAAATGCTCTAAAAATAAACAGATATGTTAAACAACAAAAATGAAGTCCCATTAAATGGGCAAATTGAAGTGTTCAACTTCAGTCAGGAGAAGACACCTATTCGGGTGCAATTAATAAACAGTGAACCATGGTTCGTCGCCAAAGATGTATGTGTGGTGTTAGAACACTCGAATCACAAGATGGCAATTAAGACGCTTGACGAGGATGAGGTAAGCAGTGTTTACCTCACAGATGCGATGGGTCGAAAACAAGAAACAAAGATTGTTAGCGAAAGCGGTCTGTATTCCTTGATTTTTCAAAGTCGCAAGGCAGAAGCGAAAAAATTTCGCAAATGGGTGACATCGGAGGTGTTACCATCTATACGTCGAAAAGGTTACTATGGAATAAAAAAGCAAGAAGGCGATTACATTGATGTGAGGGATATTCCATACGTAAGGGTCAAATATTTGGATGGCGATATTCGTATGATAGAGTTGGATGGTGAGAAATGGTACTCGCTTAACGATATTCACGGATGTGTAGGCAGCAGAACAGAAAGCTCGCAGAGTGTGAAAAGACTCAACGCAAAGAGGGTGCTGGCTCGTAAGATATGGATTTACGGAGTGACGCAGCCAGGATGGTTCGTGAATGAACTTGGTGTAAAACTACTATTGTGTGCAAGCTTTAAACATCAGGAATGCAGACAACTTGTGTTGAACTTTTCAGAAAAGGAGGCTTGATATGGTTAGGTTTGAAAAGGATAAAATTGTCATAGAAATAGAAAGTGTGTTGCCTGCCGATGATTGGTGTATGTTTGTAAGAGATATTATTTCTGCCGTCGGTGCAATAGACAAGGATTTAGTTGACAATAACAATGATTGCATTTATGGACTTTCAAAGTTGTTGCTTGAGATGATGCCTGAAGAGATTGTTTTAAGAAAAATGATAAGTAAAGATGTAACTCCAGACATTATTGAACTATTATAAAATTCGTATATTTGTGACCAAATTGTTTTTTATATGAAAAAGATAGTATGTATATGTTTTGTCGTTCTGATGTTTTGTTCATGCCGTAATGATGTCGTAATCGATCCGTCTTTGGATTATGAATATGCGGTGGTCATAAAGAATGGGACACACGATGAAATTATGGTTGAGTGCAAACAGTTGCCTATTGGAATTATTGAGCTTATGGCGGATGAGAAAAGTGATACTTTTTGCACAGGCTCAGAAGAAATTACAATAGACTATTTTGGGAAAGGAACATACTGGAAACAAAAGAAGTGTGTTGTTTCTCTTGATAAAAATAGTGTAACAGAAGTTGTTTTGAAAAATTGAAATGAAAAGGGACCAGGGATAAATACTTGGTCCCTTTGTTGTTTACTGATACAAATCCAAATTGAAAGAATCCTTTGCTTTCCAACACTCTTCTAATGTTGTTTGAATGTGCAGCGCAGCTTTCGTATAGAAGTCTTTCAACTGTTCTATCGAACTGAACTTATAATAGCATGGTTCGTTGTCAGTGCCGAACTTGAATGTTACAGGCAGTGATGCGCCTAAAGTCTGAACTGCGAGATCGTATGCTACTTTATAATTGAACTGGTTCTCTTGAGACAGCCATACATTCATGTCGTTCCAAACGAATCCAGTCAGAATGATGTTGTCGGTATGATAATTAATCCAGTCGATTACTATATGCCTTATTTCGTCTTGACTGGGCTTGTGGTCGAATTCATGTTCCATATAATTGACATTTCCGTTGTCCTGTTCCTGTATGTCCCAACGGATACGCCATTTGTCTTTTTTTGGATTGGTGCATTCCAAAAGTTTTACACCAGCGTTACCTTCTATTCTGTTCATGGTAATATTATTTTTTTTATTTTTCATCTTGACAAAATTTAAAAATGTTGTATCTTTGCACGCATAAGCACTGAAGGAATGGTAATCTGGCATTTGAGACCTAAGCTCCGCCTTCGGTGCTTTTGCTTTTATTCACTTATATCGTTAATAGAGTACAGATAGTACTTGATTTGGATTTTACCATTTGTTTGAATCTGTACGTCTTTTGCGACATTTAATCTTACCCATACATTGCTTATTTTAACCTTGAAATAATAGAAATGTACAATATTGTCCGTTCTTGGATGTGTGAGCGCAGAACTGTCTATATATTCAGCATTTTCAAGATACTTGTCTAAATTCTTAAGATCGTCTTTCGAAACAATGTGAGTTCTTCCAAAAGTGTCAGCATAGAGATGTTTGTTGCCGTTTTTTGTAAAACCTATGTTGATAATTCCGTCTTCGATTGTTTTTTTGATTTTTTTGCTTAACAAAGTTTCCATCTCAAGCAAATAATGTATTCTTTCAATTGCACGTTGAGATTTAGCTTTATCGGCAGCGCATTTATGTAGTATCTCACACGCAGCGCATACCTCATTGTCTGGAATGAAAGGTTTTGCGAGACTGAATTTGCCTTTGGCTATGTCGCAGTTACGGCATTTCTGTATCGTGTATGGATTGTAGTCAGGCATCGCCTTCTGTTGTATGCCAGGATTAAATCTGAAGAGACCTCTCGTGTCCTTTCCAGTAGCTGCATCACCGCGCGACATGGCTTCATCGTGGTCGGTTGCTTCATATTTTGACTTCCTTACTTGTACGACAGTGCAGCGGCAGTTCCATCCGTTAGGCGGAAAGAATGTTTCCCAAAATGAATCAGTAATAGGCAACGTTACCCTGTTGAGTGCAGCATGTTCCGGACGCACTTTCTTGTCTCCGGCGGTTCTGTACTGGAGATAATATCTGTCACCGTACTGTTTGAATTCTTCCCATTTGGCAGCCATCACAGCTGAAGAATTTACGAAGTTATATTCAGCACGGAGATAGTTGCTGTTGTATTTGGAATCTATCTTACGAACGTCGTTCAAAAACTGTTCGAACGGTTTTCGATTGCCGTTCTCGTCGAGTAATGATGGGAACGCCTCATTAAGCTCATGGAACGTCTTCATTCCGGAGAAAATATAGTTGGATTCCTCAAGTCTCTGTCTCATTATGTCGGACATCGCAACTTCTTTGAATGACGAGTTAAGCACCGATGCATGTTCCTCTATGAACTCCTGTGCGTTTTCTGTTTCCAATATCGTGATGTCGAGTTGCGCACCTTTCTGATGGAACAAAGTCTTCATCATATTGTCGAAGAGTTTTCTTAATTTGGCGATAATCTTTTTCTGTGTCTTCTCATCGCTGGCTATAAAACCAATGGTTTCATTATTCAGAAAACTCATATATCTGTGGTGCAGCCCCACATAGTCGGTGGGGCTCAGTCGAAAAAAGAGTGACTTCTTTTCCGCTTGTCCTCCGCTTTGTTCTCGTCTTCCTCTTCAACATCATCATCTTTCTTCTTTTCAACAGGTGCTGCAGCATTACGACGTTCGCCTACAGGCATACTGTATTTCTCGGCGAAATAATTAGGATCAACCTCATATCTGTCGGCAATCATTGTCTCATAAGCGACCTGCTGTTCTGGAGTGTAGTCAACTGCGTCGTCCCATTGGAAACGAAGTCCTTTGAGAGGGAATCCGTGATTTATCATTCTTGGAATAAGCTGATTGTTGACGATGTCACGCAACATGTCCATATCGCTTTCAACAAGGTTCTCGAATACGGCGAGGTGGGTTTCAGACTGTGACAGACTGCTGCCGTCCTCTATGGTCATAGTCTGACCGATGATGAGTTTTGATAGCTCGGAGTTTGCTCTATCAATCCGCTTGTCGTAAACGTTGTACGAATCGCCTCGGCTGCTTTCGACAAATTCTATTTCTGTTTCAGTTGTAGCAACCATTGAAAGTGAACTGCCAGCTTTGTTTAGCATATCCATCAGTTTAGCTCTTTCCTTATCGTCTCGAGATGTTGTGCGTGCTATTCTCATAGGCATGCCGAATATTTCACCAAACGTATCCCAAAAAGCCAGCATGTTTTTCTTAGGAATTGTCTGTGTCGCAGCTTTAAGCAGCAAGCCTAAATCTTCAGCTTCTCCGGCTTCAATCAGCCAGTCTGTATATGGTGCTTCTCTATATTCTATTCCTGTGGTCCAGTCCTGTCCAAGATCTGTGATGATACGACCATATTCAGGAATGACGTGCTTTCTTGGCAGTAGTGTTACACCATCGTAGCAGATGCAGCCGTCGCCGTCTGTAGTGATATTGCCTAATTCTATTAGAGAATGTCCCCAATATATAGAATCGAGTGAGTATTTTAACAATTGTTTGAACCAGGATTGCTCGAAATAATGAAGTGCCTCTTCATTGTCTTTCCCTTTGGCATCAACCAATTTGAAAGACTTGGACATGACGAATCCCTTACGTTGATCGATACAGCCGGACAAATGCAGGTCGATGCACGAATCGCGGTAGATATCGTATAATCTTTGCCTGTTCGGGCTATCGACATTGATAGCCATCTGCCATGCGTTACGCCAGTCACGCAGATCCTGGCGAGTGAGTGCGTCGGTGGCTTTTTGCAGATCGACGACGACCTTCTGTGCATGTTTCTTGTTCCCTTTGACAAGATTGAATTTGCCGAATGGCGTTGTTATTGTGTTGTCGGATTTGAATATTCCCGACACTAAATCTTTGAATCCCATATTACCAGTTGTGACGAAGTTTTTGTTGTGAACTATATAAAATACTTTCCCCTACGACATTACCATCTTCATTAGTTGATATAGGTAAGTCCGGAATGATTTTGCCTGCTTGAACGCCTTCTAACCATTTAATGGCTCTGTCGTAGCGTTCTTTTCGGATTTCAGAACCCATTTTCTGTGGCATTGACGAAGCCATGTGATATAGTGCGATGTCGCAGGCGATCATGACTATAACATGGTTTCTAAGATTGCCTTCAGCTTCGAATATTTTTTGGCAGTCATATTTGGGTCGTAAGTAGCCTGATATTTCTTCTTGAGCTTCCAACTCGGCATTAGCTCTGTTGGTCTGGTCGGTCTGTGATATGACCTTGAGCGCATTTTCGCCAATTACAATTTTATAATCTTCTTCGGTAATAAACATGTCGGTATTATTTGGTGATGAATAATGCGTTCTTTTCTATGTCTTGAATGGTTGTTCCTTTGCGGAAACGTTTTCTTGAGATTAGTGCCTTAATCGTTTTTTTAGGAACAACCTTTAACCCTCCATTCAAGAGTATTACATAATATTTCAGTCCCGTGAGTTTGGAGAGCTTTTTTGCTTTTCTAATGGCATGTTTGTATCTCCATGCCCATATTATTTTTTTAACTAACTTCATATTACCATATATTTTTAGATGTCGGTCTTGCACCGAACATTGGTTTAAAATTATCCTGTCTTGTATCTTTCTGAAGATACCATATAGCACCTTCATCGGCATCTGGAGCGTCATCATGAATACGGCTACCTCTTTCTATTGCGAGAGTCTGTTCAATACCAGCAACCATGTCAGGAGAGTCTTTCAGAGCTTCGTTATAGAATACAAAACCTCGTTCCCACAAAGGTGATATCGCCTCGATACGCTGTATCTTTTCGGGCTTCTTTCTCTTGTCTGGCAATATCGGCAGCTGATAACCTCTAAAATTGCCTTCGGTAGTGAATTCGTCGAGTATGATGTCCTGCATGAAATTAGCTTCCATAAAGAATTTGACTGCGACATTTTCTGGTAAGGATTCATATAAGTTGTAAAGCCAACGAACCATGCCAGATACGGTGTCCTGTCGTACATAGCAATCAATAAGATGTAGCTCGTTGCCAACTTTGCCCCAAAGTCGAGATGCTTTATAGTCGTTAGATGTTGTTGACTTGAACGAAGGGTCTGTATAACATACAAGCATTTCGTATTTGTGCAGTGGCAGAACCTTCTTGTAACGTATCCATTCATGCTTGAAAATAGAACCGCTTTTTATAGGATTGTGCATCATCTCTTTTTGCCAAGCACGATATCCGACAAACTTAGCGTATTCTTCAGCTTCCTCTTTGGTCCATTTTTCTTTCCATACAGGTTCTCCGTTTTTATCTACGGCTTTGATTTCAGAAACATGTACGCCTGGTGTCTTTGTCAAGTTGGCAAGAACTGATGTCTTGCTTATCAAGTTGCCTACCATAATGAATCGTCCACGACCTACGTCAAGAGCTCCGAATAAGGCTTCTTTAACCCAATCTGTCATTTCATTGACTCTTTTTTCATTTCTGCAGAGTTCGTCGTCATCCAAGTCATCAATGACGATATAGTCTGGTCGTGCTTCACGTTCACGCAAACCACGAGGTGACTGACCACGACCGCAGGCAAGAAATTTAACTCCAGATTGTGAAGTGAATTCGCCATCTTGCCAATGGCCAAGGTTCTTCTGCTCCCCAAAGTCAGCAATGATGCGTTTGTTGTATTCCAATTCTGCTTGAATGTCGGATAGCAGACGTTGTGCGGAGTCTTCGCTTTTACCGACAACTACCATAAAATTGATAAGTCTCTTAGGTTGGAACATCAACCATAAGGGCATGAAGATGTCAAAGTGTGTTGACTTAGCATGTCCGCGAGGCCACTTGAATACAGCCTTCAAATTTGGTGTGTTTTTTACCTTGGTGGCAGCTGCATTATGGAATGGTGCGTTGTGAACAATTCTGAGTACTTCTCCAGTTGTCTTATCTCTCAGTGTTAAAAAGTGTGGGAAATAATACTCACAGAAGGCAGCGTAATCCTTTTGAAGACGTTGGATGCGTTTGTTTTTCTCCAATACGGATTCTTCCAATGAAGACAGTTCCGTCATTGATTGTATCTGCCGGCAGTGTTCTTTCCAACGCTTGATGGCTTCTTTCTTGTCTGTTGATGTTGTTGCCATGACTGCAATTATTTGGTAACTTGTTCTGCAATGAAGTCGTCCTGGAGACGGTTGATGATTTTAAGTAGTCCAGGTGTGATTTCTGAGTCGGTTTTGGCTCTGTATTCCAAATAGGCATTGAATGCCATAAATGTCTCGACGTTGTCAACGACACTCGCTTTCTTGTCGAGCTTTTCTATTACAGAAGACAGCTTTGCGAGTTTGTCGCCAAGACCGGCTAATAGAGATGGGTCTTCTGATGAATACACCTGTTCGATGAGTTTGTCGATTGTCAGCAATAATTTGTTGACAAGTTCAGGGCGAGTGATTTGTTTGGCGGCTCTCGCTTCTTTCCAACCGCCGGAGGTACACCATTTAGATAAGGTGACTCTGGATACACCAACCTTTTCCGCTATCTCTATTTGCTCCATTCCGCTTAGGAAAAGTGTACGTGCCAATGATTTCTTTTTTTCTGTTTCTGCTTTTGTCATAGATGAAAAATTAATGATTACAACACTGCAAAATTGCAGTGTTATTATATATCCGGCAAAGAGTTATGCAATTGTTGCACAGTAATATGCAATCTTTTCTTGCTTTCTTTGTCAGGTGGAAAAGTGGGAGTAATATTGCATCGAAAAAAGCGAAAGATATGGGTAAAAGAGTACGCATTACAAATGACAGCCTGAACAGCTATGGAACAAGAGTGCTGACTTCAGGCATGAACGTAGATCAATATGAACGCAATCCGGTTCTTCTGTATCAACATAACAGAGGACAGGTGATAGGATATGTTAAAGATCTTAAAGTTGAAAATAATGAGGTGACGGGCGAACTTATGTTTGACTGCGCATCAGAACTCAGCCAGCGATGCAAGAAGCAGTTTGAGTTCGGGAGCCTTCGCATGGTGAGTGTCGGTATTGACATCTTGGAGACGAGCGAAGCAAAAGAACATCTTATTCAAGGACAGACACGTCCTACGATTACCAGAAGTAAATTATTCGAGGTTTCTTTGGTGGATATAGGTGCAAACGATGATGCCATTGTCCTGCAAAAAGACGGAGAACGCATAACATTAGGTAAAAACGAAACATCATCATTTTTACCGCTAATCAATAATAATAACAATCAAATTCAAACACAAATGGAAAAAAAAGAACTATGCCTCTTGTTAGGCTTGCCGGAAACGGCAGATGAAGCGACTATTAAAGCTGCAATTGGAGATCTGAAAAAATCTCAAGCGGAGTTTACTAAACTTGAAGCAGAAAAAGCGACTCTTGAAGTGGAACGTCTTACAGCTGCTGTTGATAAGGCAATTGGAGAGAAGCGTATCGACGCAACAAAGAAAGACCAGTTCGTGGAACTTGGTAAAAAGGTAGGCTATCAGGAATTGCAGAATATTTTTGCTGCTATGTCTCCACAAACCAAACTCAGTACAGTCATCGGACATCAAGGTGGTGCTCCTACAGGCGGAGAAAAGACTTACAAGAAATTGAGTGATGTCCCATCCGATGAAATCCTCAAGTTGAGAAAAGAACAACCAGAAGAGTACAAGAAGCTTTACAAGGCTGAATACGGCATCGAATGTGAATTGTAGTCTTATAAATGGTTGTTTATTAAATGAATTATAAGTTTAACAAAAAAAACGAAAACAAATGAAAGTATTTATTTCAATGATTATGGCACTCCTTTTCAATTCATTTACAGGAGTCGCTTTGGGTTCTACGATAGGACTATCACCTCTGGAGTCAATTATTGGTGCTAATACCATTGCCACATTGTTCGGTTCTTTTATGCCTTCTGGAGCCTTGTGCGAAGGCGTTTTGAAAGAAGTATGGACAGGCGAGCTTGTAAAGTCTTTGCGTGAATTTATGTCAGGTTCTTGGCTTAATCGCATCCCGGACCATTCAAGCATTGCCAATAATGATGTTATACATTTGGTTGAAGTAGGTGTAGATCCAGATGTGTTGGTTAACAATACAACATACCCGATACCATTACAGGCATTAAATGACCAGGATATAGCTATAAGCCTTGACAAGTTCCAGACAAAGGTTACACCGATTACAGATGACGAATTATATGCTATTTCTTACGATAAGATGGGTCGTGTCAAAGAAAGCCATGCCAATGCAATCCATGATAGTAAAGTGGCTAAATCAGCACATTCGTTATGTGCAAATGAAAATACAGATAAAACGCCAGTGCTGGCTTCAACAGGTGAAAGAGATGCTACAAATGGACGCTTGAAGTTTACAATCAAGGATTTGGCAAGAATGAAGTCGGCTATGGATAAACTGAAAGTTCCTGTTGCAAATCGTATCCTTGTGTTGTGTACAGATCACGTCAATGATTTGCTTGAAACAGATCAGTCATTCAAGGAACAATACAACATCAATCGCAATGATGGAACTATTGGAAGACTTTATGGTTTTGACATATATCAAGAATCCAATACCCCATATTACACAACTGGAGGTGTTAAAAAAGCTCTTGGTTCAACAGGTTCGACAGGTGAGTTCCAATGTTCATTTGCTTTTTATGTCAATAGAACATTCAAGGCTACGGGTTCTACAAAGATGTACTACAGCTCAGCTGAGACAGATCCTGAATACCAACGCAACAAAATCAACTTCCGCCACCACTTCATTTGTATGCCTAAAAAGGCTGATGCCGGTGTCGTAATGAGAAGCGGCTACAAAGCAAATGCATAATGGCAAAGTTGAAATATTTAGTCCTGCACTGTACAGCCACGCCAGAAGGCCGTGAAGTCTCCTCTGACGAGATACGAGCATGGCACACTGACCCGGTAAGCAAGGGTGGTCGTGGCTGGAAGCAGGTGGGATATACTGACATCATACATTTGGATGGTATGATTGAGCGTCTTGTTGATAACAATGAAAATGACAATGTAGATGCATGGGAGGTTACAAATGGAGCTAAAGGGTATAATACAGTGTGCAGGCATGTGGTGTATGTCGGTGGTTGCAATGCATCAGGTCAGCCTAAAGATACCCGAACAATAAAGCAGCTTCGAGCAATGAGGTGCTATGTTAAGGACTTCCATAGAAAACATCCTGATGTTCTAATTGTAGGTCATAGGGATTTGTGCAACAACAAGGATTGTCCGAGTTTTAATGTAAAAGAATGGCTTAAATCAATAGGAATAAATCAATAAAAGATATGGAGTTCAGCGTGATACTTAATTATGTTCTTGGCGGTGGCCTATTGGCTGCTTTGGTGGGTATTGTTACCCTGAAGGCGACTATACGCAAGGCAGAAGCTGAAGCTGACAAGGCTAAGGCAGAAGCCGAGACTGTACGTATTGACAACGCTGAACATGCCACCCGTATATTGATGGAGAATATTGTGCAGCCTCTAAAAAAAGAACTTAATGAAACAAGAGAACTTCTTCAGGAAACAAGGCAGGAACTGGAAGCCACCAAAAAAGAGCTCGGCTCGACCAAACGCGAAATCGCTCGCTTCAGGAAGGCTTATGAGTCTGCCAATAGTTGTAATCATAGTGACAATTGCCCTGTTCTTTACAAGTTGCGGAGTACGAAAGATGAGCAAAGTTCAGGAAGTCGCAGCAGTTCAAGTAGCAAGAGACAGCCTACTGCGAGAAGTGAGATCGGTGGAACTTGTGACGATACCGAGGTCGGAGGCGAGTCTGAATTTGCCTCTTGACACAATAAGAAAAATGCCAAGGAGATCAGTATATCATTCTTCTTCAGGTCAAGCCAGTGTTGAGGTTTCGTATGAAAATGATACGATACACATTACTGCAGTATGTGATAGCCTGCAGGGACGACTTGAGTATTATGAAATCAAACTGGAGGAATACAAAGCATCCAATGAGCTGTATGAAGAATATATAGAGGAAATGGAGAAAACACGACCTAAAATCTTGCAATCGATATTGCTCGCATTCTTCTCGGGCATTTTTACAGGAATAATTTTCACAGTAATAATTAAACAAAAATTGAAATAATATGGATAAGAAATTTATTTACGGTTTGGCTCGCCTGAAAAAAGGAAACAAAACAATGGGCTACATAGAGAAAGGCTCATGGGATTGGGGCGGAACAAAATCAGAATCTGTTGATGTGGATGCTGAACAAGTTCCTAATGCTCCAGTATTGACCCTTATCTCTAAGGTCGGAACTATTAGCCCGACTTTCAATCTGATACAGTTGGATTATGAGGCTTTCCATGAAGTCCTTGGAGGAGAACTTGTAGGCGAAGCAGGCAATTATACAGGTTGGAAAGCCCCGACTAATGTAGTATTGTTGACTGACGAGTGGTCTATTGATTTTGTGAGTGGTCAGACAATGACAATCCCTAACGGAACCATCTTGGCTAATCTTGGTGGAAAACTTACTATCAGTGAGGTTTCAAAACTTGAGTGCCAATTGAAAATCAATATGCCTTCAGATGGGGGTGCTCCTTACGAAATCAATGATACAGTTGAATCATGAAAGAGTCTGTCGTAAGGCAAATTCAAAAAGAAGGGGCAGATGCGCTGCTTAATGCAGGGGTCTCTGTCCCTCTTAAAGAATTCAAATTGCCATTCAGAAAAAAAACGGTCCGGCTGCGTGTTACGATGAAGCGACCGTATATGTCCGGACAATTGAGAATTGCTCGGATATATTTGTCTATGGGAGTGACGAGTAAACAGATGTCAGCCTTCACCAAAGAAGAGGAGATGAAGTTTATCGTGGAACATTCCAAAGATATAAGCAAGATTATAGCTTATGCAATTTGTCAGGGATATGTGTCAAGACATCTGTTCATTGGTATAGTTGCGTGGTTTATCAGAAACTTTGTCGAAGACAGATATATCCAGGTGTCATTTAGGACATTCATTGGGTTGATGGGGACAAAGTCTTTTACGAATATTATCAGATCAGTAGAGGTGTCGAATCCGATGAGACTGAGACTGAGCCAAAAAAGAAAGGGGAGTTAAGAACGAAGTATGAGAGTTCACATAGCCCCTTTGGTTTTATCTGGCAGATTGCTTCTGCAACAGGATGGACTGTTGATTATATCCTTAACAAAGTAAATTACCAAACACTCATAATGATGTTGTCGGATGCGCCGAGATATATTAAGGTTAGAGAAGAGCAAACTGCCAAAGATGAAGCAAATAAAATATTGTCGTTTTTCCAAAGCAAATTAACAAATGAGTAAACCTGTAGAAATAGAATTTTTAATGAAGGACGGCATATCAGCCGGAATGGATAAAATACGTTCATATACTGAATCCCTTAAAAACAAAGCTTCTCTAACCTCCGATGAGTTTGTCGAAATGCAGGGTAATATCGTGCAGTTGAACAATGTTATGGCTATACTTGAGGCACGGCTTAAAGACTTTCAGCTTGCAGCAGAAACGGCTATGCCAGATATGGATCAAACACAGAATATGGAGCATTTGAAAGGCCTTGAAACGCAAATCAAAGATATTGAAAGTGAATTGAAGCAACTGCAGGAAGTGTCGGAAACTGTAAAGGTCGTACCTTCTCAATTGCCAAATGCGGAAAAGAGGTTTAACGGTTTGCATAATAGTATCCAGCAGATGGCAAGAGAAATGCCATCGTTGGCTATGGGTCCGCAAATGTTTTTTATGGCAATTAGTAACAACCTTCCAATCTTTGCTGATGAAGTTAAACGAGCAAAGGAGGAATATGCTGATCTTATCAAGAACGGAAAAAACGGTGAACCTGTTTGGAAACAGATATTAGGTTCTTTGTTTTCGTGGCAGACAGCCCTTACAACAGGAATCATGCTGTTGACTATGTATGGTGATGAAATTTTCGAATGGGTTAAGGGTTTAGTCGGTGCAAAGAGTGAAGTTGATGAACTACGCAAAGCGATGGAACTTAAAAACGAGGTGGAAAAAGAAGCTCATGCTGTATCGATAAGAACTCGTGCAGAACTGAATAGTGAGATTCAAAATATAAAAACATTTACAGGTACAAAAGAGCAGGAAAAAGTAAAAGTTGAAGAGCTGAATAGTTTATATGGAGAAACATTTGGCTACTATGAGACATTGTCTGAATGGTATGATATCCTTATAAGGAAAAGTGAGGAATACATAGAAACATTGTTCTTACAAGCAAAAGCGCAATCGTATATTGACAAGGCTGTAAGTGTGGATGAACAAATCAATGATGTCAAGGCAAAAGGCAAAGAAGAATATCGTCCTATGTGGGGAGAAGGAGGTAAGGTTAATATGTTTTTGGGTGGTGACAATCTTGACCATTATGGTAGTGACCCTGCAGAACTCGCCTTCAAAGAAGTTCTCCAGAAGTTAGAAGAAGAAAAACAGGGCTATATCAAAGAAGCTGAAAAACTTCAAGAAGAATATCAAAATAAGATGAAAGAGTCTGGTTTGGGTTTGTATGCAAAACCTAAACCATCTGGGGGAGGCGGAGGAAGTAAAGATGAAGAGGCTGCTCGAATTGCTCTTGAAAAAGAAACGGCAAAAGAACTTCGCAGGTTACGTTGGGAAAACGAACAAGCAGAAATTAACCAGATGAAAGAAGGAAGCGAAAAGCGAATTCGTCAGATTAAGCTGGATTATGAAAAAGCTGTAGCAGAAATAAGTGACCAGACAGAAAAATGGAAAGAAGCCCAAAATGGCGTTCTTACAAAGGAGCAAGAGGACAGTTTGAAACAGGCTAACACTCTTGCTTACACAGAAATGGAGTCTGGTGTTAGAGCTGTTGAAGATGATGAAGTACAGAAAGGCAAAGAAAAGCTGAATAAATTGTTGGAAGAATATAAAAATTATGATCAACGTAGAAGAGATATAGAAACAGCATACGTTCAAGATATGTCTATATATAATGCTGAACTTGCCAATTTGACGACTTCAGGTGGTGATACTTCGCAGATACAAGCCTCTATTGAAGCTCGTACGGAAGCATATAGACAAGACATTCAGTCATTGGAGGCTGATATACTCCATTCTACTGAATTTTATGACAGACTTTTTTCGAATGTATCTGAAAACGGATATAAGGTGCTACGTGATTTTTATGCTCAAGCAAAAGATACGCTCGATGATGCAAAAGTGGGTGATGATGGTGTTACTGTTGATATTCCGGTAAAAGATGCAGATGGAAAATTTGTAAAGAAGGCTGTGAAGATTACTGTTGCAGAATATGAGAAAATGAAACAACAGGTTGTTTCCATCCAGCGTGAGCTGGAAAAGAAAAATCCTTTTGCTGCATTCAAGACTTCATGGACAGATCTCATGTCGGCGATAAAAAACAATGGTGATGTATCAGGCGCATTGAGCGACTTTAATTCAAAAGGGAAAGAACTTACATCAACGATTGGTAGCTGGGGTGATTCTTTAGGAGCAGTTTTCGGAGATAGATTTTCAAATTCCATAAACGAGATGATGACTATGGTTGACGGAGTCATGGGGATGGGAACTGGTATAGGTCAGATATTCGCAGGCGATATTGTAGGCGGTATCACCAATACATTGAGTGGATTGAGTTCTATTGTGTCAATGATAAGCAGTTGGAAAGAGAAAAATGAAGAGATGGCGCGAGAGCAATACATTGCAGAAATAGAAACAAACAGAGCTATTAGAGAACGTAATGCAGAGTATGCTGCCAACAGAGATACAATCCAAGATATAATCGCCAATCAGGAAGTCTTGAATTGGTTAGTTGAAAAAGGATATTCAAAACCAAGTAGCGTGTCTGTATGGGAGGCTCAGATGGCTGCGTTACAGGAGTATCAAAAAAATCTTGAGGAAGAAATATCTGCAACGGACGAACTTTGGGAAAAGGTGCTGTCAAGTGAAGCTCATTGGGAGTGGGGCAATTCTATGAATGGTGGTTCTACTACTATAGGTTTGAAGAATTTGTCAGCCGAGCAGATAGAACTCTACTATAATCAAGGCAAGCTTACCGAAGAAGCTGCAGCTTATTATGAGCAATGGGTGGAAAGTGGAAAGTCTGTCGAGGAACTTAAACAGAATATAGAAGAGACTTATGCAAGTTTGCAAGAAATGGTGATGGGAACTTCCTTTGACGGGTTCTTGTCTAACGTAAAAAATGCTTTACGAGAAGCTCAAGGTGATATTAGCAAATTCGCTGACTTTAGCGAAGAGACAATATCTGAGGCTTTGTTAAACGCATTTATGTATCAGCATTTGGCAACAGCACTTGAGCCGTTGTATAATGATTTGTCGGAACATTTGATAAACGGTACTGCAGATAAAGAATATTTTGCTACGTGGATGGAACTCTTTCAAAATATGATGGGAGAGCAATGGAGTGAGCTGGAAACAATGGCTGAAGAAATGGGAATTGATATTTTTTCGGGTATGTCGCAAAGCGGTAAAAGCGGTTCTTTTGCCGCCATGTCTCAGGAACAGGGGACTAAGCTCGAAGGTTTGTTTGTATCCGCCCAGATGCATTTAGCATCTATAGATGAAAGACAGGAAGATGTTGCGGAGACAATGTCGGTAGCGGTTGGGCATCTGAGAAAAATCGAGGAGAATACAGGCAATTGTAAAGATTCGCTTGAGGAAATAAACCAAAATATTAAGACAATAATACGTGACGGAGTAAAAGCAATTTGATATGGATAAAATTTTAGGAGGTCTTGTAATAATCAATGGTATTGATATCTGGACGCAATATGGTGTTTTTTTAACTGAAAAGAAAAAAGGAGGCAGAGATAACCTAAAAGCCATTACCAAAGCCTCAAAGGTAAAGCCACATTCTGGAGTTGATGTCCGGGAAGAAAACGGTTGCAAATATCCGCAAAAATTAGTTGTAACAAACAAGGAAAGAGATGTTACGTTGTATTTCGCTCTGTATGCGGATACAAAGACGCAGTGGTGGAAAAAATATAGGGAATTCATACAGTTTTTGAAGCAAGGTAAAGATGGATGGCTCAATGTCAGATTTACGGAAATCGACTTGGAATTGCGGATGTTTTACGATGATTGTTTAGAACCAGAACCATTGACATGTCTGTGGAAAGAAGGCAAGCAGGCGAGCCGTTTCAAAATTAAGTTTAAAGAGCCTAATCCAACATTTTAATAACATTCTAATACTAATCGAATATGCTTCTAACAATATATGACAGATATGATCACAAGAAAGCTGAACTGTCGCCAAATGACAGCAGCACACAAGTAAAGGAAATACAATCTGACAATGTTCTGTCGTTATCTTTTACTTTGTATGAATATGTTTCTTTGGATGTCAATGATTATGTTGTTTTCTTGGGCGAACGATATTGGTTGATGGAGAAATATCAACCGAAACAGAAAAACTCAGTCGAGTGGGTTTATAACATTAAAATGTACGGGATAGAGAGCCTTATTAAACGCTTTCTTGTATTGAAAATGGTGGATAATGAGTGTGAGCCGGTGTTTACACTGACAGCCCCACCACATGAACATATTGCTTTGATAGTACAGAGTATCAATATAGGCATGGATACTAATGTCTGGAAGGTAGGAACTGTTGAAGGGAATGGGAATATTGTTATAGATTACAAAGGAAAATACTGTGATGTTGCTTTAAAAGAAATTGCAGAAAAGACTGGCACTGAATTTTGGGTTGAAGGTCAAACTGTCAATCTGTGTAGGTGTGAGCATGGGGAAGAGATTGGTCTTGGTTATGGCAAAGGCTTGCTTGATATTGAAAAAACTAATGCTGACAATGTTAAGTTTTATACAAGACTGTTCCCTATAGGCAGTAGCAAAAATATAGATAAAGAGAAATACGGATATAGTCGTCTGCAGCTCCCGAACAAAGCAAAATACATAGATGTAAATACTGACAAATACGGCATTTTTCACCATTATGAATCTGATGCTTTCGCTGATATATATCCAAAACGCATTGGTGTCGTAAGCAGTGTGCGTAGTCAGGAGTTCATTGGAGAAGATGGTAATCCATTCAAAATATTTTACTTTAAAGACGATAACCTGAATTTTGACCCTAATGATTATGAGTTGCCTGGTCTTGTTAAAAGAGTGTCTTTTCAGGAGGGTAGCGAGCTTGCTGGACTTGGTGATGAAGACAATGGAAGTTATTATTTCGAGGTTAATTATAATAGTAAAACAAAAGAGTTTGAAATAATAACTATTTGGCCTTATGATGACGATACACAGTTGCCTAATGACATTCTAACGCCTAAAGCAGGTGATAAATATATATTATGGAATATCAGTATGCCTTTTGAGTATTATACGCTTGCTGAAGAGGAATTTCGCAAAGCTGTTGATGAATATAATGAGGATAATGCCACAGATATATCTACATATAAAAGCCAGACCGATTATATTTATATTGATGAGAATGAGATAGACCTTTTTATAGGAAGACGTGTGCGCTTGGAAAGCAGGAAATATTTTCCAACGGGATATAAAAGAAGCCGCATTACAAAGATAACACGCAAAGTGAATTATCCGTCGCAGATGAACATAGAAATTAGCGATGCGCTTTCCAAAGGTTCAATGTCAAAGATGGGTGATGATATAAGTGATGTCAAGAATTATGCGCAAAGCATAGCTGACAGTATTTCGCTTCCTGACATAATAAGAACTGGTGATCGGACGCTCCCGACAGATAACAATCTGTTTTCGGCACGAAGAACGCAAAGGGATTTTCTTAGCAGAATAAAAGAGGATACAGCACAGAAGAAAATAACATTTAAAGAAGGTGTGGATATTGGCGAATACACTCCAGGCGAAATGGGCGGTCGCATCGATGGCGACGGCAACGCAGAACTTCTTACCATGGTGGTACGTCACCTCTTGCGTTCTGCCGAGTTCAGGAATGGATTCGCCGGTGAAGGCTGGCAACTCTGGGTTGACGAATTCGGACTTTCCAACCTTGAAATCGACCGCTTAACCGTAAGGCAGATAATGACGGTCTTTGAACTCCTTATAGAGCGTATCAGAGCCGTTGGCGGTCAGATTATAGTCTCAGCTGCAAACGGTAAGATAAAGTCTGTAGAAGACACTGGAGAAGCTTATAAGATAGGATTTGAAGGTGAAAACTATTTCGTCGCTCACGATTTGATTAGATGTCAGGTATTTTCAGGTGTCGAGAATAACGGACATAGTCCGGTTAGAGGTTATTGGGTGGAGGTTCAATCTGTTGAAGACGGAAAGGTGGTAATTCCAAAGACAGAATTTGCTGAATGGAGTACCATTCCAATGGAAGGTGACGAATGCGTCCTTATGGGTAACACCGAGAATCCATACCGTCAAAGTCTCATCAGTATAGCGGCAACGGAAGACGGACAGCCACGCATCGACATTATGGATGGCGTGAATACGAAAAACTTTGTCGGATGTCTTCGAGCTCGTCTCGGCAACCTCGACGGCATAGGCGACAGCAATTTTCCGCTCGACAAGCAACCCCACGGCAATGGTCTGTACGCCGATAACGCATATTTGCGGGGAACATTCTTACTTTCTACGGGTGAAGACATCAAGACTAAGTTCGAGGTCATGGAAGGTAAAATCGAATCTATGGTTGAAGGCATACGACAAGACTTCATGCAGGATAAAGGTTTCCTTGCCAATCCAAACTTCTATGAAGGAATGATGTATTGGGAGACAAACAACGATGTTGTCTTCTATAAAATAGGTTCTAAGTGGATTTGGACCAACAATATCATTTCAAAGAAAAATAATTTCGCATTGACGGAATTTGATGGAGAGAGAAATATATGCAGAATTCGAAACAACTACATAATTCAAAAGCAGAAAGACTATCTGTCATTGCCAGAAGTCACGATTAACGCTGACGGACAGAAAGAACCAGCAAGTGTATATGTATCGTTTTTCTATAAGGTTGTTACTCCTGGCACACTTTCAATATGGTTTACCGGTGAAGACCATAGCGGGTTCGTTGATTATTCACCTTTTATAGTGCATGAAGAGCTTGAATCTACCAATGGTCAGTATCTCCAATATAATGCTTCAGGTCTATGGAATGGTACTGGTGACTTCTGCATGTTCTTTACAGGCGAAATTCACGTTTACATGATGATTCTGACTACCGATAGATTGGAATCATTGAAATACATGTATAGAACATTATTCGAACAATCTGCTAACCTTGTCAAAATATCGGCAGCAGTCTTCGACCAAGATGAACAGGCATTACAGGAGACAGGTCTCGTTATTAAACCAGAAGGAGGCGGCATCTACTGCCAAGACGCTAACGGCAATATGGCGTTAATCGGAGCCATGATAACTGAAAATGGCAAATCTAAAATAGTGCTTCAAGCAGAGGATATCGACATAGAAGGTTCTATGTTCCTTTCAGGTTATCTTCATAAGTCTAAGACGATAATCACTCAAGATAACATTGAAATATACACTGATTCTGATTATTACGGAAATGTTCTGAATGTAAAGAAAACAGGAACATATATTATTATTGATGGAGATTTTACATTTCCACCAACTATTTATATGCCTGGCTTATATTCTGGCAGCTATACTCAAGAAAAATTAGATGAAATACGGGGTTATGTAGGTAATACTGTACTAATATATTGTAATTCTGAAGGAGGAATAGCCTTATCAGGAAGATGTCAGTTTGAAGGTCGCCCAGAAGGTGATTATGCGTCAAGAGGTTTAAATAAAGGGGAGTTCGCATCGCTGGTATGCAAATGTAAAAATATAGAAGGAAGGGAAGATATCTATTGGGAAGTTAGCACTGGCACTTCTGTTCAAGTTATCGATGATAATGAATCCATTACTCCTGATATTCCATATAATCCTGATGATTCACAACAATAATAATAAAAAAGTAATTTTATGTCAACACAACAACAGAAGAATGAATTGGTTGAAGCTGTTTTGAGGGAAATAGAGGCCCAATCACACAGCATTGATGAGTTGCCAGTAGTCAGCAGTCTTGACGGTGTCAACTCATTGCCTGCCAAGAAAGGCAACGATATGGTTCTTGTGCCAATAGCCAAATTGGCAGAACCGGCAACAGAAGCGGCGAAGACGGCTAATGCAGCTGCTCAAACAGCAAACACTGCAGCAGAAACAGCAAATGCAGCTGCTTTATCTGCAAGTTCTGCTGCACAAACAGCGCTGCAGGCAGCAGAAACAGCTAATATCGCTACACAGACAGCGAACGATGCAATACAGACCATATTACAGTCTCAATCAAAAATAGACTTATCTCTGTACGGAGCTTCAGCACGATTCGCAGAGATTATAGACGATGCCAATATTCAAAATAAAGGCGGAGATTCTACCGGTGACATCGTTTATGTGTTAGCGAAAAAGACATTCGCCAATAGAGTGTCAGGTCAATATTTTGTTTGGTGGGACAGCGTCGATGTTTACATCGATAGCAAAACATCAACCTTATATAAAGACAAGATATATCTATGTGGTGCTTCTCTCTATGTATGGAGCGACGAAGAAAACAACCTTGTCGAAGTCAGCGGTTCAGGTTCGGGTAGTGGATTCTACAACGTAACCAACGAACAGCCATTGGCAAGCGGTTACTACACACTTGAAACAGCCGTTGCTGCTCTTGCAAACGCAAAGGTTAAGGACGAAAACAAACCAGGAATGATAATGTCATTCGAACTCTCTGCAGGCAAATGGGTTGATTATCGTTTCTCTGCTACCGATATCGCGAACTTCCTCACTCCTGCAAGCTGGGAGGAATATGGTAGCGGAAAAATCAAGTCAATCACATTGAACGGACAGACTGTCAATCCAGATAACAATGGCAATGTTGCTATTGTTTTCGACCAAATCAACGTAGATGAAAGTTTGGATGCAGAGAGTTCGAATCCGGTTCAGAACTCAGCGGTAACCGCCAAAATCAGAGACCTTGAAAGTAAAGCTGTAAGCGGTGTTGAAGTAGTTGAAGAAGACGACAAGAATATCCTTACAATATACGGTACTACAGGTAACGTCATTGCCTCAGCTGAGTTTTCAGGCGGTGGCGGTGGTGGCGGAGGTTCTACAGCGAGCCGTATCGTCATTACAGCAAGCCTTGACAAGGCGCAGGTCAAAGAAGGTGGCAACGCTGAACTTACTTATTCATACAACCACGTGAACGCTGACGGAGAATCTGATGGTATCAAAGCAGATATTACCGTAACTATCAAACGTGGCACAACACAAACGTTTGAGCAGACTTATAAGAATGTATCTGCAGGTACTTACACCCTCGATATTTCCGATTATTTGTTGGCTGGTACAATCGACGTATATGTCAAAGCAGTCGCCGTTACAGCAGAAGGAACACAACAGACTAAACAGGCATACACAAGTATCAGCGTCATCACATTGCTTCTTGCAAGTTCTTACAATCTCGGTTCGACCATTGCCGATGGCGGTTATAAGAATACCGATACAATAGAGATTCCTTTCACGATTACCGGAAGCGGCACAAAGGACGTATCGATGTATATTGATGGTTCATCAACACCAGTAACACAGACTATCAACAAATCGGGTACGGTTAACGGTTCATTCATTATTCAAGCATCTACGCTGACAAGCGGACGTCACACCGTCCAGCTCGTGGCAGAACGCAATGGCTTGCTTTCTGATAGTATCTATATTGACATCCTGAAAGCAGGATTGAATACACCATTTATAGGAATCAAGTATCGCGATAAAAGCGGAACGATATTATTTGCTAATCATCTTACACCGACATTGAACATCGGTCAGTATGAGCAGATGGAATTTGAGTATATCGCATACGATTCTGCATCCACGCCTGCGACTGTCGCAGAGAAGCACAACGGCAATGTCATCAGAACATTGGGTGTTCCTCGCTCTATGCAAACATACACCAATAGATTCACGTCTCAAGGAACAATACAAGTTCAATTCGTATGCAGAACAACGACATATAACTTTAACGTTGAAGTGAGTGAAAGCGACATTGCCGTTGGTGAAGCTACCCAAGGTCTTGTAATGAAACTTATGGCGGCAGGAAGAAGCAATGACGAGGAAAATCCTGCTGAATGGAGCTATGGCGATGTGAAAACTACATTTGAAAAAGTTGATTGGAAGTCAAGCGGATGGACTGGTGAAGCATTGAGACTGCGCAATGGAGCGAAGGCTGTTATCGACTATAAAGCATTTACAACGGACATCGCAAAAGACGGATGCACTATCGAAATGGAGTTCATCATATCAAATGTTGTTGATAGAAATGCCGATGTTATAACTTGTTTGAACGGAACAAAAGGATTCCAAATTACAGCAGAAGAGGCATCCATGTACACCGGTTCTACAAAAGAGGTTGAAGATGACGAAGGTAATAAGGTCGTTACCAATGTTGGCGTAGGTTCTAAATTCGCATCTGATATGTTGCTTAAAGTCGCATTCGTTGTCGGCAAGAGAACTGACGGCAGGCTGATTGAACTATACGTTAATGGCATCAGAAGCAAGGCAGACATTTACGCAGAAGGCGACAACTTCCAGCAGGACACACCTCAAGGAATAACATTTGACTCTTCTAATGCAGATGTCGATGTATATTCTATTCGTGTATATAACAGAGCAATCAGCGATGATGAAGAGCTCGGAAACTATATCATTGACAGACCTACAAGTTCTGAAATGAGTGATTTGTTCCTTAGCAACGAGGTGCTCAATGAAGATGGCAGCGACATTGATATTGATAAATTAAGGGCTAAAGGCAAAGGCGTATTGCTGTTCATTCGTGCTGGCAGTCTTGACCCAGTGAACGCAGAGAACAACAAAGATACCGACTTCCTATCAGATGTGTATTTCTATTCTCCATTTGGCAAGGAATATGATTTTGTTTTGCAGAACTGCTATATCCGTATTCAAGGAACATCATCAACAAAATATCCTCGCAAGAACTATCGTATTTATTTTGCCAAGGGTACAAATCCGACACTCTTTATCAATGGTGTTGAACAAACAGACGTAGATTCCAAAGGCAAGAGAAAAAACAAATATCCAATGAGACCAGGTTCTATACCGATGAATCTATTCTGTATGAAATGTGACTTCTCTGATAGTTCTATGACACATAATACAGGTGGTGCAAAATTATTCAATGAAGTTTTTAAGGAGTTGGATTTGCTCACGCCAGCACAAAGATTAGACGCAACTAAACGTGCTTCTATTGACGGATTCCCTATAGACATATTCGCCGCAGAAACAATTGACTCAGAACCGGAATATTACGGACAATATAACTTCAACCATGAAAAGTCAAATAGCGGTCCGTTATTCGGAATGGAAGATGTTGAAGGTGCAGAATTCGATTGTCCTATCACGTTCGAGTTCTTGAATAACATGCAGAAGTTATGTTTATTCCAGGTTGATGATGATATGGAAACCCAATTTGAAAACGAGTTTGACGATGCTTTGGAGTTCAACTACCCGAAAGACTTATATTGGACGCAGGCAAAAGCGACAAAGGAAGAAGGTGATGTTTGTGAAGATAAGCACAAGACTGCTGTCAGACGCTTGTTCTCATGGATTAAATCATGTATTCCTGCAGGTGCTGATACAGTTAATTACAAAGACATACCATCGTTTGCAAGTTCGAAGTTCAAAAGCGAGGTTTCACAGTACTTTGATGTGAACTATCTGCTTACTTATTATCTCTTTACAGATTACTTCGCATGTGTTGACCAAAGGGCTAAGAATATGCTTATGAGAACCTGGGATGGATTGAAATGGTATATCACATATTACGATGGAGACACAGCATTGCTCGGCCGTAACGACAGCTTCCTTGCATATCTTTATACCGTCAATCGTGATACTTGGGATGCAGAGAAAAGCAAATATGCATTCGAAGGTCATAACTCATGGTTATGGTGTCTTGTTCTCGCCAATCTTGAAAGCGAATTGAAGGCGTGCGCTGCTTCTCTTCGTGAGAAACTGACAACAGATAGAGCATTGGCAATGTATAACGAAGAGCAGGCTGGCAACTGGTCTGAACGCCAATACAACAAATCCGGTTACTTCAAATACATCATTCCTCAAATTGAAGGCGTTGACGTGAAAGGCACTTTGACAAAATACCCTTATATCTATGCTTTACAAGGTAGTCGTGAAGCTCATCGTACACATACTATCATAAACAGATTTGCGCTTCTTGACGCAAAATATGAGACTGGTGCCTATCGTTCAGATAACATCGACATGTATATGAGCAGAGAAGCGACAACACCTGCTAATACAATGGTCATCACCTCCATTGAAGATTACTATTACGGATATGGAACGAACAACCAGCCAACGCTTCAAGCCTCACAGGCTGCTGGAGAAAATGAAGAAGTGACATTGATATTCAATAATGCTTTTACAGTCAATGACCCTATTCGAGTATATGGAGCAAGCCGTATGAAAGAGATTGATATGAGAGGGGCTGCAAACAATCTCACAGGTGACATCAACCTTAACAAATGCAAGGTCTTGCAGAAACTCAATATCAGCACATACGACAACGGTTCTTCAGGATGGTGTCTCGTGCTTGACAAATGCACACAGCTTAAAGATATCAACCTTAACGGGCAAATCAATGCAAGAACCGGAACACTTTCGTCAACGGAATTGAATTTTGCCAACCAAACCAAGTTGGAAAAATTGGATGCAGGCGGTGTCAACGTTCAAGGCATAGTGTTCGCTGAAGGTGCCCCATTAAACTTCGCACACATTCCTGGTTCTGTCAAGACTTTGCGTTTAGAATATTTGCCAAACTTGGATATGAATAACCTCATAGTTGATAGTTATGCCAATATCGAGACATTCCGTTTCGCTTCGTGTCCTAATCTTGATTGGGAAACATTACTTTCAAGATGTACAAATGTGAGACGCATTCGTGTTACAGACATTGACATGGAAGGCGATGGCACTTTATTGGAGCAATATATGACAAAGGGCGGTGTTGATGCAGATGGTAACGCAACTGATACTTGTGCGTTTGTCGGCACATATAGATTAACAAGATATTTGGAAGAGGATGTATATCAACTTTATGCTACACATTACCCAGAACTTAATATCGTGCAGCCAGAATATACAATGATAGAGTTTGACGACTTGGTTAGTGACGATGCCAATGTCAGTAATCTTGATAACAAAACAGGCTATAAGTATGGCAATGATTATGTGGCAAGTGGCCATATTGCAGCTATCTTAAAACAGAGATTCCGTTGTTTGGCAAAAATTACAACAAAGCCATCTTCTAAGAGTGCGGTTATTGCAGGTGTCGATACTGTTGTAAACAATAATGATGGAACTGTTACCATATATCCATTGCATGATGAAAATTCCAATTATTATGCTGATTACTCTAATGTATCAAATTGTTCTGCTGCTAAACTTGATGGAACAGAAGGTGATGTTATGATGTTTGAGCCACATTATTGGTATAAAGGTGTCAATGATTATTTGAATGGCAAACACTATAGTTGTTATAGTTCCAATGACGAGAAACCAAAGACATCAGATGTAACAGTAATATCAATGGAGCAAATCCAGTCTGCAGGGAATTGTAAAAATGGATACAAATTAATGAGCGGTAAAGATAGTTTGGGAGGCTCATATAGCAGTGATAGCAATTATTCTGTATGTAGTGTTGATGTATCACAGTATAAAAAGGTGCGATTCCCAACAGTTCTCGGAACTAATCTTATATGTTCTGTATTTTCTAATGAAGGAGGTTCGGTCGTTGAAGAGGTTGTTGTACCGTCTTTGTCATCTAACTTTGAGAATGGCATGTATGTTATTAAAGATGTTCCAGAAGGAGCTAAATATTTGAATTTTACAATTCATAAAAATGCTGAGCCAGATGTTGTAGTGCTATCCAATAGTGATAGAATTGAAGATATGGAACCAGAGTGGTGTGAACATAAGGAATGTTTGACAGCGGTTATCGGCAGTTCTGTTATAGGTACAAAACTTAGCAGCTGTATTACAGGAGGATCAACGGTTGCAAGTATGACGTGGACGGATTTCCATTATTATAGTGTTCAGAGAGGTATGCAGCAGATTGATTACGAGATGCACAGGGATATTGCCAATTTGTTTTTCGCTAAGTATGGACGTAGAAATTCACAAGCGCAGTGCGGCGCAGGTTCTCATAGCAATGGAAGAACAACAGGAACAACGGCGAAAATAGGTATGCAAGATACAGTCAATACTGATGGAAAAACGGTAGGAGGAGTTGAGTCAAACGGTCTTGCTTTTTATAAAACTACCAATATTGACGGTTCTGTTACCTTCACACAAATTGCCAGCACCAACTGTTTGGGCTATGAGAATATATACGGTCATAAATATGATATGATGGATGGGGTAGAAGTTAATAAAAATGCGGTAGATGGCAAGTGGGTGATAACAACAAATGACGGTGTTGAGAGGATTGTTAAAGGATCAACGTCATCAGGTATATACATAAAAGGAGTTGTTCATGGTAAATGTATGGATATAATTCCGGCAGGAACAACGGCAGGTAGTTCTACTACATACTATTGTGACTATTACTATTATACAGCATCTAAAAGCCGTGTGGTTTATCGTGGCAGCTACCACGCGGATGCGGGTGGCGGTGTTTCGAATGCGAATGCGAGTAACGATGCTTCGTACTCGAGCGCGAATGTCGGGTCGCGTCTGGCTTTCCGCGGCAAAATCGTAAGAGCGACGAGCGTCGCTGCCTATAAAGCAGCGACGGCGGTAGCGTAAAGCGGGAGCGAAGCGACTAAAAACGAATGGCGTTAGAACAAAATTCTAACGCCATTTATATTACCGGCGAAGCCGGTCGTTTTTTTGTAGGGTGGGGGATACCTGATGATACATTTCGTTTTATAGAAAGATTCGTTTCGTTTTATTTTTTTCTAACATTTCGTTTTGCGAATTATACATTCCATTCCATGATTTGACAGGTAAAATAAATGTTGCCCTGTGTGAGACTTCACACAGGGCAACATTACGTGTTATTCAAAAACTGTCTTTGATATTTTTAGCAATTCATTCCGCCACAGCAGTGTATGACTTGTCCTGTGACATATCTCGACATGTCGCTGGCGAGGAATAAAGCTGTATCTGCTACGTCTTCCGGAGTGCCGCCTCGTTTCAGTGGGATGATTTTCATCCAGTCGGCTTTGGCTTCTTCGGATATTTGGTTCGTCATGTCTGTGATGATGAAACCTGGAGCGATGCAGTTGGCTCTGATGTTACGTGATCCCATTTCCTTCGCAATGGATTTCGCAAGTCCGATCATACCAGCTTTTGATGCTGAGTAGTTGGCCTGACCAGCGTTGCCTGATACGCCGACGACAGATGCCATGTTGATGATGCTGCCGCTACGTTGGCGTGCCATGATAGGAACGACGGCGTGTATGAAGTTGAACGCCGATTTTAAGTTGACGGTGATGACATCGTCCCATTGTTTTTCTGTCATACGCATCATCAAGGTGTCGCGGGTGATACCAGCGTTATTAACCAAAACGTCGATGCTACCAAAATCCTGATGTATTTGTTTTACAGTGTTTTCTGCATCGGTGAAATCGGCGGCGTTTGATAAATAACCTTTCACTTTTACGCCAAGGGCAGCCAATTCTGTTTCAGTAGCCTTGATGTTTTCTTCATTTAAGTCGGTGAATGCGATGTTACATCCTTCCTCCGCAAAGCGTTTCGCGATAGCCTTGCCGATGCCTCTCGCAGCACCGGTGATTACAGCCGTTTTATTTTCTAATAATAGTCTCATACCTTTAATTTTAATTTACAATTAAAACATTAAATATGATTTTCTACTTGAATTTTTGAGATGTAGTGTTAAAAAATCATTGTTTATTGTCAATTGTACATTGTTAATTCCACGTTGTTAACTCTTCTTCTTTGAAATTTTCCACAAATGTAAGAATTTTTGCAATCTCTGCCTCACCTAAGGCAATCATTATTTTGCAAGAGCTGCAGAGTTGCAGAGTTGCAGAGTTTTCTTCGCTTTGTGTCTCTGAGTCTCTGAGTCTCTAAAATTCTATTAACATCTTGCAAAAGGAGATGACACATAATCAAATGTCCCATTGCTTCCACCATTCTTCGGGCGAGGAAGTCGTATGTTTCTGATGATGTTCCGAATTTCTCGGCGATTTCTACAATCTTGAGATATTTCTCTTTCATCTTGTCGATACGCTGACGTAAAGGCAAGAGCTCTTCTCTTAATGGCATCGCTTCATATTCTTCGATGCGTTTGAGATAAGCGCCGTTACCGATGAAACGTATCGCTGCCACGACTTGTAATTGCGATGTTCCTTCGTAAATGCTTAATATTCTGGCGTCTCTGTAAAGACGTTCGCATTTGTATTCTTTCATAAAACCTGAACCGCCGTGGACTTGTATGCAGTCGTAAGCTATCTGGTTGGCGTATTCGCTGGAGAAGAGTTTGAGCATCGGTGTCATCATGTCGGCGCAACGTTGCGAATATTTCATCTCTTGACGTTCTTCTGCCGTGAGGCTTCTTTCTTTGCTTATAGAGTCGTAGGTTTTATATAGATCCACGAAACGTGTTGTCTCGTAGAGCAATGTTCTTGTAGCGTCGATTTTGGCTCTCATGGTGCTGATCATCTCATAGACCTGAGGGAATCTGATGATGGCTTTGCCGAATTGTTCGCGTTGTTGTGCATATTGCAGCGCTTCGTGGTAAGCGGCTTCTGCGAGTCCGACGGATTGTGCTCCTACGCCGAGGCGTGCGCCGTTCATCAGCGACATGACGTATTTGATGAGTCCCATCCTGCGTTCGCCGATGAGAAGGGCAGGGGCGTTGTTGAAGACGAGTTCCGCTGTCGGTGATCCTTTGATGCCGAGTTTGTTCTCGATGCGTCTCACTGTGACGGCGTTGTCTCTTCTGTCGTATAAGAAATAGGAGAGTCCGCGGCCGTCTGTCGTGCCTTCTTCAGAACGAGCGAGCACGAGCTGAATGTCAGCGTCGCCATTGGTGATGAAACGCTTGACGCCATTGAGTCTCCAGCAGTTATGTTCATCATCAAAAGTTGCTTTAAGTCGTACTGACTGGAGATCTGAGCCGGCGTCAGGTTCGGTGAGCGCCATCGAACAGGTGAAGCCTTCGTTGATGAGAGGGAGATATTTGTCTTTTATCTCATCCGAGGCGAATTCGTAGATGGTCTCTGCGCAGTCTTGAAGTCCCCAGATATTAGCGAAGCCTGCATCGGCGCGCGACACTATCTCGGCCGCCATTACGTAAGGGACGTATGGGAAGTTCAAGCCGTTATATTTGCGAGGCAGCGACATTCCGTAGAGACCGGCGTCGCGCAATACCTCGTGGTTTTTCTGTGTACCTTTGGCATATACTATTTCATTGTTGATGACTTGCGGTCCTTCGTGATCCACTTCCTCGGCGTTGCCTTCTAACACATTAGCCGCTAAGTCGCCGACAATCTCGAGCACTCTGTCGTAGTTGTCGATAGCGTCTTCAACACTTTCAGGAGCCAACATATCGCTCGCACTGTCTGCGAAATCACGTTCTTTCAACTTGATAATTTTATCCATCACAGGATGTGAGAGATAAAATCTTAATATTTCGTTATCGTTGTAGAAATTCATTTTCTTTTATTTTAAATGATTTTGCTATGAACTGTGAGTTATGAACTTAGGATTGCTCTTGGCTCACAGCTCATGGCTCATGGCTCATAGCCATTATTTTTTATAACTCTTTATCATCTTTGGCAAGACATCCATCACATCACCTATGATGGTGTAGTCGGCGATGCTGTTGATAGGAGCGTTAGGGTCGGTGTTGATGGATATTATCTTGGCCGACTGATCCATTCCGGCGCGGTGTTGCACTGCTCCCGAGATGCCGCATGCGATATAAAGCTTAGGGCGTACGGTGATGCCTGTCTGACCTATCTGACGTTCGTGTTCTGTGAAACCTGCGTCGATGGCGGCGCGTGTGGCGCCTACTTCGCCTCCGATTGCCTCGGCGAGTTCGTGTAACAATGCGAAGTTTTCTTTTGATCCCATGCCGTAGCCGCCTGCCACGATGATAGGAGCTCCTTTTATATTGATTTTCTGCGCCTCAATCTGACGGCTTAATATCTCTATGCAGAAATCGTTGTCGCTGAGATAGTCTTCAGCCTTGAGATTACGTATCTCGCCTTTGTGATTGGCGTCATATATTTCTTTTTTCATCACGCCTTCGCGTACTGTCGCCATCTGTGGACGAGTCTCCGGAGAGACGATGGTGGCGATGATGTTGCCGCCGAAAGCTGGACGTATTTGATATAAGATGTCTTTGTATGTAGTACCTGTCTTAGCGTCGGTATGATCTCCGATTTCAAGACTGGTGCAGTCGGCCGTGAGTCCGCAGCGCAAATAAGAAGCGATACGAGGTGCGAGGTCGCGGCCTGTGGCGGTAGCGCCGAAAAGAACAATATCCGGTGTCTCTTCTTGAATTAATTTTGTGATAGTATTGAAAAAAGGAAGGGTTTGATAGAATGATAAACGTGGGTCGTTTATGTAGAAAACAGAATCGACACCGAATGGGAATAATTGTTCTTCTATGTTTTTTATGTCGTTTCCTATGACGATAGCGTCGAGGCGTGCGTTAAGCTTGTCGGCGAGCTTGCGAGCCTTAGAACAAAGCTCCAAACTCACCTCAGCTATCTGTTGTTCCTCTGTTATCTCACAGAATACTAATATGTTGTTCATGTCGCAAGTTTTAAGATGAGATTATTATTTGTTATTTACAGCGCTTTCAACGAAAGAGATGGCTTCACCTACAGTAGAGATTTTTTCTGCTTGGTTGTCAGGAATGTTGATCTCAAATTCTCTTTCAAATTCCATGATAAGCTCAACAGTGTCTAATGAGTCGGCACCGAGATCGTTTGTGAAGCTTGCGCTGTCAACAACAGTTTCACGTTCAACACCTAATTTATTAACGATAATGTCTATAACTTGTTCTCTTGTATTCATAATGATTTCTTTTTTAATGTTTTTAATTTTTTAGATAATGTGAGCTGTGATAAGCTCTTTCATAAGTTCGTTAATTTCGCTTTCGCTGTTATTTATAATCTTATTCTCCTTACTTGTAAGAACAACATTTTCAATTGATTTAACTTTTGTCGGTGATCCGCTCATGCCTAATCTAGAGAAGTCAGGGTTGATGTCGTCGGCAGTCCATTCAGCGATTCTGGCTGTTGGCCGTTGACTGTTGGCCTGTAGTCTTTCAGTCTCAGTGCAGGCCTTTTTGAACATGATGGTGCGGGCTGCATGGCGAGGACGACATTCTTTTGCGTTGCCGTGTACTGTGATAAGAACCGGGAATGAGGCTTTTACGGTTTCTACACCTCTGTCGAGACGTCTCTTGATTACAATCTCGTTTTCGTTCATGGAGACGAGTTCTTCAGCGTAAGTGATCTGAGGCATCTCTAGTTTTTCCGCCACTTGAGGGCCGACTTGTGCCGTGTCGCCGTCGATGGCTTGGCGGCCTGAGAAAACTATATCTACTTTACCCAATTTCTTCACTGCGGCCGATAAGGCGTATGATGTGGCCAAGGTGTCGGAACCTGCGAAACGTTTGTCGCTGACTACGATTCCGTCGTCGGCACCGCGGAACATAGATTCTCGTACGATGTCGGCTGCGCGTGTCGGACCCATGGTGACGATGGTGACTTTTGTCGGGACATGATTCATCATGTCCTTGCAAGTGAGCGCCATCTCAAGAGCTTTCAAATCGTCAGGGTTATAGATGGCAGGAAGAGCTGCACGGTTGATGGTGCCGTCTTCTTTCATGGCATCTTTGCCGACGTTATGTGTGTCAGGAACTTGCTTCGCTAACACTACTATCTGGAAATATTTGTTATTCATCTTTTTTTCTTTGATCTTCGATTAATGCAAATGATAAACTACCTTTGGCGCAGAGCTTGCCGTTGACCGTCGCTTTGGCTTCGCAGAAATACATGTTAGCTCTCTTGCTTGATAATGTAGCCTCCACTTCGATGGTGTCGCCAGGACTTACTTGCGCCTTGAAACGAACGTTGTCGAGGCCAGTATATAATGTTATCTTATCTTTCAAATCATCGAGGATGAGAAGAGCGCACGATTGTCCCATGATTTCGCATAAGATCACACCAGGGACTGTAGGCTGTCCAGGGAAATGTCCTTTCAGGAAAAACTCTTCGCCAGTGACATGATATTTGGAATGAGCTACGCCATTCTCATCGATATTGATTTCATCAACGAGCAACATGGGTTCGCGATGAGGTAGATATTTTTTTAATTCTTCTTTTGTCATATCCTTTTTATTTGTGGCAGCGAGCTACGGGATATGAGTTGTGAGCTTTGTTATTAAAAATGCTCATCGCTCATTGCTCATCGCTCACGGCCATATCAATTTTCAATTTTCCTAAGTGCTACGCAAGCGTTATGTCCACCGAAGCCTAGCGACTGTGATATTGCTATTGTCAGGTCAGCTTTGACGGCTTTGTTAGGAGTGTAGTTGAGGTCGCAGGCTGGATCTGGTTCGTCGAGTCCTATTGTTGGAGGTACTATCCCGTGATATAATGCCAATGCTGCTGCTATTATCTCAACGCCGCCTGCCGCTCCGAGGAGATGGCCTGTCATGGATTTCGTGGAGTTGATATAAGCCTTGAGGGCGTTTTCTTCGCCGAGTGCAAGTTTGATGGCGGCTGTCTCTGAACTGTCGTTGAGCGGAGTGCCTGTCCCGTGTGTGTTGATATGAAGCACGTCATTTTCGTTATATCTGGCTTCTTCGAGAGCCATCTTGATGGCACGTGCCGCTTGTTTCCCTTCAGGATGTGGAGCTGTGACGTGATGAGCGTCGCAGGTGTTACCGTAGCCGCATATTTCGGCATATATTTTAGCGCCGCGGGCTTTGGCGTGTTCGTATTCTTCAAGGAGGATTATGCCCGCACCTTCACCGAGCACGAATCCTGCACGACGGCTGTCGAATGGCAATGACGCTTGCTTAGGATTCTCGGAACGAGAGAGAGCCTTGCAGTTGGAGAAACCTGCTATGCTGACAGGGTTGACTGCTGCCTCGCTGCCTCCGGTGATGATGGCGTCGGCGTAGCCGTGTTTTATGGCACGATAAGCCTCGCCGATGGAGTGAGTTCCTGTGGCACATGCTGTGACGATAGGAACACATACGCCGCAAGCGTTGTGACGTATCGCTATGTTGCCGGCAGCGATATTGGAAATCATGCTAGGTATGAGAAGAGGTGAAACCCATTTGGATCCTTGCACTTTCCATTTTATTATCTCTTTGAGTATGGTGTCGAAGCCGCCTTCGCCAGAACCTACATAAACACCGAGACGTTCAGGGTCGAAGCAGTCTTCGTTGCCGCGCATCGCCTCGATAGAAGCAGCCATGGCGTAAATAGAGAATAAGTCGTTGCGACGTGCGAAAGATGCGTCAACGCCGTGTGCTATAGGATCGAAATTCTTTACTTCAGCGCCGATCTTGACTGAAAGATCTGAAGTGTCTATCTTTGTTATATAATCGATGCCGCAGACTCCGTTGATGAGATTGTTCCATAAAGTCTCGACATCATTGCCAAGTGGGGTGATGGCACCCATTCCTGTTATGACTACTCTTTTTTCCATAATTGTTACCATTCTAAAATACATGCTCCGGAGACGAATCCTGCGCCGAAAGCACTCAATACTATTAAATCGCCTCTTTTCAGCTTGCCTTCTTTGTTGACTTCATCGAGAAGGATAGGGACGCTGGCGGAAGAAGTGTTGCCGTATCTGTCTATGTTCAACGGGAACTTCTCGTCAGGTTGTTTCACATATTCCTTGATGTTGTTTATGATTCTTAGGTTGGCCTGATGAATCAGGAAGTGATTCACTTCGTCAGGTTTGTGTCCCGATGCTTTCATCACGGCGTTGATGTCTCTGATGGCGGCTCGTGTCGCGAACATGAACACATCTTGTCCGTGCATGACCAGAGGTTGGTTGCTGTTTTCTTTGCTGTTATAAGGAGAATATTGAAGTTCGTGTTTTTGGTAGAGCCTGTCCCAGCTGCAAGAAGCCGACATCTTGGTAGCCTTGATGTTGTTGCCTTCGCTGAGCACGGCCGCTGCTGCTCCGTCACCGAAGAGCACGCTGCATGTGCGGTCGTGCCAATCTACCATTCTGGATGGTTCTTCGGCACATACGATGAGAATGTTTTTATATTTACCGCTTCTGTAGAACGACTCGGCGATTTCCAGTGCGTAGATGAAACCGACACAGGCACCGTTAAGGTCGAAACAAGGACAGTTTGCGCCGATTGCTCCTTGGATGAGGCAGCTCATGGCCGGAGTGACGAATTCGTTTACTACGTTAGCGCATATAATATAATCGAGGTCTTTGGCGTCCATGTTGGCATCGGATAGAGCTTTCTTGGCAGCGTCGATAGCGAGGTCTTCTAGTTTCTCAGATGAGATGATGCGTCTTTCTTTTATTCCGGTTCTCGATGTGATCCATTCGTCGCTGGTGTCGAGAATCTGAGACAGCATCTCGTTGGTCACGACTGTTGATGGATGAGAACGTCCGGTTCCGATAATTTTCATAATTCTAAAAATAAAAATTTCTGACGGCAAAGATAATGTGCCGAAAGATGCTGATGTTGAAAATGTGGCGATTCGTGGGTGAAATGTAGCTTTTTTGGAAGAAATGTGGCGAAATTCTAAAATATGGGGTGAAATTTTTGTAAATTTGCAGAATCTTAACTAAAAATAAACTCATTTTGATGAAAAAACGCAGGAAAGATAACTTCGCATCATGCTTACTTGAAGTCGGAAATATAGTGACGAGCCTTACTTTTTCTATTTTATACGCCTTGGTTTTTCTCGTGATATATTCTCCTTATTCCGAAACATCGTGGTTCGGAGTGGCTAAATCTGAAAGTTTTCTACTCACAACGACATTCGTGGTGGCTTCGATATTATTACTTATCATAAGCAGAATCCTGATGTTTTTCGCCGCGAAGAAAAACCTGAAGATGACTTATATGAAATACGCTCTCTGGCTGCTCGGCGAGATAATATTAATAGGTGTGTTTCACTCCGTCCTCTCGATGGTATATATCAAAATTACAGATTATACCGTCTCCTTTATCGTGACAAAAAGTATTCTGATAACGCTGCTGGCTCTGGGTGTCCCTTATATGGTGTCGGCTATGTGGCTGACAATAAAAGATATGCGTAATACCTTGCTCGTGACGGATACGAAAAATATAGCTACCGACGGCGAAGCTATAGCGCAAAACATAGACATTATCAATATAGCCGACAATAAAGGAATGTTGAAACTGTCGGTAAAACTCGATAATCTGTATTATATCAAGGCAGAAGATAATTACACTATCGTATATTATTCCAAAAACGGACAACTGAATCGTTATATGATACGATGTAAGATACAGACGATAGAAGATACTTTCCGCGATACGCCGCTCATGCGATGTCATAGGACTTATATCGTGAACGCCGAGAAAATAAAGGTGCTGCGCCACGAAAGCGACGGCTTCTATATCGACTTCGATTTTGAAGGAATTGAACAGATTCCGGTGTCAAAAACATACAGCGACGTCGTCGTGAAACGCTTCTCAGGCGACGCTTCCAATAATTAAGAATGAAAAATAAACGCTATGTTGTATAGACGTTTATTTTTTTTTATAAATTTGTAGGGTAATATAAAAGTTTTATAAAATCAATGTTCAAATAACTCTTTATTACATAAATATCTAATATTAACTTAAATTACAATTATGAAAAAATTATTCACTAAAATGTTGGCAATAGCGATGGTGATGATGCCGTTTTTGCTTAAAGCACAAAATGCTGCTGAACCTGTCGCTGATGTCGTCGCTACAAAAATAAGCGATTCTAACGTAGAAGTTTTATGGAGCTGGGACAAAATCGTTCCGGAAATGTTAACCGTCGATTTCGAGACCGGCGACTTCAGTCAGGCTGGTTTCTTCAACGACCCGACTTCTCCATGGATTATAACAGACGATGCATACGAAGGCAATTTCGCAATAAAATCTACTTGCGAAGGCGTCGCTAACGGCGTGTCTGCAATAGAAATAACTGTAGATGTTCCTTTTGACGCTACTATGAGTTTCTACCATAAAGTGGATTGCGAATATTATTTCGACAACGCCCGCTTCTTCATCGACGGCGTGGAAAGAGCTCTCATCACAGGCGACATCGACTGGGAATACAAGGAGTTCAAAATCACAAAAGGCGTTCATACTTACAGATGGACTTACAGAAAAGATAGCGGCGACTATGGAGTTTGCACCGACGCTTATTTCGTAGATAATATCGTGCTCTATAAAAAAGCGCTTCCTTTCGATGGCGGCTGGATCTATTACGACGACGGCCATTATGTTGATGCTGTCGGATCTGAAACAGGCACTATCGACTGGGGTATCTGCTTCCCTGATACTGAAAAATATGCTGGATATAAACTTACAAAAGTGGCTATCTACGACAAAGATCCTCTGAACCTCAAGGCTAACGTCTATTTCGGCGGCGAAGATGCTCCCGCTACTAAAGTGACAAGCGAAAACGTGAAACTTACAGGCTCTGAACAAATGGTGGAATTTGAACTCGCAACAGCGCTGCCTATCGATGGTACAGAACCTCTTTGGATTACTTTCTCATGCACAGACCCTTACTTCGCAGCTACAGCTTGTAACTACGTTGACGAAGAAAACAGCGACTGGATCTCTTTCGACGGCGGCGTCACATGGGAACATCTCGCAAAACATAAAGTAAATTATTCATGGATGATAAGAGGCTATCTCCAAAATGACAGAGGTGAAACAGTGACTCTCGACAGAGCTTTCAACGACTACAAAGTCTATAGAACTAATCTCCTCACAGAAGAAGTCGAACTCCTCGCAGAAAACGTGACAGAGACTTCTTACAACGACGCTACTTGGGCTGAAGCTGAATATGGCGTTTATAAATGGGGCGTGGCCGCTACCTACGACGAAGGCGACGCTGAAATAGTCTGGTCTAACGCCATCGATAAAGATATGTTCACCTCCGTGAATGTGGAAGTGACCGCAAATAATTACGAAAGCGTGGCTGGCGCTAAAGTGAGATTCAAAAATAATGAAGAAACAAACTATAAATATAGCCTGACATTGGATGAAAAAGGCGTATGCCAATTGGATAGAATCCGTAAAGGAACATATAAATTCAGCGTCTCCCTGAACGGCTACGAAGATTATGTGGAAGAAAACGTGGAAATAGTAGATGCTACAAGTCTGGCCTGCGTCTTGATGGAAATCAAAGCTGCTGTGGAAAATCTCTACGTCTCTCCAACAGGATGGGCAATGTGGGAAAACGCTAGCTTCGAAAATGCTGAAGGAACTTTCTTCTTCGACTTTGAAAACGGTAAAATGGACGGCTGGAAAACTGTAGATGCCGACGGCGACGGATTCAACTGGAAACTTACAACAGACATCATGGGCCCTGGATACGGACATAACGGTAGTAAATATTGCGTGGTGTCTCAATCTTATGACATGGACTCCGTAGGACCTCTTACACCAGATAACTACTTGATAACAACAGAGAAATATCTCATCACAGAAAATTCGCAACTTACATATTACGTCTGCGCTCAGGATGAGAATGAACCTGCTGAACATTACGCAGTACTCGTGTCAACAGCTTCTAATACCGAAATGGATGACTTTGAAACAGTATGGGAAGAGACAATGTCTCGCGGTAATAAGGCTACAAAAAATTCAAGAGCTCAAGGCGCTTGGTACAAGAGAGTCATCGACCTCAGCAAATATGCCGGACAAGAAGTGTATGTGGCTTTCCGTCACTTTAACTCAATGAACCAATTCTATATCGATATTGACGACATCGCTCTGGTGAACAACGCTAAATCTTCAAGAACAATAACTGGATATACAGTTAAACTCAACGACGAAATAGTGTCTTCTGAAGTAATGGTAAATCATTATCAATTTGAAAACCTCGAAGCTGGCAAGACTTATACTGCATCTGTAGTGGCTAACTATACAACAGGCGACAGTGAAGCCGTTGAATATACTTGGACAGCTGCTTCAACAGACGACTACGCCGGAACTACAAACTTCACAGGCAGAAGCGTGGCTGGAAAAGTATTGTTACAATGGTCTCTCGAAGGTGACCAACCTCAAGATGAAGTGGAAAGCTCTTTCTCCTTCGACTTCAACGACGGTACTTTGAACGGCTGGAGAAATATCGACGCTGACGGCGACAGCCTCGTATGGTATAACTCGGCAGAGAAATTGGGCCCTGGCTACGGATATAAAGACAGCCTCTATTGTATAGTGTCTCACTCTTTCTATAGCGGCGAATATAACTACTCAGTGACACCTGACAACTATCTCGTGACAGAAAAGAAATATGCCATCACAGAGAATTCTAAACTGTCATTCGTAGTATGCGCCCAAGACCCATCATGGTATGAAGAACATTATGGCGTGGCTATCACCTTGATAGATAACGCTACAGCTGAAGATTTCATCATGGTATGGGAAGAGACAATAGAATCTGACGACACAGATTTCAATACTCCTCAAACAGATTGGGAAAAGAAAACCATCGACCTTAGCCAATATGCAGGCGAAGAAATATATATCGCCTTGCGCCACTTCAACTGTACAGACCAATATATGATCGATATCGACAATGTTACATTGATGTCGGGTACAAAATCAAATAGATCTGAAAACGAAGCCTTAGGCGTGATGCTTTACTGTGAAGGCGAACTCCTTAACACAGAACCTATCACAAAGAGAAGCTGCTACGCAGAATTCCCTGGCTATGACGAATATGAATATTGCGTCAGAGTGGTTTACAGCGACTATTCAATGTCTGCCGCTCAATGTATCACCGTCGATGCTCCTATGCAATGCGACGCTCCTACAAAACTTTATGGCGAACTGACAGAAAACCAAAACGGCGAGACTGGCGTTTCTTTGACATGGCCTTATAAAGCCCCTCTCAAAGAAGAATGGCTCCACTATGATAACGGAACTCCTACATCAGCATTGGGTATGAACGGAAATCCTTTCTACTGGGCTATTATGATTCCTGCTTCTAAATTGGTCGATTACGCCGGAACAAGCATCACTAAAGTTATGACTTTCGACGTACAAGCCGGCGGCGCAGCTGTCTTGGTAAGTTATGGCTCTTTGACTCAGCCTGGCGCTCCGTTGATCGTTGAAAACTTCAGCTATGAAGGAACTTCTGACTGGAAAGAAATAACATTGAGCCAACCTATACCTGTAACAGGCGAGGATAATATCTGGGTGATGATATATCAGGTCGGAACATTGTATCCTGCTGCTATCTGTAGCGATGCCGGCGATCCAAACGGCAGATGGTGCTCAACAGACGGAACTCAATGGAAAGATGTCAACACATTGGGCAGCAACATCAGCGTCACTTGGGTACTCAGAGCTTTCGTGACAAATGAAGCTGACAGATCTGTCGCTGAACTCAAAGAAATCGACTTTAAAGGCGAGACAAGCGAAGAGTTTAACATCAGCTTCCTCGACGAGCCTATCGCAGTGACAGCAAATAGAGAATCTACATTGGATCATTATAATGTATATCGTGGCTTCGACCTCGATGATATGGAAGTCATCGCTGAGACAAAAGAAGGTAACTATTTCGATGTTGTAGGCTCAGGCAGATACTATTATCAAGTGACAGCCGTCTATACTGAAGGCGAAGATTCTTGCGAATCAGAACCAGCTGGATTGTATGGCAATCCAAGTCAGAAATACGTCGTGGTGGAAGTCCTCGGTATTGACGAAAACGGTGTTAACGGATTTATGATGTATCCTAACCCGACAAGAGACGCTTTGACAATCAACGCTGAATCGATGTCACGCATCACGATAGCTAATGCTTTAGGTCAGATAGTGCTCGATAAAGCCGTCGATTCTGATAACGAAGTCATCGACATGAGCCGATATGACGCAGGCATGTATATCGTAAGGATTATGACAGAAAACGGTGCTGTCGTCAGAAAGGTTTCAAAACTGTAATGAAGTATCAGCTTTAAAACAAAAAATCCTCGGAAATTTCCGAGGATTTTTTTATTTGGTTTTGTTGTGTTATCTGTAAATCACATTCGCTACAACTGTCCCGACCATATACAAAGTCTTAGGATCGATTTGTTCGATGTTGTCTTTCACTGTATGCCAATAAGGATAGAAAGAACTTTCGCTGTTGTTTTCCAGATGGATGATGTCGATCATAGGGATTTGCGCTATTGCGTTGATGTAGATATGATCGTCGTTGATAGGATGTCCGAGTTCGTTGGTGAAATAGTCGGAATAGCCTAGTTCTCGGGCTATTCTCCAGACGTCGTTGCTGAGTGATGGTGCGAATTGTTGGGAATAATATTCTTTTGGGAATTTAGGGTTTGGAGCGCCTACCATATCGAGCAGGATTCCGAAATAAGCGCGGTAGTTATAGATGTGCGGATTCTTGGCCCAATATTGTGAACCCAGAGCCCAGTCGTCGTTCGACATCACATTTGCGAACAGAGGAGCGCCGTAGTCTTCGAGGTCGAACAGCACGATGTCGATGCCGGTGTTTATAGGGTTTTCGTTGATTATGCGGGCCAGTTCCATCAGTATTCCGACGCCGCTGGCTCCGTCGTTAGCGCCGTCGATAGGAGTGTTCCAGTTTTTTTCGTCAGGGTCGTGGTCGGCGAAAGGACGCGAATCCCAGTGGGCGGCTAGCAAGATTCTTTTTTTAGCGTCAGGATTAAACGACGCGATGATGTTTTTCCCGTCGATGCCTTTGCCGTTATAGAGACGGGTTCTGAAATTCTGCACATATACGGTGTCTGCTTTTGCTTTGAAGAAGTCGATGAACCATTCGGCGCATTGAGCGTGTGCGGCGCTGCCCGGAACTCTAGGGCCGAAATCCAATTGCTTCTTCACATAATGATAAGCCGAATCGGCGTTGAAGTCAGGGACGATTATTTCCTGCCTCTGAGGAGCAGGTTGCGGTTTTACGCTGGCTGTTTTCTTGTCATCGCAAGAAGAGAATGCTAATAAAGCTAGGGAAATGATAAGGGGTTTATAATTCATAATTCACAATTCATAATGCATGATTAACTCTACAAAAGTACAATTTTTTATAACATCTTCTAGAACTCCAAAGTTCTAAAATTCTAGAATTCTACATCGTCATTCCAGGGTTCTGCATCTCGCCGCCTCCGGTCTGGGCTTTTCTCTCTAACTCCATCTTACCGAAGCGGAAGACAAGTCCGGCGCTGATGGAACGACTGTTGAACTTGAACGAACTGTATGAGATGTAGTACGGATTTGTGGTGTTGTTGTCCCATTTGTTCCAGTTGAAGATGTCGTTGACATTGATATGAACCGACATCTTTCTGTCGAAGAAGTCGGCACGCAGACCGCAGTTGATGGAATAATTAGCCTGCTTCTCCGCAAAAAGCGACTGCTGAGGCGAACGGTAATTCCCCGAAGCGTGTATCTCCAACTTATTCCATAATTTCGTCCATAGATTTAATCTCATGCTGTAAACCAAAGAGTTACTTTTGATGATTTCGCCGTTTTTGTCGAATGCCGTCTCGAAATAATAATCATAAACGTTGGCGTATAATCTCATGTTAAACATGGCTGTCGGACGATATGTGACGTTGGCTTCCAAACCTTTTCTCGATGATTTACCGACATTTACAGGATAAGAATATTGGACGTATCTTCCGAAATAATCGTCATAAATGACATCGCTGATGTTATCCACCGTGTTTCTCGAGTCTCTGTAATAAGCTGTGAGTCCGACGGAACCGAACTTATTCCAATATTTCGTCCAGCCACCTTCGACGGAGTTGGTGTAAGTTGGTTCAAGTTCAGGATTTCCTGTAGTGAACGATTCGGTGGAGTAGAATTTGTAGCTTGTCAATTCTCTTGCTCCAGGAGGAGCGATGCGGCGTGAATAACTCAGGTTGAAATTATGCATCGATTTGGTTCTGTAGGAGATATGTATTGAAGGACGCCAGTTGAGATAGTCTTTCGTGATGTCGCTTGTTTCATATCCGGTGATTTTGTTCCAAAGTTTTTCGTATTCCATCCTGATGCCCGGTTTCAGAACGAAATTACCCCATTTCTGTTGCAAAGTGAAATAGATGTCGTATTCGTTGCTGCCGACTTCACGGTCGAAGCTTCTCATAATGTCGTTGACATAATCGTCACCTGAGATGGTGTCGTAGTCGATGTAATAGTTGTCGGGATTGTATGAATAAGAAGCGCCCAGGCCGATTTCGCCGTTTTCGGAATAAGGCAGCGAATAGTCCAGATCAATGCCGTAGCCGAAGTCCTGGTAAGTTGAAAGTTCCCTGTAATTGACATTCATCCATTTCTGTGTTTCGTAGATTCTTTTGTTGTAAGAGTCGCTGAAACCATTGGCGAGGTTGCCTTTCATTCTGAGGCTGATGTTATGGCCTTCGTTGTTGAATTTATGCAGATATTGTAATCCGGCGTGATAGAACTGGTTGAGACCGTTGGAGGAACTCTCGGTTGTGTAGTGATAAAGTCCGGCTTCTTGCATATATTCGCGGCGTGATGTCTCGTTGAAACTTTCGCTGCTATGAGACTGCGGCCAGCCTCCGACCCAGAATCCGATGCTGTTCATGGTGTCGATGTTATAGTCGAAGTTGATGTTGAACCCTCCGCCATAGTTGTTGGAGAAACTCTCTCCTTCGTAAGCCGTGTGATTGGTGGTGTCCAGATTATTGTCGAAAGAAGTGCTGTAGCCGCTCTGATAATTCCTCCATTGGGAATAAGAGCCGTTGAGGAAAAGGTTGAGCGACAGCTTCTCGTTAGCCCAGACGTACGACACCCAAGGCGAGGCGTTTGGCGACGACGAGGCTCTGACGCCGAAGCTGAGGAATTGGTTTTTCTTGATCTTGGAGTTGGTCACGATATTGATGATGCCGCCGTCGCTGTTCGAGGAATAACGCGCCGAAGGATTCGTTATCACCTCAATTCTCTCTAGCGCGTTGGCTGGCATCTGCTGTAAATATGTCTTCAGATTTTCTTCGTTGAGATTGGAGGGCTGCCCGTTGATCCAGACTTCTACCGAAGAGACTCCGCGTAATGTGATGTTGCCATCGACATCGACTTCAACACCAGGAGCGTTCTGCAACGCATCGGAAACGGTTCCAGTCTGAACACTCGGGTCTTCGCTTACATTATATAGTGTCTTCTCACCTTCGTTGCTGAAAAGCGGACGCTTCTCTACAATCACGACTTCGTCCAGAGTCACGTTGCCTGGCTTCATCTCGACAACGCCCAAATCTAAATCAGAATTAACATCTATGATGTTTTTCAATGATTCGTAACCTATCGAAGAAACGAAGAAGATGTATCTGCCGTCAGGAACGTGCTCTAATTTAAACTGTCCCAGTTCGTTAGAAGATGCACCGGAAACAAATACAGAATCGACGGCCCGCATCAGACCGACGTTGACAAAAGGCAGCTTCTCTTTGCTGGAACTATCGACCAAAACGCCGCTGACGTTGTTCTGCGCGACCGAAAAATGTGTTTGCAGGAATAATATCGAAATGAAAAACAATATACGTTTCATAGCCAATTTTTTTAGTCGGTAAATGCTTTATTTCATCGTTCAAAAATAAACAATTATTATTCCATTTTTTAATGATTGTTTTATTTTTTTATTCAAAAGTTTTTGTGATTAAGAATCATGGATTTTTCAAAAAAATGTACTTTTGCAACAAACAAATCGTGACCGTATGATAACTCCTCCTTTTTTAAAGACAGCCGGCGACGGACGATGCTCAAGAATCGCTTTGGTCGCTCCAGCACGGAAGATAACTCCCGAAGAAATCGCTTTCGCAGTAGAACATATCAAGGGCAGAGGTTTTGAGGTCGTCTATGACGATAGGCTTTTTTTGTCGCATCATCAGTTCGCTGGCAGCGATGAGGAACGGGCGGCTGTGTTACAGACGTATCTCGACGATCCGGAAATTGACGCTATAATGTGTGTTAGAGGAGGTTACGGAACGATACGTATTATCGACAGACTTAATTTCGATAAGTTTGCGCAGAATCCTAAGTGGGTTGTCGGCTACAGCGACATCACCGTCCTCCATAATAAGTTGCAGTGCCTCGGCTTTGAGAGCCTGCACGCTACCATGCCGATAAACTTCCCCGATAACACGCAGCGATCTTTGGATTCGCTCTTCGATGCGCTGACAGGAAAAACGATCAACTACGACATTCCTGAACTGAATGCTTTTAAAGATGTTGACGCTGAAGTCGTTGGAGGAAATATCTCCGTGCTTTACAGCCTGCTCGGATCTGATATTTTCCCTGATACTGACGGCAAAATTTTGTTTCTGGAAGATCTGGACGAATATCTTTATCATATCGACAGGATGATGAAGGCCTTCAAGCGGGCCGGAAAACTGGATAACATAAAGGGTCTTATCGTCGGCGGACTTACCAAGATGCACGATAACGCAATCCCTTTTGGCATGACGGCGGAAGAGATAATCTTGGAGACTGTCAAAGATAATGATATTCATACGGTGTTCAATTTCCCGGCAGGACATATCAACGACAACATGGCGATAATCCTAGGAAAAAAACTCCTTGCTGGTGCCTGAGCTTGTCGAGGGCTTTGGGAAATGGGAACGGGAAATGGGGATTAGTTAAAAAAAATTAACGTAGTATTATAAAGGTATTGAAAATAATTGTAAATTTGCGGGCTTTTTTTATTCTAGAATAATACTTGTAAAACTAAACGGTTGAAACTAAGACTATTTTAAAGCTGAAATTGAATTTTTCAAATAGTTAAAGTTAAACATAAAATAAATGCTTATGAAGAAAAAAATTATCTTTTTGATGATGCTCCTAACCTTTATAGGGGGATTGAGCATGAACTCTCTTAAAGCTCAAGATGTGGTGACTATTGGAGGAGATGCAACATCTTACTCTAATATCTATCCTATCGGATCCAACTACAGTTATGGATTGAGCCAACATACCTACACAGCAGCTGAAATAAGCCATGCTGGAGGTAAAATCACACACATCGCTTTTAAAGTGAATGTAAATGTTACCAGAAATGTTACATTTTATTTGCAACATACAACAGCGTCAGCATTGTCTGGCTGGGAGTCTTTCTCAGATGAAAATAAAGTCTATAATAACACAGCTCTCAATACTGCTAATGAAGACGGCTGGCTGACAGTGGAATTAGGCACTCCATTTGAATATGACGGAACTAGTAACATCCTCCTTACAGCTTGGGATAATACAGGTTCTAGTACTTATACATGGAGCGCTGGCTGTGCGTATATAGGAAATGCTGGCAGAAACGCTACAGCTTATGTGCAAAACTCAAGCCCTGTATCTACAAGCAGCGCAGCTAATATCAGCGCCCGTCAACCTTCTATCAAATTTACTTTCGCTGAACCAGAAGATGATTTGATTCCTGCTACACCTACAGGCCTCGAAGCTACAACCATAAACCATAATTCAATTGAACTTACTTGGGACGAAGCCGAAAACGCTAAGAGCTATAATGTCTATCAAAACGGAACTTTCGTTAAGAAAGTCACAACAACATCTTATTTAGTTGATGGATTGGACGCTGAAACAACTTACAGCTTCACAGTTACATCTGTTCGCGGTTCTAAAGAATCTAACCCTTCAGATGAAGCAAGCGCAACAACAGCAGCTGCTCCTAAAACACGTAACGTCGTGTTTACTTTGACAGACGAATATGGTGACGGATGGAACGGCGGTACTTTGTCAGTCTCAACAAACGACGGCTACAGCGAAACATTGACTCATCCTAACGGAAAAGAAGTGACATATACCCGTGCTTTTTCTCAAGGCGCAGTCGTTACAGTGAAATTCAACGCTGGTAGTTATTCTTATGAATGTACTTATTGTATCAGATATGAAGGTGACGACGAAGATATTGTTAGCTCGGCAACTTCTGGTTTAGTGGATGGCAGCAATACATACTCGTTCACTATTGAATCTACAGAGCCTTCAGTCTCTGTAAACACTGATGCTGTTGCTCTCGGTAATGTTAGATTGGGTGACTACTGGACAGAAAAAGCCCAGGTAAGCCAATCGTTTGAAGTAGTAGTGAACCATACAAGCCTCACAGCAATCTCTTGCGACAATGATTTCTTCACATTGCAATACGACGCCAACGCTAAACCTATAGAAGTCAGTGTTTCTTATAACAAAAACGCTACAACTGAAGGCGAACAGACAGGCAGCATCACAATAACAACAGCTGATTTAGAACCTGTTGTAGTTACAGTTTCAGCAACAGCCTATAAAGCTGTTGAAGGCGACGCCATAGAAGATCCTATTACAGCAAAATTCAACAGATCTGGAGTTTATACCCATACAGCTACAGGCATGAACGACGACTACATCCTCCCGGATGAAGAAAACGACGGTCTCAACGGCGACGCTGTATATGCATTTGAATTGACTACAGAATCTGTACTCTCAGCCAGCGTTGAAGGTACAAACGGTAACGTGGCTATCTACAAAGCTGAAGACCTCGAAGGTAACGGTCCTTCTTCAAATAATAACTATGAAGGCGTTGAAGTGGAAGTGGCACCTACAGCTCCAACAACATTCTTCTACGACTTCGAAGACGGTAGCTTAGAAGACTTTACTTTGGTAGAATATGACGGAAATAATAGTATATGGAGTATTGTCTATGATAATGCATCATCTAGCAATGCTATAAGATCTTACTCATATTATTATTCAGCATCAGGATATATTGGCTCAGCTGACAATTATATCATAACAAATACCAAATATTACATCGGAGAAGACTCTAAGTTGTCTTTTGATTCCAGAATTTACAGCACTCAATATCCTGATAAGGTTATGGTGAAAGTATCATCAGACGGAGCTACTTTCCAATTGATAGAAACTGTAAGTCCAGGTTCAACATCTTATAATAGTTTTACAGTTGATCTTGGCGCTAAATTCGCTGAATTGGGAATAGCATACGGTGAATATCAAATAGCATTACATCACCAAGATTCTTATCAAGAACACATCTATGTTGACAACCTTCGTTTGTCAGACGGTTCAGCTAAGACAAGAAACAGAGGTTCACAAATAGACGCCGTACAATATCCAGCTGGTAGCTACTATGCAGTGGCAGCTGCTGAAGGCGACTTCACATTAACTCTTACAAGATCTACTCTCCCAACTCCAGAAGCAGTCGTTTACACAGCTCCAGAAAACGGCGCTACAAACCAAGAAAATCCTTTGTTGTCATGGACATTCGGTAAATATACTAAAGAATACCAAGTTCTTTTAGGAACAACAAACCCTCCAACAGAAGTCTTGGTTGATTGGACATCAGACCTCGTTACTTTGTTCCAGACAGAAGGATTGCAAAACAACACACAATATTATTGGCAAGTCAATACAAGAAATGACGTAGGTGTAACAGAAGGCGAAGTATATTCTTTCGTAACTCCTTTGGAAGTGCCTTCAAGCGTATATGCAGATCTAGTTAACCTCCGTCCAGGCGAATACGCAACATTGCATTGGGCAGAACCTTCAGTAACAAACGGCTTATTATATTATAATGTATATCTCAACGGCGCAGTTATGGAAGAAGAAGTAGAAGACCTTCAATATGAATTCTACGGATTGACACGTAACGACCTTAACGCTAACGAACTCGGCGTCACAGCTGTCTATGAACTCGGCGAATCTGAAATGGCTATGGCTTACGTCTATATGGTAGGTGACTTCGACCTCACGGTCAATGTAACAGACGGTGATGGCAATCCTCTCGAAGGCGCTACAGTAGAACTTTCAAACGGCTACGACGAAATGGGCAACATGATTGAACCTTACGTCTTCACAACAGACGCTAACGGTCAGATAAACGAAAAAGTGTTGTCACTCGATTATAACTACTATCTTGTTACTGTATCAAAAGAATTATACGGCGAAAGTATAAGCTATCTCTGGGATTACAACACAAGAGCAGGCAGCGCATATACAATGAGTTTCACCTTAAACTTGGCCAAACCTGACGGTGTTACAGCTCCTAACGGAATCTATGTAGGCGAATCTGCTACAATCGCTTGGAATCCAATCGAAACAGAAAACGCTACATATAACGTCTATGTTGACGGTACAATGCACAACGCTGAAGCTTTGGCTGATACAACATACACAATCAGCGACCTCGCATACGGAAATCATACAGTAACAGTGACAGCAGCTCACGAACTTGGAGAAACTCCTCAAAGTGACCCTGTCTATATCCAAGTGGCAGGTAACTTCACACTCACAGTCAATGTCACAGACGGCACAAACCCAATAGAAGGCGCTGTCGTTACAATAGAAGGCGACGAATGGACATACGATGAATTGGGTAACCCAGTTCCTACATACGAAGCCACTACAACAGACGTAAACGGTGTAGCAGTGATAGAAAACGTAAGACTTCTCATCTCAAGCAGCAATGGTTACTCTAACTACACAGTGAAGGTAAGCAAAGGCATATACAACGAAAGTAATGCCTATATCACAAATTACATTACTATCACAAACGGCCAAAACTATACAGTTGATGTCCAGATGACATTGCCAGCTCCAATGACAGTGGTAACCGACAAAGAATATTACTTCGTAGGAGAAGATGTCGTATTGTCATGGGATGCACCACAATTCAACACACGTGCATTCCTCGGATATAACGTATATAACTACGGCGAATCAGTGAAACTTAATGAAGAAATCATTACAGATACAACTTACACAGTTTCAGATCTCGCTTACGGTGTATACTATTTCAACGTGACAGCTGTCTATGACGAAGGCGAATCAACAACAGTTCAAACTTACGCTCAAGTTACAGACTACGGCAAAGTGGCTGGTACTGTAGTTGACGCAGACGGCAAGATTATCAAAGGCGCTGAAGTTGAAATCACAGGTTATGATCAATTCAGCAACGAACAGACATACTACTTCACATCAGACGAAAACGGTGAGTTCACAGGAAGCTTAATGCTTACAGGCTATTACGACGGATACACTGTAAGAGCTCAAAAATTCAACTATGCAGATTACGAATCATTGAACTCATTGAATGTTGAATACGGCATTGTTGCTAATTGCGAAATAGTGATGGAATCACTTCCAACATTAGCAATGGCAGTTACAGCCGCTGAATATGATGAAGAAGTCATGGTGTCATGGGACGCACCACAAGACGCAGCAGCATATAACGTCTATAGAAAAGACGCTGATGAAAATGTCACAAAACTCAATGAAGAAGCATTAGTGGCAACTTATTCATACTCAGATGCATTATGGACAACATTGCCAGACGGTGAATATGTATATGGTGTATCAGCAATAGTTGAAAAAGGCTTGAGCATTACAGAAGGCTTCGAAAACGGAATACCTTCAGATTGGGCAGTTTATAACAAAAACGGCTCTACTTCAAATTATGACTGGAAACAAGCCAATACAGCTGCTGGAATATCTCCGTATGAACCAACTTATCTGGCATTGTCGAATAATAATAGTAGTTATTCTACAAGTAATCCATTATTCTTGGTAACATCATTGATAGACATTACAGAAGTTGCAAATCCTAAAGTTTCTTTCGCTTATTACACACCATCTTATAGCTCTACAGGTACGTATTCAAGTTCAAGTTATACTAATACATTAAGCGTGTTGATCTTGACAGAAGCAGAAGGTCAAAATTATGCTGCTAACAGCACCAACCAGGTTTGGACAAACGATGGCGTTGGTACTAATAATGAATGGTGGGCTACAGCTACAGTAGATTTGTCAGCATACCAAGGACAGAAAGTTTATATCGCTTTCAAGAGCATCCCTAGATATGGTAAATGTTCAGCGATAGACTATGTCCAAATCATAGGAGAAGGTTCTTCATATGAATCTGGAGTTGTCTGGGCTGCACCATTGGTAAAGGGCGGTATAGTATTTGAAGGCGAAGGCGACTGGAACGAAGCTTCTAACTGGAGCTCAGGCGTTGTTCCTACAGCAGAAGACGACGTTACAATCAAAGGTAACGCTGTTGTCACAGGCGAAGTTGAAGTCAACTCTATCGTAATAGCCAAGAACAACAACAGCGGTATGGAATACGGCGAAGAAGTAGAGACATATTCTTTGACACTCGAAGCAGGTAGCGTCCTCAGAGTAGGAAAAGGCATCAGCAACAGCAACGCAAGCGCTTTGGTAATCAACGACGGTGCTCAATTGTTCCAAAACAATGAAGATGTAAAAGCTACATTCAACATGATCATCCAGACCCCTTCATCATGGGACGCTCATAAAGAAGGCTGGCAAATCATAGCATCTCCACTCTCTGAAGCACTCGTAAGTTCTTTCAAACCTATGGATTCAGACTACGACTTGTATAAATACGACGGAACAAAAGAACTCCAATGGGTCAACCATAAACAACATGTCAAAGGCGGCGACGAATTCATGTACGACTTTGAAAACGGTTACATGCCATCATTCACACAGATAGATGTTGACGGCGACGGCTACGACTGGGGCATCCCATCATACGGATACGCAGATAACTACAATTTGAGCCTCAGTGCTTCTACAATAGGCAGCAACTATTGCTTGTATAGCGAAGCCTTGTCATATGCAGACAACTATCTTGTAATGCCAAAATCTAAGATCATCGAAGGTTCTTACCTGAAGTTCAAGGCAGCAAGTTACTATTCACAATCAATGGCACAGCAATATTTCTCTGGAGATTCTGAAACTGTAGAAATCCTTGTGTCAGAAAACGGCAACAGCTCAGTAGCTGACTTCGTTTCAATAAAGACGATAAACGTAACTAACGGATCTACTCTCTATACAGGTCTCTCAAGTTCATGGGCAGAATTCACAGTAGATTTGAGCGCATACGCTGATAAAGAAATCTATATCGCTCTCCGTCACAACCACGCTACATCAGGATACAGTCAAATGCTGTTAGTGGATAACTTGCAGTTGGTAAGCGGCGCATGGGAAATGTTTGATGAAGAATTCGTACAAGGCCGCGGTTATCTCGCTTCATACGAAACAGAAAAAACAGCTACATTCACAGGCGTTCTCAACACAAACAAGACATTCGGCTTCAAAGAAGTTACATATAACGCAGAAGATCGTTACGCTAACTTCCACCTCATCGGCAACCCATTCACATTCAACATGGACTGGGCAAGCATGAACCTTACAAACGTCTATAACGGTTACGCTACAGTCAACGAAGAAGGTACATACAACTACCACACAGAAGGTACAATCAACGTAGGTGACGGTTTCTTCGTACAGGCTACAGGAGAAGAACCAGTGATGAGATACGGCATGAGAGCCGGCAGAGCAAAGACAGCAAGTGTAAGCCTCGTGGCATCAGGTGATAACGGCAGCGACAATGTAGTCATCAGCCTCGCTGGAGAAAACGAAGGCGGTTTCGTGAAACTCGACAACTTCAATACAGAAGTAGCAGAAATCTACGTCATCGACAACGGCAGCCGTTACGGTATCAAGAGCTACGACGAAAATGTTGCAGAAGTTGAAGTGAGATTCGCTGCAAAACAAATGGGCAGCTACACTATCAACGCTATTCCAGAAGGAAACTTCAGCAGCGTCATATTGGTTGACCGTATGACAGGAATTGAAACCAACTTGTTGATGGAAGGCTACACATTCACAGCAACATCAAAAGACGCATACGACAGATTCGTTGTTAGATTCGATGCAGACAACGCTAACAATGGCGACAACTTTGTATATCAATCAGGCGATGACCTCATCATCGACGGAGCTGGTTCAGTACAAATCATCGACGTTATGGGTAGAATAGTCTATAGTAGCGATGTTGAAAGCTGCAACAACAGAATCAATGTGAGCGGCTTGAAGAAAGCAGCTTATATGGTGCGCAGTGTAAATGGAAATGAAGTTAAAACACAAAAAATCGTTGTATTATGAAAAAGATAATTGTATTTGCAGCAATAATATTGTTCTTTAATAGTTATTCTATAGGTCAGAGTTACAGATTCGTGGACGACGCCACTCAGCAGAACAAGGCTGACGGATTCTTCGCATCGAACTACACCGAATATAGAGAAGAAGTGGCAGAATGGGGCAAAATGCCTATGTTGCCAGGTCAGCACGGTTATACGTATGACTACGCAGCTTCTGCTCCGCTAGGCTCAGGCTTGGCTATCATGGCAGGCTTAGGTTTAGGCTATGCAATGCTAAGAAGGAAAACTACAAAATAGTTCTTATATTTGCACTTCGGAAGGGAGGTCAGAAATGGCCTCTCTTTTTTTTGTGCCAAAGCCTAAGGAAAACACTTGCGTTTATGATATTTTTTTTGTAAATTTGTTGCCATTTAATTTAAAAAATAATTTAATCAATTTATTAACTAAATCGTATTCTTATGAAGAAGCTATTTCTCTTTACGATGATGTGTTTGATTGGGCTCTTCTCGCTCAATGCACAAACACGCGCAGAAGTAGTGATTGGAGGCGACGGAACTGAAACGCACAATTCCTCACCTACAGACACTTACTACAAGTATTCTTTCTCGCAACATATCTATACTGCTGCGGAAATCAACCACGCCGGAGGTATTATCACATCCCTCTCTTTCAAAATGGCGAACCCAACAACTTATCTCCGTAAATTCGACCTTTATCTGGCAAATACGGAAAAGACAAGTTTCATCGACAAAGATGATTGGGTAGCTGTTACATCCGACGACCTCGTTTTCAGCGGCAATGTGGATTTCTCAGCACACGTAGATGGATGGATTACAATCGAGTTTGAAAATCCGTTCCAATACAACGGCACAAACCTTTTGGTATGCGTTGACGACAATACAGCGAACTACCAAAACAACACCTACTTCACACACTATGTTACAGGCACAGACAGAAAGACATCAATCTACATCACTAGCGACTATTCTAACTATTCTCCTGAAGATGTAGCTACATATGGTGGTGCCGGCGTTTCAGAAAACTGGAGCACAGGTCAATTCACAAGTCCAGCTATCAAGTTTGAAATCACAGCTGGCGCTCTTCTTCCTATAGCAGTGAAACCAGAAGTCATAGACCTCGGCTATCGTCCTAACGGCGCATGGGCACCTGCTCAGACTCTTAAAGTCACATCAAGAGTAGAGTCTTTAAGCATCGCATCAATCACTACAGCTAGTGAATATTTCCAAGTTGAAGAAGTTGAGACTCCATACGAATTGGTAAAAGGCACAGCTCTTGAATTGGATGTTACACACGGAACAGGCGAAGGCGAACAAACAGGCGTTATTACAATAGCATACAACGACACAGTCCAGACAGTTGAGTTGAAAGCTGTAGCTTACGCTCCAAAAGCAAACGACGTTTTTGAATTGGCAGAAGCTATCACAACATCAACATTCACGGTGACACCAGACTTCAACGAAATTTATAACAACTACGCATTGCCAGGTTCAGGAACAGACGGCAAAGACGTTGTCTATAAATTGACATTCGAAAACGACGGTCTCGTGAGCGCTAACGTAAACGGCGCTAATGCAAAAGTCGCTTTGTATGACGCAGAATTCGGCGGCAAAGAAGGCCCTATGGCTGACAACAGCATTGAATACGGCAACTACATGCAGGCTTTTGTCGCAGCAGGCGAATACTACTTGGTGGCATCAGCAACAGAGGTATTCACCTTGAACGTTGAACAAGGCGCAGCTCCTGTCCCAACAGCAGCACAGATGTACCAACCTTGGAACAACCAGAAAGATGTATATGCTCCTGTTTATTTCAGCTGGCAACTCGGCGCTTATACAACAGAATACCAACTTTTATTGGGAACAACAAATCCTCCTACAGAAGTATTGGTTGACTGGACAAGCGAACTCGCAGACAGCTATCAATTGGCAGAAGTAAAAGACGCTACAAACTATTACTGGCAAATCAAATCACGCAACACAACAGGCGTTACCGAAAGTGAAGTCTATATGTTCACAACAGAATTGGGAATTCCTGCTAACGTGAAGGCTACACCAGAAAACATCTACGAAGGCGATGCTGTCACAATTTCATGGGACGCTGTTGAAGACGTAATCGGTTATAATGTTTATGTAAATTACGAAAAAGTAAACGAAGAACCAGTAGCTGAAACATCATACGTCATCGAAGACTTAGGATATGCAGCAAACGGCAACACAATCCACGTTACATCAGTATATGAAGTCGGCGAATCATACGCAAATTCATATATCACAGTTTTCGTGGCTGGCAAAGCAAACGTTACAGTAGCTACTTATGAACAAGACGGCGTTGAAGTCGTAGCAGACGCAGCTGTCAAGTTCGTGGGTAAAGACGCTATCGGCAACGAACAAGAATACGAATTCACAGTTGAAAACGGAACATGTTCAGGCGAAATCTACGCTGGTGAATATGTTATGACAGTAGAATCTGAAGGCTATCAGGCAGTAAACAGAAATGTTGTCGTAGCTTACGGTGAAGAAAACGTATTCAACGTGATGATGTACGAAATTTATCATCCAGTGAAATGGGTCAAGGCTACATCAGAAGAAGATGTCGCTAACGTATTATGGAACATCAACTATGAAACAACAGACTTTGAAGGCTTTGAATTAGGCGGCCTCAACTCAAGAGACTGGAACAACACTTCAGAATATCCATGGGCTGTTACAAAAGACGCATACGAAGGCGAATTCGCAATCAAATCAACAAATGAAGGCGGTTCTAACAGTGCGTCAACAATAGAATTGACAGTGGAACTCGAAGAAGCAGGTTTCGTCGGATTCTACCACAAAGTCTCATCAGAACCTAACTACGACTTAGGCTGCTTCTATGTTGACAACGTATTGAAAGCTACTATTTCAGGCAGCAAAGACTGGAAATATGTAGAGACATTCGTTGAAGCAGGAACACACGTTTACAAATGGGAATATTCAAAAGACGAATTGACAAACACAGGTTTGGACGCATATTATGTAGATAACATCACATTCTACAAAGCTGTAGAACCATTTGAAGGCGGCTGGATTCACTATGACACAGGCGAATTCCTCTCAGGTATCGGCCAAGGTCAGGCAGCTCCTACTTACTGGGGCGCAAGCTTCCCTACAACAGTGACTTACGAAGGACTCACTTTGACAAAAGTAGCTTACTACGACTCAGAAATGGGCGGCAACGCAACAGTAACAGCTAACATCTATCTCGGTGGCGACACAATCCCAGGAACATTGGTATCAACAAAAGACTTCACAGTTTCAGGCGCAAGCAAAATGGTTGAAGTAGAACTCTCTACACCTGTAGTCATCGACGGCACACAACCATTGTGGATCACTTTCTACTGCGACGATTTGGAATATCCAGCATCAGGTTGCGCAACAGTTGATAACTCGTGCAGCGACTGGATTTCATTGGACGGCAAAGAATGGAACCACGCATACGAATATGGTTTGGAATACTCATGGATCGTAAGAGGTTATTTGGAAGATGCTGAAGGTAAAGTGAGAGTCGTTACATCAAAAGATGCTAACCCTACATTTGAAGGCGGTGTCGCAACAGGCGAATACGTAGCTAAAGTGGCTGGCGCTCCTGTAGAAATCGGTGTTCCAGAAACAAGCCGCGCAGCATCAGCCGACCGCGCTTTCGCTTCAAAATATAACGTCTATAAGAAAAACGTCAACACAAACGCAGTTGAACTCATCGCTGAAGAAACAGCAGAATCATCATTCGTAGATTCAAGCTGGGCTGACTTTGAAGTCGGCGCTTACAAATATGGCGTCACTGCATTCTACGAAGGCAACCGCGCAATGAAGACCGTCTTTGAAGAAGATTTTGAAAACGGCACATTGCCACAAGGCTGGACAGTATATTGCGAAGACATCTCAGGATACGGCGGAGAAAGAGAATCACAAAACTGGACGGTCGGAACATCATACGTCAAGGTGTCTCACATTGATTATATGGAAACAGAATACACTCCATATCGCGGCGAATATTTCGCATATAGCCCTGCAGACTACTACGGTAACATCGAAAGATATTACCTCGTGACAGAACAAATCAACGTTCAACAAGACGCAGCTATCAGCTTCATGTTCAGAAATCCTGGCGATGAACCTTACTACTTCAGTAATATGTACTTCTCAGTATCTGAATCACCAACAGGACCTTGGACAGACATCTGGGCAACACAAGAATACGTAGGTATCACAGAATGGACAGAAGCAACAATTGACTTGTCAGAATATGTAGGCCAAAAATTATACTTCGCATTCATCCACCAATTCGGCTGGAGCTACGGCGGTTCAGTACAACTCGATGATGTTAAGATGGTTGCTCAAACACCAGAATCAGACATCGTTTGGTCTAACACTATCGACAAAGGCATGAGCACAACAGTCACAGTGTCAGCTGCTACAGATACAGAATTGTCAGTCGCTGGTACAAGCGTCAACTTCGTCAATGTCAACGAACCAGAATATAACGTAAAAGCTGAATTCGGTAAAGAATCAACAATCACATTTGAAGACTTCCGTAAAGGTACTTACATCGTTACAATCGCTAAGGAAGGTTATACATCAAGCTATGATGGCGTAACAGTTGAAATCTGGGACGAAACATCAATCTCATGCGACTTGTACGAATCATTCGACGCAGTTAAGGATTTATATGTATCACCAACAGGTTGGGTGATGTGGGACGGCAAACCAGTAGGCGCTGGTGATGAGTTCTCATTCAACTTTGAAGACGGTACATTAGACGGCTGGGTAACAATAGACAACGATAAAGACAACAACACATGGATGACATCATACGAATACTTGTCACCAGGTTCAGGACACAACTCAGACGTTTGTGTAATGTCAATGTCATATATGCCAGCTGGCGGCCCTCTTACTCCAGACAACTATCTCGTAACAGCTAAGAGATATAACATCGGCGAAGCTTCAAGATTGAGATTCTGGGTATGCGCTCAAGACAAAGGTTATCCACAAGAACATTATGGAGTAGCTATCTCATTGGGCAGCAACACATCAGCTGAAGACTTCACAACAATCTGGGAAGAAACATTGTCAGCTAAATCAGGCAACACTACAGCAACACGCGGTACAACAGAACAAGGTACATGGTACGAAAAAGTCGTTGACCTCAGCGACTACGCAGGTTTGAGCGTATATATCGCATTGCGTCACTTCGACTGTACAGATATGTTCTTCCTCAATATTGACGATGTATCATTGGAAAATGAAGTTAAAAATAACAGACCATTGTCAGCTTACCAAGTCTATTTGGATGGTGAATTAGTAACAGAAGACTTACAAGTTCCTTACTATCAACATGAAGACCTCATCATTGGTAAAGAATATACAACAACAGTTGTTCCTGTATATAACGAATACGATGAAGGTTCAGACGCAAGCTACACATGGAGATACTTAGGCTGCGAAAACTACCAAGGCGTTACAGCATTCTCAGCAGAATACATCAACAACGAAACAGTCGTTAACTGGACAATGCCAGTCATCGAAGACGAAGAAGAAGGCGGCGAAAAAGCAGCTAGAACAGAAGGCGCATGGCTCACATACGACGACGGCGAATACGTAGAAAAGATCGGCCTCACATACGACGGCGAAAACTTTGAACCATTCAAGTGGGCTGTCATGTTCCCAGCAGCTGACGTAGCAGATTATGCAAATCATTTCTTGACAAAAGTCTCTGTCTATGACTGCGACGAATACGACGGCGAAGTAGCTATCTATGAAGGCGGCACCTCAGAACCAGGCACATTGTTATATTCTCAATCTTATACATTTACAAATACAGAAGATTACAGAGATATAGAATTAGAAATGCCAGTTAAACTCAGCGGTAACCAAAACGTATGGGTTGTTTTGAGCACAGAAAACGGTAAACAACCTGCTTCAGGCTGCGAAGACAACGGCAATCCTAACAGCCGCTGGCTCTACTACGAAGGATACGGCTGGTTAGACTTAGCGATGGTATCAATGCCAGCGTTCTCATGGCAAATCAGCGCTTATGTAACAGAAACAACAGAAACAGTTGTTCCTTCAACATCAGAAATGCTCGGCGTTATGTTATACCGCAACGGTGAACTCGTATCTCAACTCGCTCAAGGCGGAACATATACAGATAAAAACGCTTACGAAGGCGACGAATATGCTGTGAGAGTCGTTTATGGTGGCGAAAAAGATATGACATATTACGCTATGTCATGCCCAGAGACAACAGAAGTCGTCTATAACATGCCATGTAAAGCTCCTAAAGATTTACACGCACAATCAATGGCTTACGCTGACGGTACATTCGGCGCATTGTTGTCATATCCTTTCGTGGCTCCAACATCAGAATGGTTATACTATGACGATGGTGAATGCATCAACGGTATCGGTGGCCCTTCATCATACTATTGGGGTGTCATGTTCCCAGTGGAAAGCTTGGAATCATACGCAGGTACAGAAATCACAAAAGTATCGTTCTATGATTACGCAGCTCAAAGCGGTACAATCAATATCTACTACGGCGGTACAACATCTCCTGAAGTATTGGTACACAGCCAACCATTCACAGCTACAGGTTCACAAGTGTTCGTAGAACATCAATTGACATATCCTCTCCCAGTAGATGGCGATATGAGCATCTGGGTTGTATTGGGAACAGTGAACGGCGAAAACTATCCTTCAGCTCAAGCAGCTACAATCGGTAATCCTAACGCTCGCTGGATCTCAATGGACGGCCAGACATGGGAAGACGCTGGTAACTACGACCTCGACGGCACATGGATGATCCGCGCTTTCGTGACAAACGAATCTAAAGGCGGTTCAACACAACTTGAAGCTATCGAATTCGTCAACACAGCTACAGGCGGAACTCCAATGGCAGATCCAAATCCATCTAAAGCTCCTACATTGAAGCACTACAATATCTATCGCGGTACTTCTTTGGAAAATGTTGAAGTGATAGCTGAAACAAAAGACAAGACTTACTTCGACGAAGTAGAAAAAGGTACATACTACTATCAAGTAACAGCTGTCTATGAAGAAAACGGCGAAGAATGTGAATCAACACCAGCAAAAGCTTACCTCGACAAAGCTCAAGACTATGTGGTCGTTGATGTTACTTCAATCTCTGAAAACGGTGTCAACGGCATGATGATCTATCCTAACCCAACACAGGGCGACTTGAACATCAGCGTTGAAGCAATGAAACGTATCACAATAACCAACGCTTTAGGCCAAATGGTTTATGATAAAGAAGTCGATAGCGACAACGAAATCATCAACATGGCAAGATACGAAGCTGGCGTATATATGGTACGCATCGTGACAGAAACTGGCGTAGCAGTAAAACGCATCAATGTCGTAAGATAAACCTCCCAATTCCAGAGTCCTCAACGGACTCTGGAATTCTAAATCATAAAATCCGGAGCTCTGGAAATCGATTTTTTCAGGGCTCCGGATTTTTTTATTTTTCGGATTTTTTTACTATCTTTGCAAAACATCTGTCAGAGATTGTTGTTAATAAAATATATCCCTAAAACTATGGCTTTAACTCCTGAAAATGTACTTCTTATCGGAGCTGTTATATGGTTCGTGAGCATCATGTTGAGCAAGACCGGATATAAGTTCGGCGTGCCAGTGTTGTTGGTCTTCCTTCTTATAGGAATGCTGCTCGGCGGTGACGGCTTGGGAATACAATTCGATAACTATAAGTATGCGCAGATTATCGGCATGGTGGCTCTTACCATCATCCTTTTTACCGGAGGTATGGACACCAAGTTCTCCGACATCAAACCTGTTCTTGGAGCTGGTGTGGCGCTCTCAACTCTGGGCGTCTTGCTGACGACATTATTCACAGGTTTGTTCATCTACGGAATCTCACATGCGTTCTCTCATGTGATGCAGATACCTTTGACGCTGGCGCTGCTTCTTGCCGCGACGATGTCGTCAACCGACTCGGCTACGGTTTTCAATATCCTTAGGTCGCAGAAAATGGGTCTGCGTAACCGCTTGCAGCCGCTGCTCGAATTTGAGAGCGGAAGTAACGACCCGATGGCGTATATGCTCACCATCGTGATGATACAAGTTATCCAAGGTGGCGAGACGGCCGATGTCAATGCGTGGAGAATTGTTTTAAATTTCTTGGTACAGTTCGGATTCGGACTGGTTTCCGGATATTTGTTGGGAAAAGCCTTTGTCTGGGTTATCAATAAGATAAATTTACAGAATAAATCACTGTATCCTATATTGATGCTCAGTTTTATATTTTTCATTTTCTCGTTTACGAACTTGTTCAATGGTAACGGCTACCTCGCTGTTTATGTCGCGGGTATAGTGATGGGAAATGCCAAATTGACTGAAAATAAAAGCATTAGCTCTTTCCTTGACGGTGTCACGTGGCTCGTGCAGATCGTGATGTTCTTGGTTTTGGGAATGCTTGTCAATCCTAATGAGATGTTCAAGATAGCTCTGCCAGCTTTGATAGTCGGTGTTTTCGTGATTTTAGTCGGACGTCCGCTGTCTGTGTTCTTGTGTCTGCTTCCTTTCAAGGGAATAAGGAAGAGAGCCAGATTGTTTATTTCGTGGGTCGGGTTGAGAGGCGCCGCCCCGATAATATTCGCTACATATCCAGTGGTAGAAGGCGTGCCCGGAGCAGATTTCATATTTAATATGGTGTTCTTTATAACCTTGGCGTCACTCGTGATCCAGGGAACAACTATCACCAAAGTCGCCGATATGCTCGGATTAAGTATGGTGAAAGACGACGGCCCGGAAAACTTCGGCGTCGATATTCCAGAAGAGCTGAATACAATCTTGCAGCAGGAAGTGGTTAAAAACGAAGCCTACCTCAGAGATTATCCGCTGCCAGAAGGAACATTGGTGATGATCGTGGAACGAAGACAGAAGTACATTGTCCCGAACGGACAACTGTTCCTGAAAAAAGGCGATAAACTGTTGCTTATCTCGGCTAGACACGAAGAAACAGAAGACGCTCAAAAGACATTCTCCGTCTTGGATAAAATCTCTAAGATACGCAGCAAAAGAAATTAATTTTTAGTCGAAAATAATATCAGACTTAATTATTATTGATTAATTTTGCACCTCATAAAATCGATTGAAAATATAAAGTAAAAATATATTAACATTAAAATTAAAACAAATATAATATGATTAGTTACAAAACTTTAGGACTTGTCAACACCCGTGAGATGTTCAAGAAAGCCGTCAAAGGCGGTTATGCTATCCCAGCATTCAATTTCAATAATATGGAACAGCTTCAAGCTATCGTGATGGCTGCTGTGGAGACAAAGTCACCGGTCATTTTGCAAGTATCTAAAGGCGCACGCGATTACGCTAACCAGACTTTACTTCGTTATATGGCAGAAGGCGCAGTGGCATACGCTAAAGAATTAGGCTGCGAAAACCCTGAAATCGTCCTTCACCTCGATCACGGCGACAGCTTCGAAACATGCAAGTCATGCATCGACATGGGCTTCTCTTCAGTTATGATCGACGGATCTCATCTTCCATACGACGAAAACGTGGCTTTGACAAAGAAAGTCGTTGAATACGCACATCAATTTGATGTCACTGTAGAAGGCGAACTCGGAGTCTTGGCAGGCGTTGAAGATGAAGTCAGCGCTGCTGAAAGCCATTATACAAAACCAGAAGAAGTGGTGGATTTCGTCACCAAAACAGGCTGCGATTCATTGGCGATTTCAATCGGAACATCACACGGAGCCTATAAATTCACTCCGGAACAATGTACATTAGATCCAGAAACGGGCCGTTTGTTGCCACCTCCATTGGCATTCGATGTCTTGGAAGCTATTGAAAAAGAACTTCCTGGATTCCCTATCGTACTTCACGGCTCTTCATCAGTGCCACAAGAAGACGTTGATACAATAAACAATAACGGCGGTAAATTGGTTGCAGCTGTAGGTATTCCTGAAGAACAACTCCGCAAAGCATCTAAATCTGCTGTATGTAAAATCAACATCGATTCAGACAGCCGCCTCGCTATGACAGCAGCAGTGCGCAAGACCTTGGCAGAAAAACCTGCGGAATTCGACCCTCGTAAATATTTGGGTCCAGCACGTGAAAGCATGAAGAAACTTTATATGCATAAAATCATTAACGTATTAGGTTCTAACGACAGACTTTAATATCAGGATTCGGGGTAACGTAAAGGCCTCGAGCCTATCGAAATGATTCTTGATGAAATCTCAAAATCTCAGAGATAAAAACTTTTGAGGTTTTGAGATTTTATATTAAAAAATCTAAAAAAAAGTGTATCTTTGCATTCTGTGTTTCGGGATGTAGCGCAGTCCGGTAGCGCGCTTCGTTCGGGACGAAGAGGCCGCAAGTTCGAATCTTGTCATCCCGACAAAAAGGACCTTCATCGAAGGTCTTTTTTTTAAGTCACCAAGATGCTAAGACACCAAGATTGGGTCGATTGATAACTTGGAGACTCGGTGACTTGGAGACTTAATTGATAAAAAAATGGACATCATCACACTTCTAGGCATAGGCGTCGCTCTTTCAATGGACGCTTTTTCTGTTTCTATCTGCAAAGGACTCGCAACGAAGAAATTTTCGTTCAAGACGGCTTTGTTGTGCGCCGTATGGTTCGGCGGTTTTCAGGCGTTGATGCCGCTTGTAGGATATTTCCTCGGATCGCAATTTGAACATTTCATCACCAACATAGACCATTGGATTTCATTCGTATTGTTATTGATTATAGGTGTAAATATGATACGAGAGGCGATGAGTGAGGACGAAGACGAGGCGGTGAGCTCTGTCGGTTGTTCGTGTGGATGTACCGGGTTTAAGACCATGTTAGGGCTGGCAGTAGCCACAAGTATTGATGCGCTCGCGGTTGGAGTGACATTCGCTTTTTTGAAGGTGAATATCTGGTTTTCGGTGATGGTGATAGGAATCACTACGTTTTTGTTCTCTTTTGTCGGTGTCAAGATCGGTAATATTTTTGGCTCGCGCTATAGCAAAGCAGCTGAGATAATCGGTGGTGTTATCCTGATATTATTAGGAATCAAGATTTTATTAGAGCATACATGCTTTAGTTAATAAATATAAAGACGTCGCTTTGTTTGAATGAAGTGACGTCTTTTTTATGTAATTTTCTAATCCCTCAAACGGTTGCTGAGCCAGCCGAAGTGCCGTGTTGAAACGTTGAATTGAATCACTTGCTTGTGCTTTCGATAAGCTCAGGTATCGCCCGTGCCAACTGTTAACTTTAAGCCAACCCATTCCTCATTCCAAAATAGGTTAATTAAATTGTTAATTAAATTCTGTTGGATATTTTAAATTATTACTTTACATTTGCAAGAAAAAGGAGTGGCTATGAAAAAGTATCTTCTGCTGTTATCTATAACGCTTTTCGCTAATACGCTGTTAGCACAAGTGGAATCTGATTTTGAGAAATTCAAGAAAGAGCGAGAGAAAGCCATGCAGGAAATGCGTGACAAAGATGCGGAAGCCATTTCTTCCTTGGAAAAAGAATATCAGGATTATGTTAAAGCCGAAAAGGAAGCTTACGAGAAATTCGTGAAAGAGATGAGCGCTATTTGGGGTGGCGATAATGTTGTCGAAAGTACTGATAAAGAATGGGTTGAATATTCTGATGACGGCAAAAGCCGCAGTACCGTCGATTTTGAAGAAGGCGAGGCGGTGATAGAAATCGTCATTACTCCGGAAGAGGAAAGCTCTGACGCTCAGGTTGAAAAGAAAGTTGAAGATAAGATAAAAGAGCTGCTGACAAGCAAGGGGAAAACCAAAGACTATGAAACGCCAACAGAAAAAGCGGTGCCGCTTCAAGAAACGCCAGTACTTGAAAACCAAATACAGACTCCTTCAGGAAAGACTGTGACAAAAGAAAATATCAACAGCAGCGTGAAGGAAATCGTGCAAGATCTGAAAGTGGAGAAAAAAGAAATCGTCGGCGATGACGGAAAAGAACGTCAAGTCGTTACGGTGAGATTGGATCTCGCTCCAGATCATATCAGAACGCGAGCTGAGAAATATAAGAGCGAAGTCGAGAAATATTGCCGTAAATATGACGTGAATCCAGCCATGGCGCTCGCCGTGATGCAGACCGAATCGTCTTTCAACCCGAAGGCGAAATCTCATGTCCCAGCTTACGGCCTCATGCAAATCGTGCCATCATCGGCAGGTCAGGACTGCGCTCAAAGTCTGAAAAAACCTTTTACCAAACCTACCGCGAATTATCTTTATGAGCCAGAAAATAATATAGAAATGGGCGTTCATTATCTGTATCTTTTGAAAAAACGCTACTATACCAAAGTGGAAGATGCTAAGAGTCAGGAACTTTGTGTTATAGCGTCTTATAATACTGGTGCAGGTAATGTGTCAAGAGCGCTCCGTGGCGACACCAAAATATCAAACGCAATACCGCAAATAAACGCGATGTCGTATGAAGAGCTCTTCAGATATTTTGAGAGAAAACTGCTTCCAGAAACCCAGAATTACATCAGAAAAGTGACGGAACGCATGAACGATTTTAACAAATGGATGAAATAATTGTTTAACTAATCAAATAAAAAATAAAAAAATGAAAAAAGTTATTGCAACAAAAAATGCACCAGGTGCAATCGGCCCTTACAGCCAAGCTATCGAAGTAAACGGCATGTTGTTCATCTCAGGTCAGATTCCAATCAATCCTGAAACAGGCAATATCGTTGAAGGTGGCATCTACGAACAAACAGAACAAGTTATGAAAAACCTCGAAGGTATCTTGACAGAAGCAGGTTACACTTTCGACAACGTGGTTAAATCAACATGCTTGCTCAGCGACATGGCTAACTTCGCAGCGATGAACGAAGTCTATGGCAAACGTTTCACACAAAATCCTCCTGCAAGAGCAGCTTTCGCAGTAAGAACACTTCCAAAGGAAGTTCTCGTAGAAATCGAAATGATAGCAGCGAAATAAATTTGATACCAAAATGCTAAGTATTTGAGACATAAAGTCTTGATGCTTGGTGACTAAAAAATCAATAATATGAAAAAGTTAAGTTTTGTAGCGTTATTGTTCTTGACCCTATGTCTGACATCATGCGGCGGTTCGGACGGAGATGATCAAACAAAAGAACAAACTATCGACAAGTCTCTAATTGTGGGAAGATGGACAACTGACGATGGAATGTATTTTGAAGTCTATAACAGCGATGGTACCGGAAAATTCTGGGATCTGAACGACGACGTCCAAGAAGAAGAAGCTCAGACCTTTACGTGGGAATTTGATGAAGGCGCAGACGATAAGTTCTTCCAATATCATCAGCAGGAAAGCGGATCTGTAGTCCCTCAGTACTGCAACATATTAGAACTTACTTCTACCACATTTAAATACAACAACGAAGGTTTAAGAGCTACATATAATCTGGTTAGAGTTAAGTGATAATTATGAACAAACCGCTGAAAATAACACTGATAAGTTTAGGCTCGTTGCTGGGAATCATATTGATAACCATAATGATAGCCTGCTGGATTGTGGTGACTCCAGCCCGCTTGACATCAATAGTGAAAAACCAAGCTCCTAATTTTATCACCTGCGACTTCGATATAGAACGGGCCGACCTCACTGTGTTTGAGTCCTTCCCTAAAGTTGGATTGAAAATCAATGATGTCGTACTTGTCAACCCGATGGTGGGAAGTCCATCCGACACGCTCGCCTATATCAATGAATGTGTTGTTTCTGTGGACGTTAAAAAGTTCCTTAAAGAAAATCAGATTATTATCGATGAATGTAGATTAAATGGCGGTTATGTGAATCTTTTCACTGACAGTCAAGGAAATACAAATATCGATATTTTCCCTTCTTCGGAACCTGATACTTTGGATACAGATTCGGAACTGGTTTATGGAATAGATTTGGTTTTGTTAAAAATCAATAACGTTTCTGCAAATTATACCGATTTGACTCAAGGTATGTTCGCCGATATTAACGGAATGAATGTGTCGGCAAAAGGCAAGATGAACGGAGAATACGTCGCCGGCAATGTTAAGATGTCGCTACGTGATATTGCGTATCAACAAACGACAGATTCATTGTCGATGGCTGTGAAACTTAACGACCTAAAATTAGAAGGAGATGCTGAGATGAAAGGCGAAGACATCAATGCCGACATCAAGGCATCTTCTTCTGTTTTATTCTATGAGAGCGCTGGACAAGTGGTAGAGTTAAATTCTATTAACTTTAGATATGAAGGCGACATCAATGGATACGACGTGATAAATGGTAATGCCGAATTGGCAATCAACGACTTGTCTTTCATCATGGATGATGAGAAACTTGTCAACGAGGCTGACATCAGAATGATAATGCCTCTCAATGCGACGCTGAGCACAATGGACGTGGAACTCGGTGCTTCGCAACTTGCTTTTAATAATATTTTTGTCGATGTGATAGGTAAATTGTCGATGCCCGGTGATGACGTTAATATCGACATGAACGTGAAAACCAATACCTTAATAGTTGAAGAGCTCATCGGACTTATTCCGGCTTCGATGCGCGAAGAACTGCTCGACGGCATAGATGTTAAAGGCGAACTTCAATTGTCTGCTAATGTTGAAGGCGTCTATAACGAGAATTCAATGCCTGTCGTGAACGCTGAACTTGAATATAATAAAGGTATGATCTCCTTGCCTGAGATGCTGCCTTATCCTATAACAAATTTTAACACTTCGGTGAAAGCCGACTTGGATCTCAACAATAAATCTGACATTTATCTTAATTATCTTAATGCAGATATGTCGAATTCGTCACTTTCTTTGTCAGGAACAATAAAAGATGTGATGGATAAGATGTATTGCAACCTGAGTCTTAAAGCTAATGCCTACCTCGATGAATTACAGTCGTTTATCCCAGAAGATATTAAGGCTCAAGGTGATGTGAAATTTAATGTCAACGCTGCTGTCAATGCTTATCAGCTCAGCAATATGGATTTCGCAAAAGCTAATGTTAATGGAAATTTACAATGGAATGACATGAATGTCGTTTATTGTGATACGATTAATGTTAATGCAGATAAACTTAATGTTAATTTTATTTTGCCTAATTCAGCTTCTGAAGAATTGACTAACAGCTTGATGGCCATAGAGATAAACGGAAATAACCTCGATGCTAAAGTCTCTGAAATGATAGTGGCTCGCCTTGAGGATTATAATATCGAAGCTCAGGTCTCTAATATCTTGGATGAAAATATCCCGATGTCGGTTTACGCTGATTATCAGTTCGCTAGAATCGATGCTTCTATGGATGACATGACTTTCTTCACCAATAATCCTAAGGGAAGTGTCGCCATGTTTATGAAAGAAAACGGCAATGATGCATCTTATATCGCAGTCTATAACGGCGACAGTCTGTCGTTTAATATGGGTGATGAAATGAGTTTCGCTACAGAGAAACTCGATTTTAACGTCTCTGCTGATTATAATGATAGTCAGGAAGATATACTTTTACAATGGAATCCTCATGCAGGAATACAACTGGATAAAGCGCTCTTTGAAATGAGCGATCTTCCAATGCCTGTATATATTCCATCTATTGATTTTCAATATGATACAACAGGAATAGAGATTAAGAACAGCAGCATTACATTAGGAAATTCTGATTTTGAGTTGCAAGGTAAATTGACAAATGTTGATGAGTTTTTAAGAAAGGAAGCTCTTTTGACAGGAACGCTTGACTTCGTCTCACATTATACCGACGTGAACCAGATTATGGAGTTGTTCAGTGGCATGGGTGATACTACTTTAGTAACTGAAAATGAAGTCGTTGTAGCTGATACTGTCGTTAAGGAAGATAATCCTTTTATGGTTCCTCTCGGCATTGACATCACGTTGAACACCATGATTGAGGAAGCTGTTGCTGGTGAGATGAATCTGTCTGATGTCGGCGGAGCTCTGACAGTTAAAAACGGTGTCATGGTTTTGCAGGAAATGGGATTCACCTCCGATGCCGCTACCATGAAAGTGACCGCGATGTATAAATCGCCGCGTAAAAATCATCTCTACCTCGGATTTGACCTGCATCTGCTTGAAATAGACATCGCTGAGATGATCGATATGATACCAGAACTCGACACTCTTGTCCCGATGTTGAGCTCTTTCGACGGAAAAGCTGAGTTCCATTTTGCAGCGGAGACTTATCTCAAATCGAATTACGAAATGAAAGTCTCAACATTAAGAGGAGCTACGGCAATACATGGAAAAGATTTGGTAATACTTGATAATGAGACATATAAGAAACTGGGCAGACTGCTAGGATTCAAGGATAAGGAACATAACAAAATTGATAAACTTGACGTTGAGATAACAGCTTTCAAGAACGAAATAGATGTGTATCCGACACTTATAGCAGTGGATAAATATCAGGCTATCGTGGGCGGACGACATAATCTCAATATGACTTTCGACTACCGATTCGGAATGTCGAATCCGTGGCCTTTCAGAAGGTTGGGAATCATAATCAGCGGCGATGCTGACGACACTAAATTCAGATTTAAACGAAGTAAAAATATCGGACTCGAAAATCCTAAAGGAAAAGAGGAAGATGTACATCTCATAGAAGAGACACTGAGACTCAAGAAGTTGATTTACGATTCGTTGAAATAAACCTTCGTTAAACAGTCTCTTTAGTATAATGCTCAAGATAAGAAACATCATCGAGATAGGAATTGGCAGCGTTTTTATAATAGCTGCCATTCTTAAATTATTCTCTATCGATGAATTTGAAATATATATCTTTAGTTATAATATTTTAACATTTCTTGCGACAACATTCGTCTCCAGAATTATAATTGCAGGCGAATTTATCCTGGGAGCCTTCCTGATTCTTAAAATTTATTATGATTTTACCAAGAAGACGATATTGTCAATATTGGTATTATTCACATTCTTTTTAACATATACGGTGATTTTCCGTAATGACGACAATTGTCATTGTTTCGGCGAATTCATCGAGCTGAATCCTTTAGAATCAATTGTTAAAAATATTGTGATAATTGCCCTTTTGGCAGCTACTAATATGAAAGGGCTGCATGATAAAAAGAAACGGAATCAGCGAGCTTTATCAATATTGATAGCTGCTTGTTCATTGCTGGCTGTCTTTGTCGTCTCGCCGCCAGATTCTATCTATAAAATGATTTATTCTACAGATAAAGAGGTGAGTAGCATCGATTTGTATGAATCTTTCGACGAGGTCGTGAAAATAGATTTTAATGAAGATGAAATTGTTTTTGACAGCACTTCGTATTTCAATCTCAATGAAGGCGAACAACTTATAGCGATAGTAAGTTCAGGTTGTAAATATTGTAAATTAGGGCTGAAGAAGCTGTCGTTGATAATGAAGAAAGAAAATGTTAATATTGATAATGTTAATGTTTTTATTTGGGGAAGTCCTGAAGGAATTGTTAATTTTCGTAAAGAAACGCTGACGGAAGACTATTCATATTGGCATATTATGCCTGGCAAAGCCATCGATGTCGCATACGGAAGATTCCCGATTTTCGTATGGCTAGAGGATAAAAAAATCGTCAATACCGGAGATTTTCGCGATATTGACGATAAAAGATTTTGAATACTTTTTGTATTATTCGTAGATTTTTGCTTCTACTTCGTTGTTAAGAACCATCAAGCCGTTCAAAGTAAGGGCCATCATTTCGTCTTCGCCAGGATATACGCATACTGGAGCGATTTTTCCGAGATGGCTTTCTAAGATCTTGCAGAAGTTCTTGTCGTAAGCCATGCCGCCTGTTACGAAGATGGCGTCAACGTCCATGCTGAATGCAGAAGCTGCGAGGCCGCCGACTTCCTTAGCTACTTGGTAAGCCATGGCGCGATATACGAGTTCCCATTCTTTGTTGCCAGCTTTAACTTGGTTTTCAACTTCCATAGCGTCGTTTGTGCCGAGATAAGCCACGAATCCGCCTTGACCTTTAAGCATGAGGTCGATTTCTTTCTTGGTATATTTACCGCTGAAGCAAGCGTTCATAAGAGGGCCAGATGGCAATGCGCCAGAACGTTCAGGGGTGAATGGGCCGTCACCGTTCAAAGCGTTGTTGACATCGACGACGCGGCCTTTTTTATGAGCTGCGACAGAGATACCACCACCGAGGTGAATACCGATGAGGTTCAATTCTTCATATTTCTTACCTACTGTAGCTGCGTGTTGACGAGCGATAACTTTCTGATTCAAAGCGTGGAATACTGACATACGTGGGAATGCTGGATGTCCTGAGAAACGTGCTACGTCTTCCATTTCGTCAACGATGACAGGGTCGGCGATATAAGCTTTAACGCCGATTGACTTAGCGATGTCGTCAGCGATCAAGCCGCCGAGGTTACAAGCATGTTCACCGACAGGGCTGTTGACCAAGTCACGTTTCATAGCTTCGTTAACTTCGTAGATGCCAGATGTGAGAGGTTTTAACAAACCGCCGCGGCCTACAACCATATCAACGTCGCTGAGTTCCATGCCAGCCTCTTTCAATTCGTTGAGGATGACATCTTTACGGAAATGATATTGGTCGGCTATGTGTTCAAATGGAGCTATTTCTTCAGCTGAGTGCTTGATATTCTTCTTGAAGACACATTCTTTATCTTGGAAAACAGCAATCTTTGTTGATGTTGACCCTGGGTTTATGATTAATAATTTGTAACTCATAATTTTTAATGTTTTATGTTATTTATTTTGCTAATAAAGCTGCTAATGCTATTGAATATAATTTTGTTTTTGCAGTATCGCCGCGTGATGACAAGACGCAAGGCACTTTAGCGCCCATTACTACTGCTGCCACTTCAGCGTGGTTGAATTTGCTGTTACATTTGTAGAATACGTTGGCAGCTTCGATACATGGGAATAAGAGACAGTCGGCGTCGCCGGCCACAGGGCTCTTGAAACCTTTTATAGCTACAGCTTCAGCGTCGATGGCGAGGTCTAATGAGATAGGACCGTCAACGATACATCCTTTGATTTGGCCGCGTTCTGCCATTTTAGCGATGAGAGCTGCATCGACACATGCTGGCATACCTGCGAGCATTTGTTCTGTAGCGGTGATGACAGCCAATTTAGGATTCTTGATGTCCAATGCGTTAGCTGTTGCTACCAAATATTTCAACAATGTTTGTTTTTGTTTGAAATCAGGAGCTGGGATGATAGCGCAGTCGCTTGCGATCAATAATTTGTGGTAGTTTGGATTTTCTATTGCACAAACGTGAGCTAATGTAGCGTTTGGAGGACACAATCCACGTTCTTTGTTCAAGATAGCGCGCATGTATTTGTCTGTTGAAAGAAGGCCTTTCATCATGATGTCGGCTTCGCCAGCGTTGATGAGGTCGCAGGCTTTTGCGGCAGCCTTGATTTCGTCTGGTTCGTGAACGATTTTAAATTTCTTGATGTCGATTTTTTCTGCTTCACAAACTTTAGCGATGACATTTTCGTCGCCACATAAAATAGCTTCAATCAAACCATTATCTACGGCTTCACTTGCAGCACAGATTGTGTGATCATCATTAGCGTAAGCTGCTACCAAGCGTTTCTTTGGACGGCTACGCAAAACTTCAAACATTTGTTCTAATTTATTCATAACGCAATTTTTATTATTAAACCTTATTTTATTAACATCCTATATATCTTGATATTACGAGACGTAATATTTCTGAAGTACCTTCTCCTATCTGTAATATTCTTTGGTCGCGGTAGAAGCGTTCCATGTTAAAATCTTTTAACAATCCGTGACCGCCCATCACTTGTACAGCGTTGTCGCATACTTCAGCTGCCACTTCAGAGCAGAATAATTTTGCCATGGCGGCTTCTTTGCCGAACGGCATTCCAGCATCTTTCACTCTACAGGCTTTATATAAAAGGCAGCGAGCAGCTTCTATTTTCATGGCCATATCGGCTAGTTTGAAACTGACGGCCTGGAACTTGGATATTGGTTTCCCGAATTGTTCTCTTTCTTTGGAATAGGCCAGCGCCATTTCGTAAGCGCCTTGTGCGCATCCTAACGCCATCGCGGCTATTGAGAGGCGGCCGCCGTCAAGGGTGGCGAGCATGATATGTGAGCCTTGTCCCGGAGCGCCGAGCATGTTTTCTTTTGGGAGTTCCACTTTCTCGAAAGTGAGACGTCCTGTGTTGGAAGCACGCCACATCATCTTGCGGTTCATCGGCTCTTGTGTGAATCCAGGCGTGTCGTTTTCAATAAGAAACGTCGTGAATTCAGGTTTGCCGTCTTTTTCTCCGGAGATGACTTGTATAGTGCTGCCCAATGTCATCGGGGTAGCGCTGTTGGTGATGAAAATCTTGGAACCGTTGACGATCCAATTGTCGCCTTCTTGGCGGGCTGTCGATTTTGTGCCTCTTGAGTCGCAGCCTGCGTTTTCTTCTGTCAGGCCGAATCCCCAGAGATGTGTCTTGCAAAGACGAGGAAGGTATTTCTCTTTTTGTTCTTTGGTTCCGTATTCTTTGATAGGGCTGATGCCCAATGAGTTGTCGGCTGCGATAGTGGCAGCGGTGGAGCCGTCTATTCTTGCGAGCTCTTCCACTGCGATGATGTAAGATAATGTGTCAAGTCCTTGTCCGCCATATTCTTTAGGGACGCAGATGCCCAGAAGTCCGAGCTCCGCCATTTTCCTTGTCAACTCGACATCGAAAATCTCGTTTTCATCATTGTAAGAAGCAACAGGTTTCACTTCACGCTCAGCGAAATCGCGTACTTTCTCACGAAACTCTATTTGTTCTTTTGTCAAATCAAAATTCATATCGATAATTCTATCAAAATATTTTTAACATCTACTTTATCACCTT
>JAZLEO010000043.1:0-20340 GCA_045615285.1 Bacteroidales bacterium
GAATACACTTACACTCCATTCCCTACAGAAAACGCTCAATGGAGCGTGAATAATGAAAAATATGCCTTGTATGGTGATACTATCATAAATGAGAAAAAATATTCTAAGGTATATAAACAAACCTCCAATGAAGCATTTGAGTTTGATATTGACAAGGCAGAATATTTCTGCGCAATAAGAAATGATGTCGAAAACAAGAGAGTGTATGGCGTTTACAAAAAAGAACTGCCAATAAAATACCATGATAATATTTACTATACAAATCGTACCAGCAAAAAGGAATTTCTGCTGTATGATTTCTCATTAAATCTTGGAGATACTGTAAGTGTGGCGAATTTTGATGAAGCAGAAAATGATGGTTTTATCAGATATGTCAAATTTAAACGAGTGGAAACAATAGGAATTGACATCACTAATAATACCTTTGTCACACTACACGATAACGATTCAATTTTTGTATTGGCAAATGGAGAACAAAGAAAACGTATATTGATGGAAAACATATCCGAAACGCTTTTCCAAAGTTGGATAGAAGGGATAGGCAGCAGTGATGGTCCGTTTAATCATTACAATAACTTTAGTTTTGAGTTATTCACGATAAAAAGATTGTTGTGTTACAATGAAAATGACGAATGTCTATATAAGCAATCATACTTTGACTATGATGAAAACGATGACTGCTTTACAAATTATTATACGGACAATGTCGTGGAAAATAATGAGAATGACATCATGATTTATCCTAATCCTGCAACAACTAATGTTGAAGTAAGCTATACTCTCCCTGAAGGCAAGACAAACGCAACTTTAGTCATGACAAACACATTAGGAGTAAATGTTATGACAGCACAACTTGATGGCAACAATGGTGAAACTACATTAAGTCTCGAAGAACTTCCTTCAGGCATCTACTTCTACACCATCAGATGCGGTGAAAATTTAAAGACAGGAAAACTTATCAAGAAATAAATTTGAGGGACTTAATGGAACTGAGGAAATTAAATCCCTCATACCCTTAGTTCCTTAATTCAAAGTTCAACAGTCCCGTCAGGGACGATAGTTCCCAGGCAGGTATGGAGAGCGTAGCTCGGAATGCCTGCAATAAAGACTAGATATTAATCAGAGTGCCGAAGGTACGACAGAAATAAACGAATACAATTCTGTCGCACCTTCGGCGCTTTTATTTTTCTAAACATCGTCTTGCAGGGACTCCGTGTTTCACACTACGTCGCCTGCCTGGGTACTGACGTTCCTTCGGAACTATTTCTGAATCTCAGAATCTCAAAAAAAATGGGGTTCTGAGGTTTTTAATTTCTGAGGTTAAAAAAAATCATTTTTTTCTTGACATCGGGGGGGGTGATTTTCATATCTTTGTAAAAAAATTCAATACATTTACAATTAAAACCTTAAAGTCATGAAAACTAAAGAAATTACCAAACTAATCTCTCTGCTCCTGTTGCTTGTTTTTTCAGGAGGATTAAAAGCACAAACGGAATTCGCTCCAGTTGGTGCCGAGTGGTATTACGAGCGTGAAATATATAATTATGACGAATGGAAATACGACAGAGTCGCTTATGATAGATTCCGTTCTGTTGACACAATTACGATAAACGGTTTTCTTTGCAAGGAAATCGAATTGTTCCAGAATTTAGATTGTGATGGCAATGTTAATCCTTATTATGAAACACGTTATATCAGCCAAGACGGAGATAGGATTTATGAAGTTATTGACGGCGAACGCTATCTGCTTTACGACTTCAGCAAAAAGATTGGAGAATATTGGCTTTTAACACATTATAATGATTATGATGCTGAAAATGTGACTGATACTGTATTTGTTAAAAACATAACAGAAATCACATTGGAAGATGGAAGTACGAGAAAAATGTTCGAGACTTCCGCATACAATACTGGTTCCGCGGTATATTGCACAAACATAATAGAAGGAATAGGACTGGATAAATCTTTATTCCCATTCTATCAGCTGGTAGGGCCTCCTCCATGCAGAAATACTGGAATACGCTGCTATTCTGAAGACGGTGATTATCTCATAAAGTCAGATGTAGAATGTGATTATGAAGGATTTCCAACAGATGCATCAATAAATGAATCAGAAAAAGAGAAAATAATGGTCGTACATCCAACTCTTTTCTCAAACAACGAAACGATTTCCATCAGTTCAGATTCTGAGATTAAAGATGTGAAAATGATGGATATGCTTGGAAGAAAGATTGATATTTCACTCTATCAAACAGACGAATTTTCATATCAAATCAGTTTGAAAGAAAGATGCAATTCTGGTGTTTATTTGATTATTGTCGGAACTAAAAACGGAGTTTATTATGAAAAGGTCATTTTGCAAGATTAACATGCTGGCATCTACTTCTACACCATCAGATGCGATAAGCGGAAAACTTGTTAAAGGGAACTGAGGAATTGAGGAATTGAGGAATTGAGGAAATCAAATCCCTCATACCCTTAATTCCTCATACCCTTAGTTCCCTTAAAAAACTTATATTTTTCCTTGACTTTCAGTTTTTTACAACTTATATTTGTAACGACTTATCTATTAAAATTTATTAAAACATGAAAACAAGAAACTTTACCAGACTAATCGCTCTGCTCCTGTTGTTTGTATTTGCAGGAGGTTTGAAAGCGCAGAATGATTCCACATATATTTACCAGTCTTTCTTCGGAAAGGATTCAACGACAATTAATTCATATATGGTAGTTACCGATGGTGACTGGAATTATACATTTACAGTTTGTAATAAAGATACCATTACAATAAATGATAATCTATATTATTTTGTTGAGCCAAAACAGATTGAATATGAATATGGTTACACGGTATATAACTATGCTGATGAAACTATATATTTTCGAGAAGACAGGGAAAACGGCAGGTTGTATATGTATGTCAAAAATGATTATGTAGAGAAAGATTTGTTGTTGTGTGATATGTCTTTAAATGTTGGAGATGTGTTTTTACTGCCAACGACCTATGAATTGTATCCAAATGCACAAGAATATCATGAAGTTGTAGTGCAAAGTGTTCGTGAAGAAGCTGGCAAAAAGATCATTGAATTTGGACATGTGTCGTTTGAAGAATTATCTATTGACAATCTTGTTTTTATGGAAGGAACTTTCCCAATGATGCTTCCTGATATTGATATTTATGGATTCTCTGAATTGATATGCCAACATAAAGATGGTGAGTTGACATATATTGCCTCTCCTAATATAGAAGACTGCGTACTTCGAACATATTTATCTATAAATGAAATTGATGACAATGAAAATTTAATGATATATCCTACCATTTTCTCAACCAACGAAACGCTTTTTATCAGTTCAGATTCTGAGATTAAAGATGTGAAGATGATGGATATGCTTGGAAGAAGAATTGAAATTTCACTCTATCAAACCGATGTGAATTCTTGCCAAATCAGCTTGAAAGAAAGATATGATTCTAGTGTGTATTTGATTATTGTTGAAACTAAAAACGGAGTTTGCTATAAAAAAGTGGTTTTGCAGGATTAACATGCTGGCATCTACTTCTACACCATCAGATGCGATAAGCGGAAAACTTGTTAAAGGGAATTGAGGAACTGAGGATTTGAGGATTTGAGGAAATCAAATCCCTCATACCCTTAATTCCTTCATCAAAAAAAATAATTCCTAATTATAATTAATTCCTAATTTTTCTTATCTTTGTCGCTTATAAAAAAAATAATCAAAAGTTATAGATATATGAAAGGCTCGTACAAAGAGTATAAGAATTTGAACCTCACCAATATCGCTAAAGAGGTTCGTAAATACTGGGAAGACAACGACGTTTTCCAAAAGAGTTTAGACAACCGTAAAGATGGTCCAGCATTCGTATTCTACGAAGGTCCACCGTCAGCAAACGGAACTCCTGGTATTCACCACGTTATGGCTCGTACCATCAAAGACATCTTCTGCCGTTACCAAACTTTAAAAGGCAAGAAAGTTTCTCGTAAAGCTGGCTGGGACACTCACGGTCTCCCTGTAGAACTCGGCGTTGAAAAGAAACTCGGCATCACCAAAGAAGACATCGGCGTTAAAATCAGCGTCGACGAATACAACAAAGCTTGCCGTGAAGAAGTCATGAAATATAAAGACTTATGGGACGAACTCACACGCACCATGGGTTACTGGGTCAACCTCGACGATCCTTACATCACTTTCACAAATGAATATATCGAGACCTTATGGTACCTCTTATCAGTGATTTACAAGAAAGGTCTCCTCTATAAAGGTTACACAATCCAACCTTATTCACCAGCTGCTGGTACAGGTTTAAGTTCACACGAACTTAACATCCCTGGTTGCTACCGCGACGTCAAAGACCTCACATGTACAGCATTGTTCCGCGTCAAAGCTGAACAAACAACAGTGAAAGCTAATCCTTTCGGCGTTGACGTTCCTTTCAACAGCATCCAAATCGCTGCATGGACAACAACACCATGGACCTTGCCTTCAAACACAGCATTGTGCGTCGGCAACAGCATCGACTATAACCTCGTAAAGACTGTCAACCCAACAAGCGGCGAACTCGCTTACTTCGTATTGGCAACACCATTGATGGGCGCATTCTTCCCAAGCGAAGCTGAAAAACCTGCTTTCGAAGACTATAAAGTCGGCGACAAGAAACTTCCTTACGAAGTCCTCGGCACATGCAAAGGTAAAGACCTCGTTGGTTTGGAATACGAACAACTCATCCCATGGGTCAACCCAGGTGAAGGCGCATTCCGCGTCATCCACGGCGACTACGTCAGCACAGAAGACGGTACAGGTATCGTTCATATTGCTCCTACTTTCGGTGCAGACGACGACCGCGTAGCAAAACAAAGCGGCATCCCTCCACTCCAAATGATTGACAAAGACGGCAAAGCTCAGCCAATGGTTGACAAGACTGGTAAGTTCTTCCTCATCGAAGACCTCGACGCAGAATTCGTCAAGAACTGCATGGACGTCGAAGCTTATCGTCCTTACGCTGGTCAATATGTCAAGAACGCTTTCGATGCAACAAAAACAGAAAAAGACAAGTCATTAGACGTCGACATCGTTGTTTTATTGAAAGAAGAAGGCAAACTCTTCAAGAGCGAAAATCATACTCACAACTATCCACACTGCTGGCGTACCGCCAAACCTGTTCTCTATTATCCATTAGACAGCTGGTTCATCCGCAGCACTGCTTTGAAAGACAGAATGATAGAACTCAACAAGACTATCAACTGGAAACCAGAAGCAACAGGTACAGGTCGTTTCGGCAACTGGCTCGAAAACCTCGTTGACTGGAACTTATCACGTTCACGTTACTGGGGAACTCCGCTTCCGATCTGGCGCACAGAAGATGGCAGCGAAGAAGTATGTATCGGCAGTGTAGCAGAACTCCGTCAAAGAATTGACGAATCAGTGAAAGCCGGTTTCATGAAAGAAAACCCTTATGCTTCAGAAGATTATACAAAATTCGACTTACACAGACCTTATATCGATAACGTAATACTCGTCTCATCAGACGGCAAGAAGATGTTCCGTGAGCCAGACCTCATCGACGTTTGGTTCGACTCAGGCGCTATGCCTTACGCACAGATCCATTACATGGGCGAAGAAGGCAAACTCAATGACGAGACATTCCCTGCCGACTTCATCGCAGAAGGCGTTGACCAAACACGCGGCTGGTTCTTCACATTACATGCTATCGCCACAATGATTTCTGACTCTGTATCATACAAGACAGTTATCTCTAACGGATTGGTCTTGGACAAGAACGGTAATAAGATGTCGAAACGTCTCGGCAACGCCGTCGATCCATTTGAGGCTATCGAGAAATACGGCGCCGACGCTGTACGTTGGTACATGATAACAAACTCACAACCTTGGGATAACCTCAAGTTCGACGAAGAAGGCGTTGATGAAGTACGTCGTAAATTCTTTGGAACATTATACAACACATACGCGTTCTTCGCATTATATGCAAACATCGACAAATTCGATTTCTCGGAGGCAGAAATTCCTGTTGAAGAACGTCCTGAAATCGACAGATGGATTTTATCAGAACTTAATTCTTTGATTGAAGAAGTCGATAACGACTATAAGAACTACGAGCCGACAAGAGCAGGCCGTGCGATAGCGCAATTCGTTGACGCACACTTGAGCAACTGGTACGTACGTCTCTCACGTCGTCGTTTCTGGAAGAGCAACAGCTCATCAGACAAGACAGCTGCTTACCAAACATTATACACATGTCTCAGCGTATTGGCTAAGATTTCAAGCCCTATAGCTCCGTTCTTCGCAGAACGTCTGTATCAAGACTTGAACGCCGTCACTGGCAAAGACGCCGCTGAATCTGTCCACCTCACCGACTTCCCTAAGGCAAACACAGAACTCATCCATAAAGACCTGGAAGAAAGAATGGAAATGGCTCAACTCGTATCTTCAATGGTTCTGTCATTGAGAAAGAAAGCCAACATCCGCGTCCGTCAGCCGTTGTCAAAGATTATGATTCCTGTCAACTCAGAAGAAATGCACGAACAACTTATGAAAGTCGAGCAGCTCATCCTTTCTGAGGTCAATGTCAAGGAAATAGAATATCTGACAGCTGACAAGAACGTCTTGGTCAAGAAAATCAAACCTAACTTCAGAAGCTTAGGCCGCCGTTACGGCAAGATGATGAAACAAATCACACAATTCTTCGCTGAGATGGATCAGGAAGCTATCAGAGCCTTTGAAAACGCAGGTTTCTTGAACATCACGCTGGAAGGTCAGGAACTCAATCTCGAACTCGCTGACGCTGAAATTTCAACCGACGATATTCCAGGCTGGACTGTAGTCACACAAGACAATGTCACCGTGGCTTTAGACATGACAATCACACCTGAATTGGCAGAAGAAGGTCTCGCTAGAGAAATCGTCAACAGAATACAGAATATGAGAAAAGACGGCGATTTTGAAGTCACAGACCACATTGTCCTGACGATAGAAAAGAACGACAATATCAACGATGTCGTCGAGAAGTACAAAGAATACATCTGTTCGGAGACTTTGGCGACATTGAATATGGTTGACAATATTGGCGAAAATATCGAAGAATTAGAGCTTATAGACAAAATTTCTGTTAAGATAAAAATTAACAAGAATTAAGAAATAAACACTTGTTATATACGATATTTATTATTAACTTTGACGGCGATAAATCAAGAGAATAATTAAAATTCGAGAGATATGGAAGACAATGTAAATAATGTTGAAAAGGTAAGATATTCTGACGCCGAGCTCGCTGAATTCAAAGAGCTGATATTGGAAAGATTGGCGAGAGCGCGTAAGGATCTTGAATTATTGAATGATAATATTTCCGGCAAAGGTAATAATGCTAACGACACAGCTCCTACGTTTAAGGTTTTGGAAGAAGGATTCAGCGTCTTGTCAAAAGAGGAGAACAGTCAGTTGGCTGCACGTCAGTACAAGTATATTCAAAATTTGGAGAATGCGTTGATACGCATAGAAAACAAGACTTACGGAGTATGTCGTATGACAGGCAAATTGATTCCTAAGGAGAGATTGCGTGCCGTACCACATGCTACCTTGAGTGTTGAGGCTAAAATGGGACAAAAGAAGTAATGAAGAAACCGCTGATAGTCATATTTCTTGTCTTGTTGATTGACCAGATTTCAAAGTTCTGGGTCAAGTTGAATATGACAATAGGGGAAAGTTTCTCGGTATTGGGAAATTGGTTTCAGATTTATTTTATAGAGAACAACGGCATGGCTTTTGGCTGGGAATTCGGGGCGCAGTACGGTAAGTTGGCGCTTGGCATTTTCAGGATAATAGCCGTGGCGTTGTTGTTTTATCTCATACATTATCTTGTAAAGAAAAAGGTGAAATTTGGTCCCATATTCGGGATTTCGCTTATCACGGCAGGCGCTTTGGGCAACATCATCGACGGTATGTTTTACGGGATGATATTCAGTGAGAGCTCTTTTATGCAAGTAGCTGCTCTGTTCTCCGACGGCGGCGGATACTCCGGCTTCATGCAGGGAAAAGTCGTGGATATGCTTTATTTCCCTTTGTTTACTATCCCTCATTGGGTGCCGTTTTTCGGAGGTCAGATATTCTTCAGCCCTATCTTTAACATCGCCGACAGCGCAATAACGATAGGATTCCTGTATCTCCTGATATTCCAATGGGATTTCTTGAAAAATATTGAGAATTTAGACGTTAAATCTGATTTAGATAAAAATATAGTCACATAAAAATAATGGTCATGAGTGAAGAAAAATATGGTCGTATTGTACAGATAATCGGTCCTGTGATTGACGTCGCATTTGATGACGAATCTCAATTGCCAAACCTTTTAGACGCTCTCGAAATAGAGCGTGCCAACGGTGAGAAACTTATCACCGAAGTACAGCAAGATATTGGTGAAAATACAATGCGTACCATCGCTATGGATTCTACCGATGGCTTGCGCAGAGGTATGAAAGTTCGTTGTTTGGGAGCTCCTATCTCAATGCCTACAGGCGATCAGGTTAAAGGTCGTCTCTTTAATGTCATCGGCGATTCTATCGACGGATTGCAGAAAGTGGAGTCGGCGAAACGCAACAGCATTCACCGTGATCCTCCTAAATTCGAGAACCTTTCAACAAAACAGGAAGTTCTCTTTACCGGTATCAAAGTCATCGACTTGATCGAGCCTTACGCCAAAGGTGGTAAGATCGGTTTGTTCGGCGGCGCCGGTGTGGGTAAGACTGTTCTTATCATGGAGCTGATTAACAACATCGCCAAGTCATATTCTGGTATGTCTGTCTTCGCTGGCGTAGGTGAACGTACACGTGAAGGTAACGACTTGTTAAGAGAAATGCTAGAATCTGGCGTTATCAAATACGGCGACGAATTTATGAAATCTATGGAAGAAGGCCGTTGGGATCTCGATAAGATAGATTATGAAGAACTTAAAAAATCGCAGGCTACACTTGTGTTCGGACAGATGAACGAGCCGCCTGGAGCACGTGCTCGCGTGGCTTTGAGCGGTCTTACCATGGCGGAATATTTCCGTGATGGCGACGGCGAGACAGCAGGACGCGACATCTTGTTCTTCATCGACAATATCTTCCGTTTCACACAAGCTGGTTCCGAAGTATCGGCATTGCTCGGCCGTATGCCTTCAGCCGTAGGTTATCAGCCTACATTGGCTTCAGAAATGGGTTTGATGCAGGAAAGAATCACCTCTACAAAGAGCGGTTCAATCACCTCAGTGCAGGCCGTATATGTCCCTGCCGACGACTTGACCGACCCTGCTCCGGCAACGACATTCGCTCACCTCGACGCTACCACCGTTCTTAGCCGTAAAATCTCGGAATTGGGTATCTATCCAGCCGTGGATCCTCTTGAATCTACATCGAGAATATTGGCGCCTAATATCGTGGGAGAAGAACATTATAACACAGCACAACGCGTTAAAAACATACTCCAACGTTATAAGGAACTGCAAGATATTATCGCTATCTTGGGTATGGACGAATTGTCGGAAGAAGACAAGCTTACCGTGAGCCGCGCACGCCGTGTACAACGTTTCTTGTCGCAGCCTTTCCATGTGGCTGAACAATTTACCGGTATGAAAGGCGCTTTCGTAAGCATAGAAGATACTATCAAAGGCTTCAATATGATTATGGACGGAGAAGTCGATCAATATCCAGAAGCTGCTTTTATGATGGTGGGAACTATCGAAGAAGCAATAGAAAAAGGAAAGAAGCTTATTAATGAACAATGAACAATTAACAATGAATATTAACTGTTAACTGTCAATTGCTTTAAACTATGAAATTAGAGATTATAACACCGGAGAAACATCTTTTTGACGGGGAGGCCGACTTGGTTCAGCTGCCAGGAATAGATGGCTTGTTTGAAATCTTGAGCAATCACGCTCCGATGATAGCGGCACTCGGCAAAGGAAATGTGAAAATCTGTAATAACAACGAATGCAAATATCTGGAGATAAACGGAGGCGTAGTGGAAGTGCTGGAAAATAAGATACTTGTACTCGCTGATTGAGACTCTGAGATATTAACTGATAAGATAACTTTGATGATATTTTCGTCAAAGTTATTTTTTTATGCCAAATATCGTCCCGTCCGATTCCGCAGAATATTGCATAAAAAAACTCAGAACCCCAATTCTGAGATTCTGAGTTTTTGAAGTTATGAGATTCTAAACTTATTTCTTGATGAAACGTTTTACAGTCTCGCCGTTGTTTGTAACAACCTTGACGAAATAAACGCCGCTGTTCAAGTCAGAAACATTCAACTGTACATTGTTCATTGAACATTGTTCATTATAAACCATCACGCCTGTGAGTGTATAGACGCTGACTTCTTCGATATTAGCTTCTGCTTCGATGAAGAGCTTGTCGTTTGCAGGGTTAGGGTAGATGTTGAATGATGAAGCGAATTCTTCTATAGCGTCGTCTTCGATAACGATTGTATATACTTCTGAAGATTCTGATTCAACTTCGTCGATAACGGTTTTGACATAGAACTCGATAGTGCCTTCATTGTTTGATCCGGCCACGTATGATGTTCCGTTAGAGAAGCCCATGAGATAATCTGTAGCGTTAGCTGTGTTTACATAAACATTGTAGCTGTCGGCGCCTTCAACAGCGTCCCATGACATTGTGATTCTGTATTTGTAGTCGTAGCCTTCAATGTCTTGTTCAACGATAGCGCTGAGGTTTTTAGGAGCTGCTGGAACAACAGCGGCTGTACCTTCTGTTGTGGCACATGCTTCGTTAGAGGCTTCTGACTCTACGCCATTACGGACGCCTTTAATCACGTAGCAGTATTGTGTTCCTGGAGCTAATTCGTTGTCTGAGTATAACAAACCTGTGACGTTTGTAACTAATTCGCTGTTGCGATATACGTTGTAGCTTGTTGCGTTTTCACCTTTTTGCCATGTCAAAGCGATTGTAGTCTCTCCTAAGACAGTAGCGACTAAGTTTGTTGGAGCAAGAACTTGTAAGTCGTTTGTTGTTTCGCATACTGCTGCTGTCATTTCAGATTCTTGTTCGTTGCGTACGCTTGAAACAGAGAAGCAATATTCTGTGTTGGCTTCCAAACCTGTTACGGTGTATGTTGTTTCAGCTACAGTTGAGAGCAATACGAAATCTTGATCCACAAGGTTATAGACATTGTAGCCTGTAGCGTTTGCGACAGCGTCCCATGTCAATACTATTGAAGATGAGTTTTCAGCTGTTGCTGTCAGATTTTCTGGCATTACTACTGTAAGGTCTTTTGTCTTGACGCAGATTTCTTCTGAAGCGAAAGATTCATTGTCGCCGGCAACGCTCTTGATGATGTAGCAATATTCTGTATAAGGTGTAAGATCGTTTTCTGTGTAAGTAGGTTCTGTAACATTAGCGAGCAATGTTTCGCCACGGTAGATGTTGTAGCTTTCAACGTCTTCAACGTCTTCCCATGTCAATGTCACTGATGTCTCTGTCACAGAAGCGAAGATTTCTGTAGGAGGTGTGAGTGGAGCTTCTTCCAAAGCGATTTCTACTGAGAAAGCTCCTTCAGCTGCTGCTACCAAGTAATATTTACCAGCTGGATAATAGACGCTTTCGAGAACTTTTTCCGCTGATCTTACAATATTGTCATTTGTCAATGTGATATTATCGATGCAGACGAACATCTTGTCAACTTCTTCGTGGCGTAAAGCTACGTAATAGTCGCCGTATTCGAGGCCTAATTCAGCGAATTTAGCGCCGAGGTCTATTGTTATTGTCTCGAATGCTGCAGCTGCTGGAAGGATTTCTTCTATCAATGTGAATGTTTCTCCGTTCTTAGAGACTTGTACTTTTATCTTGTCTTTATAATATTCAGACATGTGACTGTAGATATAAGCGTCGAACGATAACTTAGAGTTAGCTGTGATGTTATAGACTTGTTCTGTCACCATGACATTGTTTGCTGATCCGACAACAGTGACACCTTCGTTGTTCTTTAACCAAGAATATGACTTCACATAATTCAGACCTTCTTCAGAGACGATTTCCCAATTATAGCCGTCGCCGTCTTCATCTATTGCGTTCCAGCCTGTCAAAGTGCCGTCGCTGAAGTCGAAGAAGAAGCTTCTTTGTGTGTATGAAACACCGCTGTAGTTGTTGTATCTTGAAGGACCGCCTTCGCCGTTGAAGTCTTCTTTGTAGATGGCTAAGTTAGCGTTTGTTCCTGTCACTTTGGCTGATAAGAGAGCGTCTGTTGCCAATTCAAATGTATAGACAGCGTCAGGGGCGTTTCCGTCTTCAACTTCTTGAGGCATGATGTAGTTGTCGTGTAATGTGGCGAAAGCTGGAGTGTCGGTGTAAACGCCTTCTGTGAATGTGACTTCTTGTGCCACTTCATAAACGTCTGGAGTAGCAGGGGTATAGACTGTCGCTGTTACTGGAATTTCTTTTGTTCCATCGGTGTATGTTACTGTGATTGTACCGTTGACTTCACCGCTGACTTCAGCGCTTCTGTTGTATGTAAGTCCTAAATTCAAGGAGTTGCTTGTGTAGTCTATTTCTGACAATACGAAGAAATCGTTGTCAACTGCGATGTTTGTGATTGTTGTGTTGATAGCTTTAACGCCGAATTCAATAGAAGTTTTTTCTGTCCAGTATTCATCGAGGAGGACATCGCCTAAAGTTAATGCTTCAGGAACTTCAACGTCTGGAGTGCCAGGGATGATAGTGAATCTGGCTTGGTTGTTTATATATTCATAGTCAGGAGCCTGATAAGAACCGTGGTTGTATTGGTCAAAGCTTGAATATCTTACAGATAAGTTTGTGTGATCTATCGGTTGGTTGTAATGAGATACATACATTGATCTTACGTCTTCAGCTGTTTTGCCTGTTGGATATGAAGCCCAAGAATCTGCCATATTTGTATAACCTCCTGTTTTGTCGTTGATGGTGACTGCGAGGTTTCCTCCTGTGTATTCGAATGGTTTTGTGAAGTTGATTGTAAACCATCCAGCTTCTGTAGGAGTTGTTATTTCGCCTTCAAAAACTGGTTCGTCTTCAGCTGTCAGATAAACCCAGTCGTAGTGACTTGCGTAATATTCTTTTTCGGTATTGTTAAGATATACGTAGATTTCGCGTGTGCAGTTTCCTGTTGCGTTTAATTTGAATGACAAGCTTGTGATTGTTCCAGCGTAACCGCCGAGTTCTTCAGCTGTATAGATTTGTTGTGTCAAAGCGTAAGATGTGTAGTAGCTGCAGATTGGAGTATAGTAGCTGCTTAAATTACCGTCTTCGCCTATTGTGACGATTTCAGCGTCAGCAGGGATTTCTGGTTGGTCAGGTGTTTCTGTAGCTATTTCTGTTGTAAGAGTTACGTTGTCGATACAGATATGAGCTGCACTTGTGTTGGCTGCTGCTCTGTAGTGACGGAAACCGACGTACAATGTTTGTCCTGCGCGATCAGAAAGTTCTAATTCTCTTAATACGGCGTCAGTGTCGGTGTTAGTTTCGCTATAGATCATATCCCAGTTTTCGTTGTCGTTAGAAACGACCACTTCGTAATATTCGCCGCTGCTATATGGTGATTTTACGTACCATGACAATTTTGATGTTTCAGCGATTTGATAAGCTTGACTTGTTACGATATAGTCGTTTGGTTTGTATGTTGAACCGCCCAGCAAGTCGTATGAGATTGAAACAAGGCATAAGCTGTTGTCGATGCCTTGGTAAGCTGTGTGTGAATAAGGTGATGTCTGCCATGTCTCTGAATAAGAGCCTGAGCCTTGGAATTCTCTCCAGCCTTCCAATGAACCGTTGTTGAAGTCATAGAAGAATAATGTGTCTATCTCTGTGCCGCCTTGTGTCTCTTCTGCTGGTGTAGTGACGCAAGCGAGTTCTGATGTCTCTGACATGACATTATCTTTGATTGCTATGACTGAAAAACAATGTTGAGTGTTTGGATAGCAATAATTTACGATGTATGATGTTTCGTATGTTTCGCCTACGAAATCTGTCACGAGATAAATTTGATATAAAGCTGAATCAGCGACGGCGTCCCATGACAAAGAGATTGTTGTAGCGTCTAAAGCTGTAGCTGTAACAACTGGAGTTGCAAGTGTTGGTGTTGGCTCTGGTTCTTCAGGTTGTTCCGGATTCTCTGGTTGCTCTGGTTCTTCGTTGCCATTTTCACCTTCTGTGAAGAGCTTGATATATGGCTTGTACGATTTCATAGAACCTGATCCTACTGGCTCTGCTGATGATGAAGAGTTGTGTAATGTAGGTTTTACTGATGAATCTGCGCTGCTGATATAATTCCATTTTAAGGCATTGGTTGGCACAGTGTTGTTTGTAGATACTGCGATGACTAAGTTCTGTGTTCCGCTGTATTCGTATGGAGTGGTGAATGTGAAGCCTTCCCATTCTTCTCCACCGATGGTGATGTTTGTTCCCTCATATACCAAAGTGAGGCCATCAACCCATGCTTGTGCGCCGTTGAAGTTGTCTTTTGTTGATTCTCCGATGTAGATCTTGACATCTGCTGTCGTTGATTCTGCTGGAGTGGCGCAGTTGTAGGCAAGACCCGTGATTGTCATAGCTCCGCCGAGTTCTGATTGGAAATAAATCGACTGCGCATACGATGCAGGATTGTTGTTTCTGAAAGGTACAGCTACTGTTGAACCTCCCACGGTTCCGACTACAAATTCGCCGGCCCTCAATGCCAATGGCGACAACATCGCCAACAGCATCAAACTAAGTAAAAACTTTCTCATAATTTAAATATTTTAGATTAAACTTTGATTGACTATAAAGTGAACAAAGGTAGAAATTTATTTTGATTTATTGTAAAATAATGGAAGTTTTTTTACAAAAAAGAGGCGCATAAGCGCCTCTTGCGTCGGGAATGTTCCTCAGTAACATCCCCTGAACCATGAAAAGAGTTATTTCTTTATAAAACGTTTGACTATTTCTCCGTTGTTTGTAACAACTTTGACGAAATAAACGCCGCTGTTCAAGTCAGAAACATTCAACTGTACATTGTTCATTATAAACCATCACGCCTGTTATAGTATAGACGCTGACTTCTTCGATAGAAGTTCCTGTTTCGGTACTACAAAGTTTGTATTTTTATTTTGTTTTTCCAAGATTTTTTTTAAAAATATTATATTGTAAAAATAGTTGATTCACTGATATTTAGCTTGATGAAAAATTATATGTGTATCGAGAAGAGATATTTTCTTCAATTTTTGTTCATATATTTTCTAACATTTATAGGGCACAAAACGAAGTGTAAAAAAGCGATTTTTCAAAAATGCGTATAAGTAATATGATGTTCAAAGAGTTATGTTAAAAAGGCGTCTGAGGCGATTAAAACGAAGCGTTTACATTGGTTTAATTTTGGTTTAATTTTAGGCCTTAAATAGGGTAGGAAGGCTTATATTTACTTTAAAAGATGGTTGTATGGTTTTACATGCAGCCATCTTTTTGTTTATTATACTTAATTATTTGTGTTTTAAAGCGTTTGCTCTCTTTTGTTTGTGCTTTGGGGTAAATTGATGCTGTGGTATGTGGCAGGGTAGGAGGGGTGACGTTTAAATGAGCCTTTATGGCGATTTTAACAACTGGGGTTACAAGTGGGGTTACAAACTGGGGTTACATTTTTGAAAAAGTGGGGTTACACATTTAGGGTTTTTAGGGGTACTTATAGAGAGGGGGGAACATACCATTTTTAAGGGATAGAATGGGGGAAACATACCATTGACGGTATTCCTGTAAAATGCCTAAAGTGATGTTTTTTAAATGTTTTAGTAAATTAATAGCTGTTTTTAAGGGGTATACCCTATTTGTTAGCTTTTTTAGAGCTTATAATGATAAGCGTTTCGTTTAATTCTTTGGTGTAAGATTCTTTTAATAAGTTTATCCTATTGATAACATCAGTGTTTTCCTGAATATCTGGCAATCCTGCTATTTCTTCTAAGTCTTCTATTAGATATTCAAGACGATCTTTTTTTGCATATATCCTTTTGTAGGAGTTAAGTGTGGTTCTCCAATATGATTCGTAGTTTGACATAACATTGACATAAAGTTCATTCTCATTAATTTGAAAACTTCTCCAATTTTTTAAATTATCAATATCTGTTTGACTTAATTTGTGATGGCATAAATCGTAATGATTTTCCATTCGGCAAAACCGTATGGCTGTTTCTATATCGTATTCCTCGATATGTTCTTTTCTCATTCTTCCCTTCGCTTCTTTGTGTGATTTTATTGCATCTCTGATGCCATAAAAATTTTTTGCTGACATTAACTCCTGGTATGTAACCATAAACCTTAATATAGACCAAACTCTTCTGTGTCTTGTGGATCTTTTGTCTCTGGCGTATATCCTTTTTCTTCTTTCAGAATGGTCTTCTGTTGTTGCGTTAAGGTCTAATTCTTTTCCGTTGATGGTGAATCGTATGTCTTGTAGTATGTCTGCTTTTTGTTTTTTAGACATATCACTTTGCTCCTTCGTAGAACTTAGATTCTGCACTTTTATGAGGAGTGCGATTATTATGATTGATAATAATATAATTATGGCTATCATATTTCTATTCTAATCTGATTACACCAATAACTAATGCGACTGCATGAATTGCTGAATATGGCAGCTCAAACGGATCGTACTTTTCGTTATCGGATACGATGAGGATGTGGTTTTCGTCGTGACCGGGTTTGATGCGTTTGATGAGTGCTCCTTGATCGGTGTCGATGACATATACCTTGTTCCATTGGAAGAATAGGTTGCTCATATCTACACGCTGACAAGCCACAATGTCTCCAGAACTGTATTTTGGATACATGCTTGAGCCCTTTACGGGTATAAGGAAATCGGCACCTTTAAACATAGGAACAACATATCTGTCGCACTCATATTCAAGAATTGTATTGTCACAGGTTAATGCTCCTGCCATCGCTTCTATGGGTATAAGCGGGATGCCTTCTTTGGGATTGTTTGTTGGTAGGGCAATGGGAAGACTTATATCCTTATTGGTAGTGGCGAAATCTTTTGTTGTTTTGTAAATATCTCCATGTCCTGTCATAAGCCATTCTATGTTGATGGTTGGATGTGCTGTAATAAATTTAGTAATAACATCTTCCGTTATGCCAGTTTTACTTTCAAGCGTTCCTCTTGAAACACCTATCTGTGTGTAAAATTCTCTTTTACTAATGCCTAATATATCAATAAATTGTAAAATTCTTTGCTTTATTGGCGAAATAATTTGTTTTTTTTCTTGCATGTGGCGAAATCTTTTGTATATTTGCATCGTGTTTGAAAACAAACAAGCGTCCAAAGATACGAAAATTTGGGATTTGTTAAACGTAAACAAAAATAATATAGGTGATGGCAAACAAAGAAATGACATTAGAACAATGCAAAAAGGAACTTGAGCTTGAAAAAGGCCAGGTTGAAATCCTGATGAAAATGAACGAAGAGCGAAACAATGAACTCGACGATCGTCGCAAAAAGATGAATGATCTTAAAGAACTTCTTGTAAGTAAATCTTGCACTTATGAAGATGTTGACTTTTACAACGCAGCAATAGAATTGGTTGGTCTTAAAGAGGTGGTCAAGTGTAAAATAGAATTAAGACTTCAACTATGGGAAGAAGACTATGCATTTTTAATGAATAATATAAAAGATTGAACATGAAGCAATATATTGAGATTTCCAAGTCGGTTCGTGAGGATTTGAGAAAGATCTTCAAAGTGACAGATATGATGATATTGAATGCGCTGACATTCAAGCGTAATACAGAACTTGCACGTAAGATTCGTAAGGTTGCTCTCGATAAGGATGGCATTCTTATGACTAAGCTTCCATCGGTGGAAACATTCCATGATAACGATAACTATATGCGCCAATATATTCCAAACGGTGCGGTCTTGGAGTTTGATAAGATTACTGGTGACGGTGTGGTATATTTTAACGGTAAGGCTGTTAAGCGTTATAATGATGTTTCCATTGCCGAAATTGAACACATACAAGATTATGCATCAACATTGAAATAAGGAGGTGGTCATGGAATACTACGGCAACACATTATGCATTTCGGCACGTGAACTTATAGGTAACGGCATTATGTCTGAACCTAACTATAAGCAGTTATCTGCACGTGGACGTATTGATGTTGTGCGCCGTGGAGGAGGTTCAAGCAACAATTATGCTCTTGTTTCTGTTAGTAGTCTTCCTGATTCATATCGTGAGAAGGTCAATGCTTTATATCCAGATGCTTCGTTAGAGGTATTGTATGCCTGGATTGAGGCGAACTATGAGACAGACCAGGCAGCTGTCGCTTATTTCTCTGACTGGAGAAACAGTTGCGGACATGACTATGCCACAGATGCTCACGTTGCCGAATATGTCGCAAATGCGAGCGTTCTGAACGCCTGCATAAAACTTTATAACAATGCCAAGGCTATACACAAGACAATGGGACTGAAATACGACTGGAATAAGATGTCGCAGGTTGTGGAAGGTTACAGGGTCAAAGTGGGTCATACGTTGCCTTCGAGTATGCTTCGTTTTAGAAAAAAGGTCAACGAATATCAGGAATGTGGATATTCTTGCCTTATAAGCGGTAAGTTCGGCAACCAGTCACGTAGAAAAGTTGACCACAAGACCGAGAGACTGATAATATCCATAGCTGCTTTGCCTAACAAACCATTCAATATAAGTGTATGGGAAATGTATAATGCATTTGTCTGCGGTGAACTGGAGGTCTATGATGTCGAGACTGGAGCATTGTTCAATCCTAACGAATGGACTGATAAGAACGGTGAACCGATATCGTTAAGTGAAAGCACAATTGCCAATTATTTGAACAAACCTAAGAACCGTGTGCTTATAGAGCAGCGCACAACGTCATACACGACATTCATGCATGAACAAATGCCACATGTCCATCGTCATGCTCCAGAGTTTTCATTTTCTAAAATATCATTTGACGACCGCGACCTTCCTCGCAAATTGGCTGATTCCAAAGCTCGTCCAAAAGCATATTATGCATACGATGTTACAAGCCAGTGTGTTGTCGGATATGCCTATAATCGTCACAAAAATGTGGATTTGGTTACAGACTGCTTCCGTTCTATGTTCCGTCTGATAGAACGAAACGGGTGGGGCTGTCCGGCGCAGGTAGAGGTGGAAAATCACCTTATGAGCCAATGGAAAGATAGTTTTCTCAGAGCAGGTGTATTATTTCCGTTTGTTCGCTTCTGTGCTCCTATGAATTCTCAGGAGAAATACGCAGAACCTCTTAACGGTGCAAAGAAGCGTAGCATAGAGCATAAGAACCATCTCGGCATCGGTCGTTTCTATGCTAAAAGCAGAGCATATAGAACCGAATCTGTCAAAGTTTTCGATGCATATAATGACACATACGAAGAGAAACAATATTACTCATGGGATGAACTTATCGCTGACGACATCCGTGATATTCAGGAGTTCAACAACTCCCTTCACCCGAACCAGAAGAAATATCCTGGCATGACTCGCTGGCAGGTTCTTGAGGCGAATATGAATTCTTCATTACAGCCTATGGATAAGTCGGTATGGGCTCGCTTTATAGGCGACCATGTAGAGACTACCATCCGTAGAAACAGTTACTGTCGGGTAGCTTATAAAGATTGGTGGTTGAGTAAGACGGATGTAATTGAAAAATTATATCCTAACAATTGGAAGGTTGACGCTTACTACCTTACCGACGAATCAGGAAAGATTACGGATGTCTATATTTTCCAAGATGACAGATTGATTGACAGACTTGAGGATGTTGGCACATATAACACCGCTGATTCGGAACAGACAGATGAGGACAGAGCGATATTTAAGGAACAGCAAAGAAAGATAGCAGGATTTAAGAGCTATATAAGCCGAAACGAAATAAAGAGTGTAGGAATCTCGAAGGCAGAACCTATGCTGGAATATAAGCGAGAAGAGATGGAATTACCATCAATAGATGATGATATGATTCTTGTTAGGACTGATAATTTTGATTATACAAGTATAGCATTAGAATCCCTTTAGAATAGCATTAGAACAACATTAAAAGTGAGATATATGATTACTGCAGAAATTAAAAAACAGATTCTCGAGGCTATAACAGCCAATAGAGTAAACTATCCGAGTGATGCCAAGCATGCCGCTTCATTGGGTATTGCAACCTCGGTTTACAGTTCTATTAAGAACGGACAGACCGATAAGGCACTCAGCGAGGCAAATTGGATAAGTCGGATCGTAGCCATGTCGTTCTGTGAGCCAAGGAGTTGCACTA
>JAZLEO010000044.1:0-26938 GCA_045615285.1 Bacteroidales bacterium
GGATAACTTGTTGATATAATTGATATTCTGTTTCAATGTCCATCATTGGTTCATTGTGTAAGAAATGTTCAACGCAAGCGTCAACGTGTTTTTCGTTTTCTGTGTTGTTTCTTTCGTTGTATGCGCTTTCAACTCTCTTCATGAAGTCAGCCTTAGCTCTTTCGTATTCAGAAGCAGTGAAACCAAATTGTTGCATACGTTTGTTTTCTGTTACCAATGCTGTCATAGCTTCTTCAATGCTAGCGATGTCTTTTGGCACTGCCATACTTGTCCAAGCAGCTTTTGTTGGAGCTAAATAATAATCTCCGAAGTAGCTGTAACCGCCAACGAATGGAGGATTAGGTTTTTGTGTAAGTTCTTCTAATCTGTTGATTTGCATTTGAGAAATCAAATTGAGAACATATTGTGACATCCAATAGTCTGGAGTTTGTTTGTATGCATCAGGAGTTACATCGTGCTTGTAGAATATTTGTAAGCTTGTTGATGTTAATTCAGGGTCTGAAGCGACAGCTATGATAGGTTCTGCGTTGTCAGCGATAGGGAAGATTGTTCTTTCTGCTGGGTTTACTGGAGCTGGGATGTCAGCGAACATTTCTTTGATGCGAGCTTCGATAGCATCGACATCGATGTCACCAACAACGATGATGCCTTGGAGGTCAGGACGATACCATTTGTTGTAATAGTCGCGGAGTTCTTGGTATGAGAAGTTAGCGATGACTTCTTTTGTACCGATTGGAAGGCGTTCGCCATAAGGGCTGCCTGGATACATTTTAGGAAGTAATGTTTCCCAAACGCGATGGTTTGCGCCGCCTGTTGTGCGTTCTTCTTCGAGGATAACGCCACGTTCATTGTCGATTTCTTCTTCTTCAAGAGCGATGAAGCTTGACCAGTCGTGGAGGATGAGGAGACATGTGTCAACCAAACCTGGGAGGTCTGTCTGTACGTTTGTCACCATGTAAACTGTTTCATCGATTGCTGTGTAAGCGTTGAGGTTTTCACCGAATTTAACGCCTCTGCTTTGGAGGTAGTTTCTTAATGTCATTCCTGGAAGGTTGATTGTTCCGTTGAATGCCATGTGTTCCAAGAAGTGAGCGAGACCTCTTTGGTTTTCTTCTTCGAGAACTGAACCGACTTTCTGTGCGATGTAGAAGTCAGCTCTGTTGGCTGGTTTTTCATTGTGACGGATGTAATACGTCATGCCGTTATCCAATTTACCATATCTTACGTTTGGATCCATTGGAAGTTGTTGGGCAAAACTATTGAGGCCGAACATGACGACCATCAATAATGATAATAAGTACTTTCTCATAGATTATTGTTTAAAATGTTAATATTTGTTTTTTAATATAAATGAACTACGTATTTTTCTACGAAGAATGGCTCTGCGAACCATTTGCTTATCGCTGCTGATTTGCGCTTCCAGTTTTTTGGCACTTCACGCAGCTCTTGCTCTAAGTCGCCGCCTTTCAAATACAATATGCCGCCAGCTTCTATGTCGTTGTGGATGCGTAATTTATTTCCAACCCAGCCCGCAATCTCTGGCAAGCGTGTCACGCCTCGACTCGTGATGACATCGAATTTGTCTTTCACTTTCTCGACGCGCTCTTGTATGGCTGTCACGTTTTGCAAGCCTAAAGACTCCGCAACGGCTTGAACGACTTTGATTTTCTTGCCGATGCTGTCAACTAATAAGAAGTCGGTCTGCGGAAACATGATCGCCAATGGAATTCCCGGGAATCCGCCGCCAGTGCCGACGTCCATGACTTTCATGCCTGGTAATAATTGGAAATATTTCGCTATCGCTAATGAATGTAAGACATGATGCTCGTAGAAACTGTCCATGTCCTTACGGGAAATAACGTTGATTTTGCTGTTCCAATCTTCATATAATGGTAGTAAAGATTGAAATTGTAATAGCTGATTCTCAGTTACTTCTGGGAAATATTTCTTTACGATGGTGTAATCCATATACATTGATGTTAAATTAGGCAAAGTTATGAAAAAATGTTTAACGACACCTATAATTAATTGCAAAAAATAACTTGTAGAATCAAAGTTTTGAAAAATAAAATGGTATGTGTAAGCGTTAATTTCGTATTTTTACCACGGAAAATATGAGAAAAAAGCCTTTGTTATATATTATGTTTTTGATTGCCATTTTTTTATGGCAAAATGTGGCTTATTCTCAAAATAAATCTCAGGACGTTTTGGATTATATCGAGAAATATAACAAAATCGCTATGAGGGAAATGCAGGAATATAAGATTCCGGCGTCAATCACATTGGCTCAGGGACTTTTGGAATCTGGTAACGGCAAGAGTGAATTGGCAAGAAAATCTAACAATCATTTCGGAATAAAATGTCATAGTTCGTGGAAAGGTGAACGCACTTATCACGACGACGACGCTAAAGGTGAATGCTTTAGAGTGTATGATACTCCCGCTCAGTCATATAGGGATCATTCTTTGTTCCTGGCAAACGGACAACGTTATGCTTTTCTTTTCGATTTGAAAATAACGGATTATAAAGGCTGGGCGAAAGGCCTGAAAAAAGCTGGCTACGCAACACTTCCTGTGTATGCTAACGTGTTGATTAACTTGATAGAAACATACGATCTTACTCAATATGACCAAAAGGCGTTGAAAGGCCCGAAAATTGTTCTTGATGAAGATAAGACGAAGGCTCAGACTGATAATAAAACTAAAGCTAAGACTCAGACTAAGGCTAAGACGGATACTGATAAGTCTGATGCGAAGGCTCAGACAAAGACTAATACAAAGACAAAGACTAAAGCTAAAGCTAAGGATTCTGATAAAGATAAAAAATCTGTTTCAGAGATTCGTAGTCCTCATAAACTTAATGAGGCTGAAGTCGTTGCGAAGGCTTTTGATGGTCGTTATGTGCGAGAAAATAATGGCGTGAAATTTATTTACGCTAAAAAAGGCGACAATGTATATAAATTGGCGCATGAAATGGAAATATATGATTATCAGTTGGTAAAATATAACGACTTGGGTAAACGTAGGTATTTCAATGAAAATGAAGTCATTTATATTGAACCTAAGAAAAAGAAGGCTTCAAGGAAATATAAATATCACGTGATACAAAAAGGAGAGACTTTGTCGTATGTCTCTCGCTTATATGCAGTTAGATTGGAATCTATCTTCAAGATGAACGGTATGGACGAAAATACCGTCCTGCATGTCGGTGATAATATAAGGCTTAGATAGTTTAGAGAGTTCTAAAGTTCATCTTTTAAGAATCTCGCCGTGAATCCTTTATTGTTTTTAACGATTTTTTCCGGTGTTCCTTCGTCAATTATAGTTCCGCCTTTGCATCCGCCTTCAGGGCCGACGTCGATGATATGGTCGGCTAGTTTTATCACATCGAGATTATGTTCGATGATGAGAACAGTGTTTCCCTTGTCAACCAATTTGTTAAGTACGTCCATCAAGACTTTTATGTCTTCGAAGTGAAGTCCTGTCGTAGGTTCGTCCAGAATATATAATGTCTTGCCAGTGTCTTTTTTTGAAAGTTCCGACGCTAATTTGACACGTTGCGCTTCTCCTCCCGACAAAGTCGTTGATGCTTGTCCTAGTGTTAAATATCCTAAGCCTACATCTTCTAAAGTCTTGATTTTCTGTGTTATACTTGGAATGTTTTCAAAGAAAACCAAAGCTTCGCTTATTGTGAGGTTCAAGACGTCGTTGATGGATTTTCCTTTGTAACGTACTTCCAAGGTCTCTCTGTTGTAGCGTTTTCCTTGGCAAGTCTCGCAGAGAACTTGTACGTCAGGTAGGAAGTTCATCTCTATGACTTTCAATCCGGCGCCTTGGCAAGTCTCGCATCTTCCGCCTTTTACGTTGAAGGAGAATCTTCCTGCTTTGTAGCCTCTTATCTTGGATTCTGGCAATTCTCCGTAGAGTTTTCTGATGTCGTCGAAAACCTTTGTATATGTCGCTGGATTCGACCGAGGCGTTCTTCCGATAGGTGCTTGGTCTATCTCGATTACTTTGTCGATGAATTCCAAGCCTTCGATGGATTCGTATGGAAGTGGTTCTTTTACAGAACGATAGAAGTGCTTACTCAAGATAGGGTAGAGCGTCTCATTTATAAGACTTGATTTTCCTGAACCAGAAACTCCAGTAACACAAGTCATTACACCTAAAGGTAATTTCAAGGTGACATTTTTCAGATTATGTCCTTTTGCGCCTTTTAGTATAATATATTCGTCTTTGCGAGGCTTGCGCCTTGTCTTTGGGACTTTGATTTCCTTTTTGCCGTTAAGATAATCGCAGGTGAGACTCTTGCCTTTTTTAACGTCTTTGGGAGTTCCCGCGAATGTAACCTCGCCGCCGTGTTTGCCTGCGCCAGGGCCGATGTCAACGATATAATCTGCTGCCATCATGGTATCTTTGTCGTGTTCTACCACGATGATGGAGTTGCCGATGTCGCGTAATTCTTTCAGTGATTCTATAAGTCGTTGGTTATCACGTTGATGCAAACCGATACTTGGCTCGTCTAAAATATAAAGTATTCCTGTCAGAAGAGAACCGATTTGAGTCGCGAGACGTATGCGTTGGGCTTCGCCGCCTGAAAGGCTTTTTGCCGGACGGTTCAGATTTAAATAATCTATGCCTACATTTAACAGAAAATCAATGCGTTTCTTTATCTCTGCCAAGACATCGGTAGCGATTTCTTTTTGCTTTTTATTGAGATGTTTCGGAAGTTCATCAAACCATTTCGCCAGATTAACGATGTCCATTTCGGCAAGTTCAGCGATGTTTTTATCGTTGATTTTGAAATATAAGGCTTCTTTTTTAAGACGGGCTCCATGACATTCCGGACATTGTGTCTCGTTCATAAAGCTTGTAGCCCAACGGTTTATGGCCGGTGATGCATTTTCGTCATTTTGGCTAATGATGAAATTTATGATTCCGTCGAACGTGGCGGTGAAAGTTGACATTGTTCCGTATAATTCTTTTGTCACGGTAAAACCTTCACTTGTTCCGTAAAGGATAGCGTTTAAGGCTTCTTCAGATAAATCCTTTAAAGGCGTGTCTAAACTGAAGCCGTAATGAAGTCCTAATGTTTCTAACTGATTGAAAATCCATGAGTTTTTGTATTCACCGATAGGTGCGAGTCCGCCTTTTTTGATGCTCTTTTCCATATCGGGAATGATTTTGTTCATGTCTATCACGGTTATTTCTCCCAAGCCGTTGCATTTAGGACAAGCTCCGTATGGTGAGTTGAAAGAGAATGAGTTGGGTTCCGGATCTTGGTACGAAAGTCCTGTCGTAGGACACATGAGAAGTCGGCTGAAATAACGCACATTAGCGGCTGAGCCTGTCGAAGTTTCTTCTTCCAAAATGAAGAGCAGCCCTTTCCCGTGCTTAAATGCGAGTTCTATCGCTTTGTTGATTCGGTTTTTGTCGTCACCAACAAGAACTCTGTCGATAACTATTTCAATATCATGTACTTTATAACGATCGACTTGCATGCCATAATTCAGCTCTTTTATTTCGCCGTCGATACGTACTCTTAAAAAGCCTTGTTGCCGTATGTTTTCAAAAAGTTCTCTGTAATGACCTTTACGTCCTCTTACGACAGGTGCTAAGATGTTGATTTTTTTGTTCTTATAGATTTTGATTATGATGTCGCAGATTTGTTCTTCCGAGTAACGAACCATTTTTTCGCCTGTGTTGTAAGAAAAAGGTTCGGCTGCTCTTGCGTACAGAAGTCGCAGATAATCATATATTTCTGTTATTGTTCCGACGGTGGAACGTGGATTTTTGTTGACTGATTTTTGTTCGATGGAAATTACCGGGCTCAATCCTTTGATGTCATCGACTTGTGGGCGTTCCATGCTTCCCACGAATTGACGTGCGTACGACGACATTGATTCCATGTAGCGTCTTTGTCCTTCGGCGTATATCGTTTCAAATGCTAATGACGACTTGCCGCTGCCGCTGAGTCCAGTTATCACGACAAGTTTATCTCTTGGAATTTTTAAGCTTATGTCTTTGAGGTTGTTTTCTTTAGCTCCGTAAATTTCCAAGAATTCTTCTTCAGAGATGTTGTTTTTTTGTTGTTCCATGTTTAGATTTCGTCTCCTTTTACTAAAGAATCGTTATCGAAAAATTGTTCGTCGCCAATCAGATTCATGACGTGTCCGTGAGTGATGTTGAAAGGTTTCTTAGGAATTTTTATCTCGTAAACTTTTCCTTTTTTGACGTTTAATGAATTGCTTCTTAACCAAGGGTTAAAAACTTTTAACAATTTGTATGTGATGTCGTATTCTTTAGCGAATTCGGCTAGGTTGTCGATGTTTTCCTTGACAATCACGGTTTTATATTTATAAGGCTCATACGACAGATTGTTGCTGACGTAGATGCCGTATTTTTCTGGATTTTCAAAAATAGTCTTTACGGCTAAGATACGAAAAACGTAACGTTCTGTCTCTTCGGCCATTAGCAAGTCGTAGTATGAATTTACGCCTTGTTCTTTCATGAATTTTGCAACTCGGGCAGAACCTGCGTTGTAAGCAGCTGCCACCAAAGTCCAGCTGCCGAATCTCTCGTAAGCTTTAAGAAAATATTTGCAAGCCGCTTCTGTCTCTAATTCAACGTTATAGCGCATGTCAACTTCCTTGTTGATTTCAAGGCCGTATTCCTGTGCTGTACTTTTCATAAATTGCCAAAAACCGGCGGCTCCGGCAGGAGAGACGACATTGCTTAAATAACTTTCAATGACACAAAGATATTTGAAATCTTCAGGGATTCCGTATTCTTTCAAAATCGGCTCAATGACTGGGAACCAACGTTTTGAACGTTTCAACAGAACCATAGTGTTGCTGTGGAAATATGTGTTCGACAAAAGTTCTCTCTCGTAGCGTTCTCTGATGTTGAACATCTCAAGCGGCACTCTCTCATCTGCGAAATAAATGTCCTCGCAAAATTCAATGTCGTGACTTTGTATCACGATCTGCTCTAATGAAACAGGACGCTTATTCGCTGTCCTTATGGCAATGATGCTCATCGTTAATGTGATGATAATCATTGATACAAGTGATGCTATCGCTACTAATAAAAGAACTTTTGTCTTTTTCATTCGTATTTTATTATTCTTACTTATATATTATTTAAGTGCCCAAGATAATGTGATTATAAATATTATGATATTCACAAGAATGGCGATCCAACTCCATAATCTTGCTTTCCGCGATTCTTCTATTGCTTTGTCGATGTCTCCATATTCCCAATATTTCTTTACGAAAGCACCATGGTAGATACCCAGTAATCCTAATGGGGATAAGAAAACGCATGTCGCCATCAGGGCGAATCCGAGATAGCTTCTAGGACACTTTTCCAAATCAATCATATCAAGTTTTTAAAAGGTGTTTCAAAATCTTTAAACAAAGGAGAAACTTTATCTTTTTCAGAGAGTATAGGATTTTCTATGTTCCAGTCGATGTTGATGTCGGGGTCGTTCCAAAGCAGACTGCCTTCCGACTCCTTATTATAAATATTGGTACATTTATAGGTAAATATCGTGTCGTCTTCCAAAGTCACGAAACCGTGTGCGAAACCTTCCGGAATCCAGAACTGAAGTTTGTTTTCCTCGTTTAAAACCACAGATTCCCATTTGCCGTAAGTAGGCGAGTCCTTGCGTAAATCTACGGCTACATCCATGACAGAACCTTTCACCACTCTCACGAGTTTGCCTTGTGCGAAAGGCGGCTTCTGAAAATGCAGACCACGCAAAACGCCTTTGCTCGACTTAGATTCATTATCTTGAACGAAACTCATCGTAAGGCCTTCTCTTGCAAAACGTTCCGCATTATACGACTCGAAGAAATATCCTCTCTCATCTTTGAAGACATCAGGCTTTATTATCAATAAACCTTCGATAGATGTTTTTATTATTTCCATTTTAAGACTACGGACTACGGACAACAGTCTTCGTCCATTAAAGTTTAGAGTCAAAACGTCTCTACAATAATTTTCAAATTTCAATTGTCAGAGACGCAGCAACTACATATTGTTTATTTTATCGGTGTAATTGATACGTCTCTACAATAATTTTCAATTTTCAATTTTCAACTTTCAATTATAAATGTACTACTTCGCCGTGTGCTGCGGCAGCTGCTTCCATCATGGCTTCCGACATTGTTGGGTGAGGGAAGATGGTGTTGATGATGTCGCGGCCTTTGGCTTCGAGTTCGCGGCCGAGTACTGCTGTAGCGACCATCTCTGTTACGTTGTCGCCGACCATGTGGCAACCGAGCCATTCGTCGTTGGCGGCGTTGAATACGACCTTGATGAAACCGTCTTTGTTGCCGGCGGCCGATGCCTTGCCTGATGCTGTGAATGGGAACTTGCCGACTTTCACTTCATAACCTGCTGCTATGGCTTTGGCCTCGGTGAGACCTACAGAAGCGACTTCAGGAGTGATGTATGTACAACCTGGAATGTTGTTGTAATTTAATTTTTCTGGTTCTAAGCCGCAGAATTTCTCGACGCAGATGATGGCTTCGTGTGAAGCTTTGTGCGCCAAAGCTGGGCCGTGAACGATGTCGCCGATAGCATAAACGCCTTCGACATTTGTCTTGTAATAATCGTCAACGATGACTTTGCCTCTTTCTGTAGCGATGCCGAGTTCTTCAAGACCGAGGTTTTCGAGGTTTGTCTGAACGCCGACTGCTGAAAGAACGATGTCAGCTTCAACGACTTTAGGGCCTTTCTTGGTTTCAATTGTGCAGACGCATTTTTCGCCTGTTGTGTCAACGTTTGTGACGGACGACTCTGTCATAACAGTCATCTTCAATTTCTTGAAGCAACGCTCGACTTGTTTAGAAACTTCTTCATCTTCAACAGGAAGGATGTTAGGCATGAATTCTACTAATGTGACTTTCACGCCCATTGATGTGAAGAAAAACGCGAATTCTGAACCGATGGCGCCTGAACCTACCACCAACATTGTTTCAGGTAATTTGTCTAAAACTAAAGCCTGACGATAGCTGATGATTCTTTCTCCGTCGATAGGAAGAGCTGGAAGTTGACGGACTCTGCAACCTGTTGCGAGAATGATGTGTTCTGCTTCATAAATCGTTTCAGCGCCTTCAGCGTCAACGACTTTCACTTTTTTATCTGCTGTCAGTGAACCGAAACCTGCGATAAGTTCTACATTGTTTTTCTTGAAAAGATATTGAACGCCTTTGCTCATGCCTTCAGCGACGCCGCGGCTGCGACGAACCACAGCTTCCATATCGGCTTTAACTTCGCCTTCAACATTAATGCCGTAATTTTCAGCATGTTTCATATATGTATAAACCTGAGCGCTTTTCAAAAGGGCTTTTGTCGGAATACAACCCCAGTTCAAACAAGTGCCGCCTATCTCTGATTTCTCAACGACAGCGACTTTCTTACCTAATTGTGAAGCTCTGATGGCAGCTACATATCCGCCAGGACCGCTACCTATTACTATAACATCGTAATTCATAATATTGTATTTTTTGATTTAAAATTAGCGTTTTAAAAATTGAATTTGCAACTTGCGAAGATAAGAAAAAAACTTTGAACGAAGAACGAAGAACGAAGAACTTTTTTGAGAAATAATTAAGACTTTAAAACCTAAGCGTGATTTCTTAATGGAAATTAAGAAAAGTATGTTAAAATTTATTGGATGGATGTTAAAAATTGTTGAAAAGACAAAAATAATTGTAAAAACACTTGACTTTCCAATATCGTTATTTGTACTTTTGCAGGACAAATGATAAGGGAATCTCCTTGCATTAAAATCGCTGTTTTTTTTGTTTGAATTCTAATATCTTCGCGGGTAGAATTATATATTCATAATATTTATTAACCAAAATTTATTTAAGCTATGAAATCAATTGTTAATTCCCAATTGACAGGGAAATGGTATCTTATTGCGCAGACTTATAATCGTGATGTGATGCGTTTTGTTGATGTTTTCATTTATCTTTCAATTGGTTGTACAGATTGCCTCGATTTGCTTTATGTGGCTATAAAGGAAGATAGAAGTAAAGTCCTTAGAAAATTTTCGCTGAAATTGTTAACATATAATGACGAAGTTTTCGTGTCGGTGAAAAACGCTTTCTTCTCGAAAAAGTTAAAATTGTTAACATTTGACCGAAAGAATGAATTGATGATTGTCGCCGATGAGAAAATGAAAAATGTCTCAATATTTTCAAGAAAAAGTCATGTCAGACATGAAATGGTTGAAAAAGCCTTGAACGAAATAGATTTTTCTAAATCTGATAAAAAAGAAGTGGAATTGTTCAGTGATAAAATCTTTTTTTAAACTTAAAAACTTGAGAGACTGAAAACCTGAAATTTTTTGACTTGAAAATATTTCTCAGATTCTCAGGTTCTCAAATTCTCGATTTAAAAAAACTGTTGTCCATATTTAATTGACCTTAAACAATTATGAATTATGAATTGAAAAAAACTTTTGTCATTTGTCTTTAGTCTTTAGTCTTTTTTATATCTTTGCGTTTTACATAAATTGATGAGTTATGACATTAAATTCACTTACAGCAATATCTCCAGTTGATGGCAGATACCGTTCAAAGGCAGCAGGCCTTGATGAATATTTTTCAGAATTCGCATTGATTCGTTATCGCGTAAAAGTAGAGGTTGAATATTTTATCGCATTGTGCGAACTCCCGCTTCCTCAACTTGTCGATTTCGACCATAAATATTTCCCGACATTACGTTCTTTCTACGAAAAATTCACTGTAGAAAACGCTCAAGAAATCAAAGACATAGAGAAAGTCACTAACCACGATGTAAAAGCAGTTGAGTATTTCCTCAAACGTCGCTTTGATGAATTGGATCTCAAGAGATTCAAAGAGTTCATCCACTTCGGCTTGACGTCACAAGATATTAATAATGTGGCTGTTCCTCTCACTTTAAGAGATGCTAACGCTAATATTTATCTGCCTGCTATGCAAGAGCTTAGAGATAAACTCTTTGCGATGGCAGAAGAATGGAAAGATGTTCCGATGTTGGCTCACACTCACGGACAACCTGCAAGTCCGACTCATCTCGGAAAAGAGATTTACGTCTTTGTTGAACGTATCGACAACCAAATCAATAATTTAAAGAATATTCCTTTCTGCGCTAAGTTCGGCGGCGCTACTGGTAACATGAACGCTCATAAAGTTGCGTATCCGCAGATAGAATGGAAAAACTTCGCTAACAATTACATTAACAATAATTTAGGTCTTACAAGACTTCAAACGACAACACAGATTGAACATTACGATTTCATGGCTGCTTACTTCGACGCTGTGAAACGTGTCAACACAATCTTGATCGACCTCGCTCGCGACGTATGGCAATATGTGTCAATGGAATACTTCAAGCAAAAGATCAAAGCTGGCGAAGTCGGTTCTTCAGCGATGCCTCATAAAGTCAACCCGATCGACTTTGAAAACGCAGAAGGTAACCTCGGTCTCGCAAACGCCATATTCGAGCATCTCAGCGCTAAACTTCCTATCAGCCGTATGCAGCGCGACCTGACCGACTCTACTGTTACAAGAAACGTCGGTGTGCCGTTGGCTCATACTATGATTGCAGTAGCGTCTTTGTTAAAAGGTCTTGATAAACTTATTCTTAACGAAGAAAGTTTGAAAAAAGATTTGTTGAACAATTACGCTGTCGTTGCTGAAGCTATTCAGACAATTTTACGTCGCGAAGAAATCGAAGGTGCATACGAATTGTTAAAAGGCTTGACTCGTACAAATGAGAAAGTCACACGCGAATCTATCGACAGATTCATCGATGAACTTCCTGTAAGTGATGCCGTTAAAGCGGAAATGCACGTTATAACACCTGAAAATTATACAGGTTATAGTTTTTAACTTAAAAATAATTAACATAACTGGGGGAATTTTAAGATTCCCCTTTTAAATTTGTAATAGATGAAAATCAGTAAATTCAATAGGGTACTATCATACGTGAAGCCGTATTGGGGCAGCGTGACATTGAATATCGTCTTTGTCATACTCTCGACCATATTCTCATTGTTCTCGTTTTCGATGGTGGTGCCATTTCTCAATCTTTTGTTTAATCCGGATAATCTTATCACCGTCAAACCTGAATTTTCTTTGAGTTCAGACGTTCTCATCGAAACGATGAATTATTATATCAGTATGATAATCATCGCAAAAGGTCAGTCGATGGCGTTGATATTTATTTGCGCGTTGTTGGTGTTCGCCTTTTTCCTGAGAAATTTGACGACTTATATGGCGAGTTTCTATATGGCGGCGGTGAGAGTCAACTCCATAAAGGATATGAGAGCCGCTGTCTATAACAAGATTCTCGTGCTTCCTTTGTCGTTTTACGGCAAACATAAAAAAGGCGATATTATCGCAAGAATCACCACCGACCTTCAGGAAATAGAGGTCTCTATCATGAATTACTTAGATGTTTTCATCAAATCTCCGATAACTATAATTGCGTATTTCGCTTATATGCTGGGAGTTAGCTGGGAACTTACATTGTTCGTCTTGTGTGTCTTGCCGATTGGCGGTGTCATAATAGGAAAGATTGGAAAATCGTTGAAAAAAGATTCTAAAGAAGGAATGACACGCCTCTCAAACATAATAGCTAATATTGAAGAGACAATTTCTGGTTTACGTATCATCAAGGCTTTCAATGCGATAGATTATACTAACGAGAAATTTGAAGAACAGAATTACGGTTATTCCAAATTGTTAAAATTCGTTCACAGAAAAAGAGATCTCAGTTCTCCGATGAGTGAGTTGCTTTCTGCTATAGTGATTTCTTTCGTACTTTGGTTCGGATCGACGTTGATTTTGTCTGGCGACACTACGATAACAGCAGCTAATTTTATCGCTTATATCGTCGTTTTCTCACAGATAATTCCGCCAGCGAAGTCCTTCTCTAACGGTTTCTATAACTTGCAAAAAGGTATGGCTTCTGCGGAACGCGTCTTTGAAATCCTTGACGCTGACGAAGTTATAGTTCAGAAGGATAACGCTTCTGAGATAAAAGAATTCAAAGATTCTATCAAATATAATAATGTGTATTTCCGTTATGGGAAAGATGATGTGTTAAAAGACATTAATTTAACCATCGAAAAAGGTAAGATGATTGCCTTGGTTGGAGAGAGTGGCGGCGGAAAATCGACTATGGTGGATTTGTTGCCTCGTTTTTATGATGTCTGCGAAGGATCGATAACTCTTGATGGCGTTGATATTCGCGATTATAAGATCAACGACTTGCGCGGATTGATGGGAATCGTAAGTCAGGAAAGCATTTTGTTTAACGACACCGTTCATAACAACATCGCTTTTGGTATGCAGAACGCTACCCGAGAAGAAGTGATGGAAGCAGCCAAAGTGGCTAACGCTCATGAGTTTATCATGCAGCTTGAAAATGGTTACGACACTTATATCGGCGACAGAGGCATGAACCTCTCCGGCGGTCAAAGGCAGCGCTTGAGTATCGCTCGCGCTGTTCTTAAAAACCCTCCGATTTTAATCCTCGACGAAGCGACATCGTCTCTCGATACAGAATCGGAAAAACTGGTGCAAGACGCTCTCGCTAATGTTATGAGTAACAGAACGTCCGTCGTAATCGCACACCGACTCTCAACGATTCAAAATGCTGATGAAATTGTAGTTCTGGCAAAAGGTAACATCGTTGAAAAAGGTAAACACGATGAACTTATCGCTAAAAATGGAGTTTATAAGAGACTTACTGATTTACAGTCGTTTAATTAGTTTTTATAATTTTACTCAGAAACTGAAACCGATAAAGTCGGCTACTCATAAATGGATGTTGAGTGTGAATTTGATTTCTGATTAAAAAAAACTGTTGTCTGTTGTCTTTTGTCTGTTGACTTTTTATTATCTTTGCGAAATCATTATTTATTTAAAAAAGAAAATTTAAACTATTAAACTAATAAGATCAGAAATGGATTTAAGTAAAGTTGTAGCTATATCAGGAAAACCAGGTTTGTTCTTGGTTTCAGGTCAAGGCACAGGAAAATTGGTTGTTGAGTCATTGCTCGATGGAAAACGTACACCAGCTTTCGCTAACGATAAAATAAGTTCTTTGGAAGAGATAAGTATTTATACTACAGGTGATGACAAACCTCTCAAAGAAGTTTTTATGAACATTCACGAAAAATTAGGTGATAACATCGGTTTTGATCCAAAGAAAGTTTCTCCGGTCGAACTTAGAGAAAAGTTTATGTTGGTACTTCCAGAATATGATGAAGACTCAGTTTATCAATCAGATATGAAGAAAGTGTTCCAATGGTATCAACTTCTTAACGACAAAGGTCTCTTAGATTTCACACCAGAAACAGAGGCGGAAAATTCAGAAGAAACAAAATAACCTAAAGATTAATATAGGTCGTCATTCGACGACCTTTTTTGTATATAAGCCATGAAGAAAATCACAGACTTTCGTTTAATAGAGAAAAAAGAATGGGCTAAATCGACCTATCTTTTGCTTCAGTCAGACGAGCCGCTCGAAGAGATAAAAGCTGGTCAGTTTGTGCAGGTTCGCGTTGATGACGCACAGCACACTTATCTCCGCCGTCCGATTTCAATTCACGACGTTGATTATCAAAACCGCACCATGACATTGTTGGTTCAGAGAGTGGGCGAGGGCTCGAATAAAATTGCTGACACTGAACTCAACGATACCTTAAATATAATATATCCTCTCGGAAACGGTTTTACGATTCCTGAAAAAAAAGACGGTAACGTGATCCTCGTTGGCGGCGGCATCGGTATCGCTCCGCTTTATTATCTCGGTAAGATGCTGAAGGAAAAAGGCGTCGAACCTCAGTTCCTGCTCGGCGGCCGTTCTAAGACCGACCTTATCATGCTCGAAGAATTCGAGTCTGTCGGTAAAGTTTATATCACGACCAACGACGGCTCTCTCGGCGAAGAAGGTTTCGTTACACAACATTCTATCTGGAAAGAAAAGAAATTCGATATGATTTATACTTGCGGCCCTAAGCCAATGATGATGGCTCTGACCAAGATGGCTAGAGAAAATAATATCGAATGTGAGGTCTCGCTCGAAAACCTCATGGCTTGCGGTCTCGGCGCTTGTCTCTGCTGCGTGGAAAACACCATCGAAGGCAACGTCTGCGTTTGTAAAGAAGGTCCTGTAATCAATATAAATAAATTGTTATGGTAAACGAAACGATACAACTTAAAGGTCTCACCTTGAAGAATCCTGTGATGACAGCTTCAGGAACCTTCGGATATGGAGAAGAATACGCCGACTTCATCGACTTGTCAAAACTCGGCGGAATACTCGTCAAAGGAACTACATTGAATCATCGCGAAGGAAATCCTTATCCTCGTATGGCAGAGACACCTTCGGGAATGCTCAACGCTGTCGGACTCCAAAACAAAGGCATTGATTATTTCGTTGAGACAATTTATCCGAGAATAAAAGATATTGATACTAATATTATAGTCAACGTTTCCGGATCTACGATAGAAGATTATTGCGCTGTAGCTGAGAAAGTTAACGCTCTTGAAAATATTCCAGCCATAGAACTCAATGTCTCTTGTCCTAACGTGAAACAAGGCGGCATGGCTTTCGGTGTGACAACTACAGGCATCGAGCAAGTCGTTTCGGCTGTGAGAAAAGTCTATGACAAACATCTCATGGTTAAACTATCTCCTAATGTGACAAGTATCGCTGATTTGGCATTAGCTGCTGAAACATCAGGCGCTGACTCCGTCTCCCTGATAAATACTTTATTAGGTATGGCTATCGACGCTGAGAAGAGAAGACCGAAACTTTCAACCGTAACAGGCGGTCTGTCAGGAGCTTGTGTAAAACCTATCGCTCTGAGAATGGTATGGCAGGTCGCTAAGGCGGTGAAGATTCCTGTAATCGGTTTAGGCGGCATCTCTTCTGCTACAGACGCGATAGAGTTCCTGCTCGCCGGAGCTTCAGCAATAGAAATAGGTACGGCAAACTTCATCGACCCGACAATCACTGTCAAGGTAGCGCAAGGCATCGTGGAATATTGCGAACGCCACGGATTCAAGAACGTCAGCGATCTGACAGGAGCTTTGGAAGTTTGAGTTGAAACTAAGGCTTTTGAACTTTTTTTATTTTAACAATTTTGTTCAATAGCCAATAGTCAGTTCATAGTTCAATTGTCTTTGAAAAAACATCAAAAAATATTAAAATACTATTTTACTTTTTAGAGTAAAATTGTAAATTTGCACACAAATTAAAAATCGGTAATTATTAAAACATTATACTATGGGAAGAGCATTTGAATACCGCAAGGCGGCTAAGATGAAAAGATGGGGCCACATGTCAAGAGTGTTCCCTAAACTCAGTAAGATGATCACAATCGCAGCTAAAGAAGGCGGCGCTGATCCGGATATGAACCCAAGATTGCGTCAGGCTATCATCAACGCTAAGGCTGAAAACATGCCAAAGGATAACATCGATGCTGCTATAAAAAGAGCTACAGCGAAAGACGCTGCCGATATGGTCGAAATCGTTTATGAAGGTAAAGGCCCAGCTGGCGTTCTCGTCGTCGTTGAATGTGCTACTGACAACACAACGCGTACAGTCGCTAACGTACGTTCTTACTTCAACAAATGTGGCGGTTCTTTAGTTCCTTCAGGTTCTTTGGAATTTATGTTCAGCCGTAAAGCTGTCTTCGAACTCGAATTGCCAGAAGGTATGGACGTAGAAGAAATCGAACTCGAACTCATCGACGCAGGCCTCGAAGAAATCGAAGCAACAGAAGAAGGCGTAGTAGCTTTGTCAGACTGGACAGCATTCGGTACAATGCAGACAGCCTTGGAAAAACTTGGAATCAACGTTAAGAAAGCTAACTTACAACGTTTCGCTAACAACCCAGTCGCTTTCTCTGCAGAAGACGTTGAAGCTATTGAGAAATTCCTCGAAAAAGTCGAAGACGACGAAGACGTACAGTCAGTTTATACAAATATGGAATGATGATGGCTTAAAGCTAAGGCTAAGACTAAGGCTAAAGCTAAAAATAATGCGAAAAAAAGGTGACCTTAATGGTTGCCTTTTTAATTGTATATTCAGAGTTTTTATACCAGAAAAATGTTGCTGTTGTGTACTTGACAAACTTTCGGTGACATCTCATTTTTTCGGACAAGATTTGAAAATGAATAAAAAATAAAGAATGAGAAAAATTTTACTGTTATTATTTACATTTATATCTTTGGTGTCTGCTGCACAGATTCGTGTCAAGGAAAATTCGTTCCGTGAAATCGGCGGTTATGTCATGTTCGATAAAAACGATCATTATGACGATAATGACAAACCGATGGCGTTGATAAAAATTTCTACCGAAAATATAAGCGCTGAAGAAAGAGCTAGATTCATCTTCAACGGCAACCTCGAGACTTATTTCGATGTGCAATTTATGACCGGAGAAATACATCTGTATCTGTCAACAGCCGCTACTTTCATCGAAATAATACATCCTGATTACGGTAAAACCGAATTCAATCTGCCTGAGACACTGAAGCCGTTCGCAGGTTATGAGATGATAATCGTAAGCGATTACTATAACGATGATAATGCCGCACCGAAAGTCAACTATCTGATTATAAATACAGATCAGACTAACGCCATGATATTTGTCGATGGCGAGTTCGTCGGCTTGAAAGATGTGTCGAAATTGTTAAGCGTCGGCGACAGCCATACCTGGAGAATAGAATGCGATATGTATCACACCGAAAGCGGTAAAGTCACAATATCGCAAGGCGAACCTCTTGTGGTGGAAAAGAAACTGCGTCCGGCATACGGATACGTCAATGTCGTTACGAAACCTAAAAACGACGCCAAGGTTTATATCGATAACATATACGTCGGCAAGACACCTTACTTTTCAAATAAAATGAAAGTCGGAACTCATAAGATGGTCGTTGCTAAAGATTCGTACAAACCGTCTAATCACGAGTTCGTCGTGACCGATAACGATACGGCTTTCGTAAATGTCGAAATGATTCCTAATATCGCAAATATCACTGTCATTACAGATTCTTTGTCGTCGATATATATTGATAATCAAATGAAAGGCGTTGGAAAATGGAACGGTGATGTGTCGCTTGGAACACATCTTATAGAAGCTCGAAAGGCAAGTCATAAAACCGCTTATTACGATGTCGATTTGAGAAAGGATAATTATGATACGGTCTATGTCTCAGATCCTAAACCTATTTACGGATGGCTTAATGTTACGACGAATCCTATCGGAGCTGAAATTTATATTGATGGCGTGTATTGCAACGAAACGCCTCGCATCGTCAAGGAACTTCTTATCGGAGAGCATGAACTGCGACTGGAAAAGGAAGGCTACGCTCTTTCGATAAGGAAAATAAATGTGAAGGAAGATGAAACGCTGACATTGAATGAGATGCTGGTTCCTGGTAAGGACATCACAATTGAGACGGACCGCCAAGGTGATAAGATCTATGTTGATAAACAGTATGTTGGCTTGAGTCCGCAGACTATTAATATGACATACGGAACTCATACCATCATGGTGGAAAGAGACGGCTATGTGATGGAAGAGGATTTCATCGTGGAACTTAATGGTAATTCTAAAAAGAAATTAATATTTGGAAAAGAAGTGACAATATCGACCGACCATAAAGGTGATTACATCTATGTCGATAATGTTGAAGTTGGAACGAGTCCGTGCGTGGTGAGTTTATCTTATGGAAAACATAGTCTGACTGTTAAAAGGGGAAAATTTACTTTCGATAAAATAATTGTCATAGAAAGAAATACCGACGTCGATGCGATAAATTTTAATCTCGGAAAAGAAATTACGATAAATACGACAGAAAACGGTGATAAGGTTTATATTGACAATGTTCTCGTTGGAAAGACACCTCTTAATAAATATATGACATTCGGAACTCACAATATAAAGGTTGAAAAGGGAACGAAGTCGGTGACGAAAAACATTGATGTAAAGGACGGAGGACAGTCGGAGTTCACGTTCTATTACGGACAGCTGGTGAAATTTGATTCAAGTAAAGCCGGCGACGCTGTCTTCGTTGACGGAAAGAAACAAGGTCATACACCTTTGGAACTGGATCTTTCTTTTGGAAATCATAATGTTATGGTGAAAAGACATCGTAAGGTTGATAAGCGTGACATATATGTAGCCAAGGGTAACTACACCGATTTCTCGTTTTATCCTACCAGAGAAACGGTCAGAGAATTTAATGAAAATGGTGTCAGTTTCTTTACGGTAAATGCCTCTACATTGAAAAATCAGTTGTCGTATGGATTGTCGTGCGGTTCTTACAGAGGCGCCGGATGGTATATGTCGGTGATGACGAATTTTGATGTCACGGATTCGACTAATTATACAGGATTGACACAGTTTTTACCAAAGTTCAATGAGAGCTCTTATGTGTATCCTGAATTGACGGAAACTGTAGTGAATTCCAGACTTTCTGCATTATTCGGAATGATGTTTACAGTAGGCGACCCGATATATCTGAAACTAGGCGGAGGATATGGATTGTATTCGAGTTATACACAGACTGTTGACGGAGAATGGCATAAGAATTATGGTGGATATCAAGGCTGGCTGTTGTCAACCGGCATTCAGCTGAATATGAAGAATCTTATCATGTCGGCTGATGTGGTGACCAACACCGATTTTGATATGATAGAGTTGAAAGTCGGGTTCGGTATAGGATGGAAGAAGAAATGATATATGACAAAAAAGACCGCAATTTGCGGTCTTTTTTTATGGTGTTAAAATTATTTGATCAAGGAATAGAGCACTCCCGAAATAAGTAGCGGCGCTGGAATGGTCAGAATCCACGCCCATAGGATGCTTTTAGCTGTACCCCAGCTGATTGATTTCACTCCGTTTGTCAGTCCGACACCTATTATCGAGCCGACAATGCTGTGAGATGTACTGACCGGAATGCCGAATATGGAGCAGCCGATGACGGTAGTGGCGCCTACTGTCTCAGCGCAGAATCCTTTGTCAGGAGTGATTTTCACGATGCCGGAGCCTGTCGTCTTTATTACATTTTTACCTCCTACCATGGTGCCGAGCGCTATCATCAAGTAGCAGATTAACGCTACAATCTGCGGGACGTGATAACCTTTCTCTGCATCGAAGAAAATTCCCAAGATGTTCTTGAAGTTATCTGTTATCTCAGGCGATTGCATGGAAGTGAATAGCATAATGGAAATCAGGCCTATTGTCTTCTGTGCGTCGTTGGCTCCATGACCGAGGCTGAATGCCGCCGATGAAACCAGCTGCAATTTCTTGAAACTCTTGTCTAATTTCTTTTTGTTTGAGTTCTTGAATAAACGCATAATCAGACATTGCATGAAAAATCCCAATGTCATTCCTATCACTGGTGTCAATATCATAAAGATAAGTACCAGGAAAACACCGTCTAACACCAGCGCCGATGAACCGAAGCTGAATAATACTGGTCCGATGATGCCTCCTATCAAAGCTTGTGACGATGAAATAGGAAGCCCGAGCCATGTGCAGATTCCTATCCAGGATGTCGCTCCGACCAAGGCGCAGAACACCACGTAAGGATTCATATATTGAGCTTCTACAAGTCCTTGGCTCATGGTCTCGGCTACGTGAGAGTTGAAGATGAAATACGCCATGAATCCCCAGAAGGCCGCCCACAACACTGCCTTTAAAGGGCTGAGGACGCGTGTCGTGATGATGCACGATACAGCGTCGGCGGCGTCGTTCATGCCGTTTAGAAAAGTGATTAACAGCGCTAATATCAAAGAAGCGGCTACGATAAATGCTAACATATCACGAATTCTTAATGACTATTGTTCTTATTGTGTCGGATACGTTCTTCAAGACATCGCTGGCGCTCTCAAAGGTCTCGGCGATGTTTTTGTTCTTGACCAACTCGATATAGTCGGTCTCGCCTTTGAACAGATTGCTGATGTAATCCGAATAAATGCTGTCGATGACGTGCTCGATATGTTTGATCTTGTCACAATTGTCGATGATGTCGTTGTAATTCAATGATATGAATTCTAACTTCTTGATGATCTCGTGAAGGAGAGTGGCACATTCGTAAAGATAATTTGCCGTCTCTGCGAGCTGGTTGTCGATACGTTTCGGCTGATACATCAGGATGTTCTTGGAACAATCGTCGATGATGTCGAGACAATCGTCCATGTTGGCTGCCAATTCATTCACGTCTTCTCTGTCGAAAGGTGTGATGAAGGTGATATTGAGCATCTTGTAAAGACTTCTGAATAACTCGTCACCGTCGGTCTCGTCTTTCTTGATCTGACGGCCCAGCAACTTACGTTCTTCGTAGTTGTCTATTTTAACCATTTCCAATAAAGTCTTGGTAGCATGTACCAACAATTCCGATTGCTTGATGTAAATAGGGAAAAACTTGGTTTCCTTGGTTACGAAAAATTGTAAAAAACTGTTTAAACTCATATTTTTTGCATTGGGCTTTGAGTTGTGAGTTATGAGCGCCCTCTCGACGCTCATGGCTCACGGCTCGTGACTGATTAAATGATTCCGCAGAGGTGATAGAGTACTCTTGCTCCAACGTTACCGTCCCATTCGTCTTCGCCTGGAGACACTTCGCAGAGGTCGAAACCGATTATCTCTTTACCGCTTTGCTTTACTTTATTTAACAAATACATCATTTCTTCGTATTCCATTCCGCCAGGAACCGGTGTGCCTGTGTTAGGACAGAGTTTTGGGTCGAGGCCGTCGATGTCGATGGAGATATATACTTTTTCAGGAAGTTGAGCGATGATGTCTTCGCAGATCGATTTCCATGTGCTGCCTTCATAAAGTTTTCTGCGGTTGTCACGATCGTAGAAAACGACCATTCTTCCGTCGGAATTGTTGATGATTTCCTTTTCTTGATCGCAGTAATCGCGGATCGCTACCTGAACCAATTTCTCGATATTGTCGTATTTCATTGTGTTATAGAAAATGGAGGCATGTGAGTATTTGAAGCCTTCGAATTCTATTCTCAAGTCGCTGTGAGCATCAACGTGGATGATGCCGTATTCTTCGCCTTGTTCGTTGAAATATGTGTGATATGGGAGAGGTATGCTGTGATCGCCGCCTAGAAGGCCGACTTTCTTGCCTTGTGATTTCCAGTAGGCGATTCTGTCTTTAAGCCATGCGAACATCTTGTCGAAACCTTGTTCGATGGCGACATATTTTTCATCGTAGTTTTCTGGGTTTTCATCCACATCGCCGCTTTCTATTCCGTCGATTATATCTTCGCTGAGAGGGACGAGTTCGTCGTGAAGTTCGCGTAATTCCTGTGGAAATTCATCCATCCAGATGCCGCGTTTCCATACGTCAGGGTAGTCGTGATGATGGAGGTCAACCTGCATGGAACCATCGAAAACGGCTTGAGGGCCGTTGACAGTACCTCTGTTATAACTTGTAGTCAATTCCCATTCAACAGGGATGATTATGATTTCAGCTTCTTCTGCGCTGCATGGTAAGCCGTAGATGCCTGAACCAAGAGCTGCCGCCGCATTAGGGTCAAAAAATTTATCTTCCATGATTTTTTTTTATTTTTTGCAAATATACATTTTTCTGATGAAAGGCAAAAGTCTAAAGACAAAAGTTGATGCTATTTTAATTATGCATTATGAATTATGCATTATGAATTGAAAAAAACTGTAGCCCGTAGTCAGTAGTCTGTTGACTTTTTATTATCTTTGTAGCGATGAACTAAAATATTTTTACTCACTAATAACTTGAAAAATGGACTTTACATCAGTAAATAAGATTTTTGAAAAATCAATCAGAGAAAATTGGGATAAGCCTGCCATATCTAATTATCAAGGTGTTACGTTACATTACAGAGATATGGCGAGAAGAATCGCTAAGCTTCACATCGTCTTTGAAGAATGTGGATTGGAAAAAGGTGATAAAGTGGCTCTTTGTTCAAGAAACCAGGCGAACTGGGTGGTGTCGTTCCTCGCTGCCATGACATACGGAGCTGTCCCTGTGCCTCTTATGCACGAATTCAAGCCAAGTAACATCAACCATCTCGTAAATCATTCGGAGGCTAAGATCTTGTTCGTGGATGAGGTTATATGGGAAGGCCTTTCTGAAATAGATATGTCTGGCTTACAAGCTATTATCCAAGTCAATACTTTCAAATTGCTTTATGCAGCTAATGATAAGATCATTGAAACACGTGAGCATTTGAATGAATTGTTCGGTAAGAAATATCCTATGGAATTTACGGCTGATGTCATTGATTATTACGAAGATTCAGCTGATGAACTGGCGATTATAAACTATACTTCAGGAACGTCGGGATTCTCAAAAGGCGTGATGATTCCTTATCGAGCCATATGTTCTAATCTGGAATTCGCAAAAAAAGTCTTGCCGCAAATAAACAGTACTTCAAGAGTAGTTTCTATGTTGCCGACAGCTCACATGTATGGACTTATGTTTGAAGTCTTGTATGAAATCAGCTGTGGCTGCCATGTCTTCTTCCTATCACGACTCCCAAGTCCGAAGATTATCATGCAGGCTCTTTCTGAAGTCAAGCCGACTTTGGTCATTGCGGTTCCGCTTATCATCGAGAAGATTTACAAAAGCAAGGTGAAACCTGTTATCGAGACAATCGGTATAAAATATGCGTTGAAACTTCCGATCCTTGATCAGTTCATAATGAATAAGATAAAGGCCGAATTGATCAACGCTTTCGGCGGCGAGTTCTATGAAGTTATCATCGGCGGCGCTGCTTTCAATAAAGAGGTCGAGGCTTTCTTCAAGAAAATGGAATTTCCGTTCACAGTCGGTTACGGCATGACAGAATGTGCACCTATTATAACATACGACGATTATAAAACAGCCAAGTTATACTCTTGCGGCCGCATAGTTCCAAATATGGAAATGAAAATAGATTCGGCTGATCCTCAGAATATTCCAGGCGAACTTCTCGTCAAAGGCGCTAATGTTTTCTTGGGATATTATAAAAATGAAGAAGCGACGAGAGAAGTCCTTGACGCTGACGGCTGGCTTCATACCGGCGATATGGGTATCATTGACGCTGACGGATACCTGTTCCTGAGAGGTCGCTCTAAGTGTATGATTCTCGGACCTTCGGGACAAAACATATATCCTGAAGAAGTGGAAGCTGTCTTGGATACACGCCCATACGTTTTGGAATCTTTGGTCATAGAAGATAACGGCGGACTCACGGCGCTCATATATCCAGACTTCGACTTGGCAGCAAAAGAAGGCATGAATCAGGCCGAATTTATCAAATATATGGAAGACTCTCTGCCTGAAGTAAATAAAGAATTACCTAATTATGCGAAACTCAAGAAGATAGAGATTATGTCGGAGGCATTTGAAAGAACACCTAAGAAGAGTATCAAACGTTATCTGTATCAGAGAAATAATTGATGACTAGAGTCTAAAGACTAAAGTCAAAGGGGAGAGCTGCTGGAAAAAAGCAGCTCTTTTTTTGTGTGAGACAGTTAACAATTAACGGTTAAGGGAAGGAATTGTGGAGTTTTGAAAATTTTACATCTTGATGTTTCAAAAACATGTCATTTGTCCGTTGACTTTTATTATCTTTGCAGACTATTGAATATCAATTTTAATTTTTAATAATCAGATCATGAAAAAGTATTTCATTTTAATTGTAATGGTTTGCAGTATCTTAGTTTCTTGTAAACCAGATCCTAAATTGCCGGAAGTAACAACGAATTCTGTTTCTGGCATAACTGATACGACTGCGGTTTGTACAGGAGAAATCACAGATGATGGAAACGCTGACATCACAGCTAGAGGTTTTTGTTGGAGTACCGATGAAAAACCTACATTAGAAGATAATTTTACAAAGGAAGGAAACGGCGTTGATATTTATACATCAACATTATCAGAATTGACTCCTAATACAAAATATCATGTCAGAGCTTATGCTACTAACAGTGTAGGTACTGCTTATGGTAATGAGTTGACTTTTAACACTTTAGAAAGTGAAAATGGAGCTGTTGAAGAATTGCCTACAGTAACAATAGTAGTAGCATCAGAAGTTTCAAATTGTTCAGCAATGGTTAGTGCAGAAGTTTTGGCAGATGGTGGCGCAGAAGTTACAGAGCGCGGTTTTATATGGCATAAAACAAATGTGGATGATACAGAATCAATAGAACCTAATCGTGTGAAGGTGGGAGAGGGTTTAGGCGTTTATACACATCAACTCACAGGTTTGTTGGCATCAACTGAATATTATGTTTGTGCTTATGCTGTAAATAGTGTTGGTGAAATAGTAACAGATGCAATTCATTTCACTACTTTACCTGAAGAAGAAGAGGCTGTATATGAATATGTTGACCTCGGTCTTCCAAGTGGAACAAAATGGGCTAAATGGAATGTAGGCGCTACTGCTCCTTACGAATATGGCGATCACTTCGCATGGGGCGAATTGGAGACAAAAGACGATTTCTTGTCAAGCAACTGCACCACTTATAAACAAAATTTGGGCGTCATATCTGGCAACCCTGACTATGACGTAGCTACCGCAAAATGGGGCAGCGATTGGAGAATCCCTACATTGGAAGAAATGTTTGAATTGACACAAAAATGTACCTGGATTTGGGCTAAAGTCAATGGCGTTGAAGGATTTAACGTCGTGTCAAATGTTAATGGCGAACATATATTCCTCCCAGCTTCTGGATTCCGTGTTAACACTGGCGAGAATACAGAACTGCTGGATCGTGATGTCTATGGATACTATTGGACAGCGACTCCTTATGATGAAGAAGGCGGCTCAACATATACCAAAGCTTGTTTCTTGGATATGTGCAAAGAACAAGTGTATTGCAACTGGAGCCTCCGTCGTAATGGCTTCACGGTACGTCCGGTGAGAAATTAAGACGCTTATACTCATAGACGCAGAGTCACCAACTAAAAAGCGAGTGGAAATTAATTCTGCTCGCTTTTTTTATGCGTATTAAAAAAAGTAAAGACGCCACATAGTGACGTCTTTGCCTTGGTGTCTTAGAGTCTTGGCGACTCGGTGACTTATTCTAATGTATGAATTACGAGACCTGAACGGAGTTTAGGTTCGAACCATGTTGTCTTAGGAGGCATGATGTTGCCGCTGTCAGCGATGTCGATGATTTGCTTCATTGTTACTGGATGTAAAGCGAAAGCAACTTTCATTTCGCCATTGTCAACGCGACGTTTCAATTCGCCGAGACCACGGATACCACCGACGAAGTCGATACGTTTGTCGGTACGTAAGTCTTTAATGCCTAAAATCTTGTCTAAAACTAAGTTAGAAAGGATTGTAACATCGAGAACACCGATAGGATCTTCGTCGTTGAATGTTCCAGGTTTTGCGTTGAGTTTGTACCAGTGACCATCTAAATATGTGCTGAATTCGTGTAATTTAGCTGGTTTGTAAATTTCTGTTCCCATATCTTCAACATCGAAAGATTCTGTCAAAGCGTTGAGGAATTCTTCTTTTGAGAGACCGTTCAAATCTTTAACCACGCGGTTGTAGTCGATGATCTTCAATTGGTTATCTGGGAAAATAACTGTCATAAAGAAGTTGTATTCTTCAGTTCCTTTATGGTTAGGGTTATTTTCTTTCTTTTCTTGACCTACGAGAGCGGCAGCAGCGCTTCTGTGGTGACCGTCAGCGATATACATTGAAGGAACTTCTGTGGCGAAGAGTTCAACGAGTCTGGCGATAGTAGCTTTGTCGTCGATGACCCAGAAGCGGTGACCGAAGTTATCTTCTTTAGCGATGAAGTCGTAGATAGGAGCTTCTTTTGTGATGTTACTTACGATAGCGTCGATTTCAGCAACAGCTGGATAAGCGAAGAATACAGGTTCAACGTTAGCGTTTGTGATGCGAACGTGTTTC